>DASYAR010000033.1:0-18970 GCA_036501235.1 Planctomycetaceae bacterium
CGTGGCATCTTTACGGTAGACATCTACGTTGTGATTGCCATTGTTGTCGCTAGTCAGTGTCAGCGACGTGCCAGACACCGCCGCCGTCACGTTCGCTGACGACAGCAGTGCCCGTAGCTCCAGAACTTCGGCCGCGATACCGATCGGTGGATAATCCAGACGGCGACGCCGCATCCGGCTGCGCGACGACTGAAACAAGGAACTCCACGTCAGTGACTTGAGCGAATTGCGCAGCCGCATGTTTCAGTTTCTCCGGTTGAAGAGTATTGGGGAGTCTCGGGTTTCGGAATTCTGATCCGTCATTCACGACCCGACCCTATTTCTAACGGCCGATTCGTGCGATTCTAGGGCACGTTCGATAAATGGGCCAGTGGCATGCCCTATACTCAGGAATGTCCAATTCGCGCCGGTCGACCGCGCAAAATGCCAATTTTCCAGATTTCGGGAAATCAATACGGCGCTGGACGGCAATTGTCCTGGGGCGGTTCGCGGCCAAACTGAAAACAGTTGACCGTCCCAGAAATTCGGCCAATTCGGGTGAGACATCTTCGGATTAAATTGACGGGCGAGATGCGTGCGGTCCTGATCAAACCTCTTTTGAAGGCGAACTCCCAACCACTCGATCAAGCTTCGTGTCAGGTTGTTCTGAAATCACACCTCTACGCCGCCACCCGCTCGTAATGCTTCAGCAACCCACCCAACCTCTGTCGGCACACGCTCGGTGTGCATCTCGTGGCCGCCGTTTCTCGATGGCCGAATCGCAGCGGGGAACCCGTGAAACCGGACGTATCAATCCCCGTCACGGTTGCCGCAGCCGATCGCCTGAATCCCGAGTCGCTTGCCAGATATTTTCCGCCTCAAATCCAAGGGATTTCAGGCAGGCGCCCGCCTGCGAGGCACGCTGAGAAGAAGACGAAGGCGCCCGCGCTTACGATGGCCGCCAAGATTCGAAAAATCCCAGAAATCTGCGGACCGACCGGAGGTAATCCGAGACGCTTTTCCAGACCTTCGATTTGTCGATAGAAAACGGTCATTGCGAGCAGCCCGGAAATGGACAACACAAACCCGACACAGTTCATCGCAACGATGACATAGCGTGGCGGCAAATCGTCCATCGGCCTACCCCTTCTTCATCACCGGAGCTTCTTTTTCGCGGACTCGGACGCGCCGTCCGAATCAACCTGACCCGAACCCGAATTGAGGACGTCCTACGGGTCGAACCGAATCGCCCGAGGCCCTCAGCGAGGCGTATACGAAGCCGTTTCGAGCGCGAGACCTCGGTTTCGGTCGATTCTGGACAGCCGAACGCATTACAGGCCAGTGGGCGCTCAACTGCATCCCGTCGACTTCAGCGGTAGAAATCGAAATCGCACGGAACCGAAGAGTCGACGGTCCCCGTTATCTGCCCACCATCGTCAATGATGACGCTGGCCGGCTGGTCTGTCCCGCGCGGCTCCGTTGGCGTTCCGCTGAAAACCAATTCTCCGTAGCACGCGAACTTCGCCGCGATTCTATCGGCCCGATCCTGCCATGCCCGCAGCTCGGCATCATTGCGCGGCCGCCGTGGAATAAGAAACCTGATCGTCCGATTCAGGGTGACGGGTCCGGGAGCGTGATATGGTTTTAGATTGTGCATTGCCGGTCACTTTCCCGAAATGGCACCTTAACCCGAGATTTTGCTGCGCAGAAACTCCATTGCCTCAGCCATTGCCTGTGGGAGCTTTTCGGGGATTTTTCCGCCGGCCTGTGCCAGGTCCGGGCGGCCGCCACCGCCGCCGCCGACGACTTTAGCCGCGGCTTTCACCCACTCTCCGGCACTGAGACCGCGCTCGACCAACTCTTTGCTGAGCGCGGCAATCAGCAGCACCTTGCCGTCGCTTCCCGAACCGAACAAGACGGCCAGCGGCGAGACCTTGCCGCGGAGCTGGTCGATGTGCGCGCGCATCGTGTCGGCATCCCAATCGGCGGCCTGATGGACGATGATCTTCACCCCGTTCACGTCGACGGCTTTGGCGATCAATTCATCGACGAGGCCCACGGCGGCCTGGGCGCTCGCCTTTTGCAGATTGTGCTTGAGCGTGCGAACCTCTTCGACCAGGCTCGACACGCGCTGCGGCAGGTCTTCAATGCGCGGCGCTTTGACGATCTGCGCCAATTCGACCAGCATCTGCTCATCATGACGAACCTTTTCGAGTGCTTTGCCGCCGGTCAGGGCCGTGATCCGGCGGGTTCCCGCGGCGACCGATTCTTCGCCGACGATCTTGCACAGGCCGACTTGACCGGTGTTCGACAGGTGAGTTCCGCCGCACAGTTCGCGGCTGAAATCTCCCATGCTGACGACGCGGACGCGGTCGGGATATTTCTCGCCGAACAATGCCGTAGCGCCTGATTTTCGTGCTGCGTCGAGATCCATGACGTCGGCCAGAACGGTGGCCCCCTCGGCAACGCGGGCGTTGATCCGATTCTCGATTTCGGTCAATTGCTCGCGCGAAATGGCGCGCGGCTGGGTGAAGTCAAACCGCAGGATGTCTTCATCGACTTTCGAGCCGCGCTGTGTCGCATGGCTCCCCAAGGTCTTTTGCAAAGCATGATGCAAGAGGTGCGTCGCGGAGTGGGCGCGGCGAATCCCTGCGCGGCGCTCGGCGTCGACTTTTCCGTTGAGCAGCATACCGACCGCCAGGCGGCCGCGACGCAGGTGCCCCTTATGGATAATGAACCCGCCGTGGCGCTGGGTGTCGTTGACGTGAAATTCGCAATCCGGGCCGGTGAGGGCCCCCGTATCGCCCACCTGCCCCCCGGCTTCTCCATAAAAAGGAGTGCGGTTGAGAACGACGGCGATGGGAGACTCGTGTCCGACTTCGGCCACGACGTCGACGAGCTGGTCTTCCGCGACAATGCCCACGACTTCACCGTCGGCCTGCGTGGTTTCGTAGCCCAGGAATTCGGTAGCCGAACACGTTTCGCGCAGGGCGTCGAGCGGGCCGGCCTTCATCACCGCGGTGTCGAACGCCTCTTTGCCGCTGTCTTTGTTGTGTTTATCCATCAACTCGCGAAAGCGGCCGCGGTCGACCGACAGATTGTTTCGTGCTGCGATCGCCGCGGTAAGATCGACCAGAAACCCATCGGTCTGGTGCAGGTCGAAGGCCACGTCGCCCGGGATGACGCTCTGACCGTCGTGGCGGAGCGTCTCGATGCAGCGCTCGAGTTTCTTCAGCCCTTTTTCGACCGTCGTGAAGAAGTGCTCTTCCTCGGCCTTGATGACCAATTCCACGCGCTGCGCCGTCTCGGTCAATTCGGGGTACGGACGGCGCATGACCTCGGCCACGGTGCGCACCAGACGCGACAGAAACGGTTCGTGTTTCCCGAGCAGGTACCCCTCGAGGACGGCGCGCCGTAACAGCTGCCGCACGACGTAGCCTTGTTTCCCGTTGTCGGGCACCACATTTTCATGGATGCAAAATGTGACCGCGCGGGCATGGTCGGCAATGCGGCGCAAGGGACGGCCGTGCAGGGCGCCGAAATCGTAGGCCATTCCGACCGCGTCCGCCGCGGCCAGACACAACGGCTTGAGCACGTCGTTTTCGAAGTTGCTGTCGACTCCCTGGAGCACGGCGGCAGTTCGTTCGAGCCCCATTCCCGTGTCGATATTTTTCTTGGGAAGCGGTCGCAGGTTGTCAGCCGGATCGCCGACGCGGTTGAATTGCGTAAACACCAGGTTCCAGATTTCGACACTGCTCTTGGCGCCGGGCGCCTGATAATAGATTTCGCTGCACGGACCGCAGACGCCGTCGGGACCGCTGGAGGGGGCGCTGGCGGGCCAGAAGTTCTCGCTTTCCCCTTCGCGGCGCAAGCGCGCCGCGGGGACTTTGATTTCATCGTGCCAGATTCCGTAGGCTTCGTCGTCGTCTTGATAGACCGTGATGTTGAGGCGTGCGGGATCCAACCCCAGCCATTTTTTGGTCGTCAAAAACTCCCATGCCCAGTGAATGGCCTCTTTTTTGAAATAGTCGCCAAACGAAAAATTCCCCAGCATCTCGAAAAACGTGTGGTGATAAGCCGTGTTGCCCACATTGTCGATGTCCCCGGTTCGCAGGCACTTCTGGCACGTAGTGGCCCGTGTGAATTCGAGCTTGCCGATCCCCAGGAACTGGTTCTTGAACTGGTTCATGCCCGCCGGGGTGAAGAGCACCGACTCGTCGCCGCGGGGCACGAGCACGTCGCTGGGCCGCCGGACGCAGCCCTTGCTCTCGAAAAATGCCAGGTATCGTTCACGCAATTCGTCGGTTTTCATCGAATCCACAAGCTCCACATCAGATCAAGGCCCGCAACCGTGCGGGCGGCCACGTCGGATTCTAATAGCCGGACATTCAGAATTGAAGGGGCCGATTTTACGAGGCAGGAACGGGGGGTAAACTGGTTGGGCGTGAAACGGCGAGACTTGCTATAGTTCGGGCCCACCGGGTACGACCGGTGGGCCTATAGAGAATTGACACTCATCAAGCCGCTTGAGTTCATGCTGACGCGATGACAGCCCCCTATCAGCAGATTGTATCCGACCTGAGGCAGGCCTTCCCGAAGCCGGTTTCCGACCGGGTTCACGACGCTTATTTCGTGTTTTCCTTTCTGCGGGCGCTCGACCAGGTCGACGCCATGAAGTCGGTCCTGCCGCTTCTGGGGAAACCGGTTCAGATCGATTACGCTGCCGCCCGGCAGTCGCGGATCGAAGAGCAGCCGCAAGCACTCGAACAGGTCACGACGCGGCTGGTCGAATACCTGTCGGGCATGTTCATCTGGGGTCATCCCCGATCGCAGGTGAACGTGGTCCCCTCACCGACGATTCCCAGCATTATCGGCAGCCTGCTGCCTTCGATCTACAACCCGAATCTCGTCAGCGAAGAATCGTCGCAGCGAGTGGCGCTGGCGGAGGTCGAGGCGGCCAGCATCTCCGCGCACCTGGTCGGCTACGAACCCGATAAATCGGCCGGGGTGTTCACATTCGGCGGCACGGGGACCACGCTGTACGGCGCCAAGATCGGGCTCGAAAAGGCCTGCCCTGGAACGATGCAGTCAGGTTTGAAGGAACCGGCGCACATTGTCTGTTCCGAGCGGGCGCACTATGCCGGTCGAACTGTGGCGGGCTGGCTCGGGCTGGGATTCGACGCCGTGGTCGAGGTGCCCGCCGATCGCGACAACGAAGTGCGCACGTGCCTCCTCGAAACGATGTGCCGGGACATCCTGAAGCAAGGCCGAAAGATCGCGGCGATCATCGCCACGATGGGGACGACCGACGCTTTCGGAGTTGACGACCTGCACGAGATCTGTGCCATTCGCGATCGATTGGTCGACGAGTTCACGCTCGAATACAAACCGCACATTCATGCCGACGCGGTCATCGGCTGGGCCTGGAGTGTCTTCAACGATTACGACTTCGATAAAAATCCATTGGGATTTCGCGGCAGAACGCTGCGGGCGCTGGCAGGCGTGCGTCGCCGGATGCAGCACCTGGGGCTGGCCGACTCGATTGGCATCGACTTCCATAAAACGGGCTTTGCGCCCTATATTTCGAGCCTGTTCCTCGCTCGAGACCAGGGCGATCTGTCGCGGCTGGCGCGAAGTCCCCAGGCGATGCCGTATCTTTTCCAATCGGGCGAATATCATCCGGGGCAGTTCACGCTGGAAACTTCGCGTGCCGGCAACGGGCCGATGGCAGCCCTCGCGAATCTGCTGCTGTTCGGCAAGAACGGCCTGCGATCGCTGTTGGGGCATCTGGTCTCGATGGCCGAAACGCTGCGCGAACAACTCGAGGCCCATTCCGCCACGCACGTCTTGAATAACGGAAACTTCGGCCCGGTGACGCTGTTCCGAGTCTATCCCGACGGCGTCGATACGTTCAGGTACCCCGAACGGGAACAGACCGATCTCGCCTGCCGCGAAAAAGTGCGCGAATATAACGCCTACAATCGCCGCATTTTCGAAGCCGTGCAGGCGGAGGCCGTGCAGGGGCGCGGAGTCGTCATCTCGATGACCGACTGCTACCGGGAGACCGACTATGGAGAACCGGTCGCCGCGCTGAAGTCATACATCATGAGCCCGTTCTCCGAAGAGCAATCTGTCTCGTACGTGCTCGAATCGCTGTGGAAGGCGCGCAATGCGGTTGCGCAGAAACTCTGAAATTGACAGCCGTGTTGAAGATCGGTCAGAATAACCTGGGCCGTAATCATCTTGTATGGCGTTTTTCACGCTGGAAAATAGTATGGCATCCGTCACTCTCCCAGACCGGCACTTCACACAGCCGCCGTATCCCGTTCGGCAATTTACGGTCGACGAATACCATCGGCTGATCGAAAATGGAATTCTCGGCGAGAATGATCGCGTCGAGCTCCTGGAAGGCTGGATCGTACCGAAAATGACACACAATCCTCCGCATGACGGCACGATCCAAATCATCAGCAAACGGTTGCGACGCTGGACACCACAAAAATGGGATATTCGAATTCAGTCGGCCGTCACGATGACCGACAGCGAACCCGAACCGGATCTGGCAATCGTTCGTGATCTCGAGCGCGAATATCTCGCAAGGCATCCCGGCCCGCCCGACATCGGTCTCTTGATCGAAGTCGCCGAATCCTCGCTGATTCAAGACCGTGAGGACAAGGCCCGGATTTACGCACGTGCAGGGATTCCCACGTATTGGATCATCAACCTGGTCGATGCCCGGATCGAAGTGTTCAACGATCCGACTGGGTCCGAGGGGCAGCCAGCTTATCGCGGTCGCGCCATCTATACGCACGAGGAGCTCGTGACTCTCGTTCTGGACGGGACTGAGATCGCCCGAATTCCTGCGAAAGACCTGCTGCCGTAAGTTTCCGGCGAGGTTGACGTGCGGATCCCACCCCTTGTGCGGCTCAAAACCGCACTTGACGATTAAGGCATTTGCAGGTACGAACTTGGTCCCGGCAGGGCGGTGCGCTCCGGGGACGGCATGGAGGCTTCTTTCTCTCGGAGACGTTCGATGCGCGGAACATTTATGGTCTCGGTCTGTCTGGCGCTTGTCGCCGCCTCAATCGTTCGATCGGAAGAGCCGCGTCTGATTCCCGCTCCAGTGCCGACGGCGCAGCCCCTCGGGAGAGACTCCGCGACCGAAAAACCTGATCTGTCGGTCGATCATCTGCTGAAGGCCGCCGAGCACCTCGAAGCGGCGGGACTGGCTGACGAGGCCACGAAGCTGCGCAGCATCGCCCGCCAGCGGGCCATCCACGACAGCGATTTAAGCCGCAAAGAAGCCGAGCTCGAATGTCTGCAAGAAGAGGTCGATCGACTGCGTGCGCTGACGGGGCAGGCCCCCGGAGTGGTCATTGAATTCGTGGCGCTGGAAGTGCAGCGCGGAAAACTGGGCATGAAAGCACAGGAGTTCGACAAGATGATCGGCCTGGGCCCGATTTCGCCCGCCGTCTCCGGCGCCGATGACGAAGACAGTGGCGATGCCCGGTCTGTCGTCGTGAAATCTCAATCACAAAGCCTGGCCGTCGTCGAAGCCAACCCTGCACGGTTGCCGCTTTTCAAAGAGCTTCGCGAAAAGGGCGTGATTCGCGTCCTGGCGGAACCGACGCTGGTCACAACGTCGAAACGCCCAGCGAGTTTTCTCGACGGTGGGCAGATTCCGATTCCTGTTCCGGCGGCGAGAGGCAATTCCGCAGTTGGCTACAAGACCTTCGGGACGCAAGTGGAAGTCATCGCGTCAGTCCTGGCAAATCAGCAATTGCGCCTGCAGACGACGTTCGAATTGAGCGAGCTCAGCGGGAAAGACGCTGTGGTCGTCGATGGCGCGACGGTTCCCGGCATCACGACACGTCGCATCAATACCGAGGTCGAGATGCAACTGGGCCAGACGCTGACGATCGGCCGATTGGTCGTCGAACGTCCGGCGAATTCGACGACGGACGACAAATCGACCGACCGCAAGGTCTCGTCCAAAGCCATTGCAGGCAGCCAGCCTCCTGCAGAAACCGTGGAGATGCTGCTGTTCATCACGCCGCGCCTCATGCACGGGAACATTACCCCGCAAGCATCGTCGATCATCCCGACCGCGGGGGCCGACGATTCGGGAGCCGTGCTGCCGGCCGAGGGGAACTTCTTCGGCCCCACGGTGCCGGTTCTCAAAAGGCGGCCTGTGAGAAAGTGAATTCTCACAAAAGCGATAAGTGCAGTCGGTTGCAATTCGCCGGCAGGTCCACGCTGCGCGAGATGTCGCCCCGCCGGGGCTGGGAATGTCTCGCGTCGCTTTTCAGCGGTTGGCGCCGCTGGTTAGAATAGGCCGCTGGTCCGCAACTCGCGGTAGCAAAGTGTCCACAATAATCCGTGGATAGCCGATTCAAATCTCAACGGAGCAGTATTGGGGCTCCGCCGCGAGCGCCGTTGAGCTCGATTCCGAATCGAATTGTTTCGCCCCTTCAGAAAGCAGATGCCATGAACCGTCGCGAGTTTCTCGAGCTGACTGCCGCAGGCTGGGCTCTATCTTCGACTTCCGGATTCGCCGCCGAGTTCGCCGATTCGAAGCCCAAACGCGTCGGCCTGATCGGCTGCGGCTGGTACGGCAAATGCGACTTGTTCCGCTTGCTGCAAGTCGCCCCGGTCGAGGTGGTCTCGCTGTGCGACGTCGACAGCCAAATGCTGTCCGGGGCGGCCAGCATGGTTGCCGAGCGACAAGCCTCCAAAAAAACGCCTCGCACCTACGGCGACTATCGAAAGATGCTCGCCGAAAAAGACCTCGAAATCGTGCTCATCGCCACCCCCGATCACTGGCATGCGCTGCCGATGATCGCAGCGGTCGAAGCGGGTGCCGACATCTACGTGCAAAAGCCAATCAGCGTCGACGTTGTCGAAGGGCAGGCGATGCTCGCCGCCGCGCGCCGTACGGGGCGCGTGGTGCAGGTCGGCACGCAGCGGCGCAGCACGCCGCATCTGATCGAAGCCCGCGACGCCGTCATCAAGCCGGGGCTCCTGGGGAAGGTGGGAATGGCGGAGATTTATTGCTACTACCACATGCGAACCCGCGAGAATCCGCCTGATACGACTCCGCCTGAATCGCTCGATTATGAAATGTGGACCGGGCCGGCGCCGATGCGCCCCTACAACAAGCTCGTGCATCCGCGCTCGTGGCGCGCCTTCATGGAATACGGCAACGGCATCGTCGGAGACATGTGCATCCACATGCTCGATATGGTCCGCTGGATTCTCGATCTGGGCTGGCCCAAGCGAGTTTCCTCGGCAGGAGGCATTCTGATCGACAAAAAAAGCAAGGCGAATATTTCCGATACGCAATCGGCCACATTCGAGTTCGACGAATTCCCCGTCGTCTGGGAACATCGCACCTGGGGGCACCCGGTCGACCCGAAGTATCCGTGGGGAGCCACGATCTACGGCGAAAAGGGAACGCTCAAACTCAGCGTCAACAGTTTCGACTTCGAACCGTTGGGAGGAGGAACACCGATCCACCGCGACGTCGTCATGGAGCTCGACAAATATCCGGAAGACAAGACCGAAAAAGACCTCGAGCGACATGTGGCTCCCGCGATCCGCGGACACATGATCGACTTATTGCGATGTATCGAGACGCGTGGCAAGCCGGTCGCCGACATCGAACAGGGGCATATTTCGACTGCCAGTTGCATTCTCGCGAACATGTCGATGCAACTCGGCCGGTCACTGACGTGGAACCCCCAATCCCATCAGATCGTCGGCGACGCCGATGCCAACAAGCTGCTCCGGCGTCCGTACCGCCAGCCGTGGGTGCACCCGGAGCCGGTTTGAAACTCGATTTCTCGCCAAACCAAAAAAAAAGATGCGCAGTTCAGCCGCGGATGAGCGCGGATAGTGCAATTGCCCCACGGGCAATGATCCTCGCGTGTCTGCGTCATCCGCAGCCACATTTCTTTGGAGGCGGTCGATACGCGCGGCAAAATCCGAATCTTTACCGGAGAATTCGGCTCTCGTACCGGCGTTCGGCGACGTCTTTCAAGATGGACGCTGCATTCATCCGATGCGCGTCACATGAAAAAACTTCTGGCACTTCTGGTCTTCGCCCTGGTCCTGCCGTCTTGCGTCAAGCACGCGCCCCGCGACCCGGAGGCGATCAAACGCAGCGAGGCGCGAAAGAAGAAGATCGAAGACAGACAGCGCCGCCGGCGCGAGATACAAACTCGGCAATCCGCAGGGGAATTCCGCCCTCGATTCGAAACGATCGGCTGATCGCAGGCTACAGCACTTCGTGAATCGGCTCGATCCCCGGCTCGACAAGGTACTGCGGCACCCCGGCCTGATCGAACACGCGGATATTCCGCGCGTCGATCCCGGCGCATTTATACAGCGTCGCGAACACTTCCTGAAACTTCACCGGACGATCGGTCGGATGTTCCGCATAGCGGTTGGTCTTGCCGATCACCTGCCCGGTGCGCATTCCGCCGCCGGCGAGCAGCGCGGCATTCGCCTGCGGCCAGTGGTCGCGGCTGTTTCGATTGTTGATCTTGGGCGTTCGACCGAATTCGCCCCACACGACCACCGACACGTCGTGGTTCAGCCCTCGTTCGTGCAGATCCTGCACCAGAGCCGCCAACCCCGAATCGAGCAGCGGAAACTCTTCCCGCGAGCTGGGGAAGTTCATCCCATCCGCCCCGTGCCAGTCCCAACGGCTGTAGTTAAGCGAAACGAATCGTGCTCCGGCCTCGACAAGCCGTCGCGCCAGGCAGAAATTCTCGATCATCGACGGCGCGCCATCGCGATGAAATGCTTCACGGCTCTTTCCATAACGGGCTAAAACGCGCGGGTCTTCTTTCGAGAGATCGAGCGCTTCGGCGAGCTTCGAGGTCGTCAAGATCCCCATCGCCTGCTCGTTGTAAACGTCGAGACTTTCCATCGTCCCCTTGGCGTCGGCCGAGCGGCGGAACGAATCGAGCGACTTCATCAATTGGGCCCTGTCGCGCAAGCGCTCGAGCGAAATCCCCTGCAAAATCATGTTTTCGGCCGTGCTGCGGGCCTTGCGGCCGAGCATGTTGAACGGCGCGTGCGCTACCCCGAGAAAGCCCCCGTCCCCCGGCTCGCCCCACGTCCGGTTGCCGGTCGTATACATCAGCGCCAAGTTGGGCGGAATCGCCGGATTAAATTGTCCCTGAAGCTTGGAAATCCAGGCCCCCGCCGCCGGCCAGCCGCCTGGAGGCTGACGTCCCCCCTTTTTACGCCCGGTCATGCACTGATAACCGTCGTGCAATCCGTCGGAGTCGCTCAGCGAGCGCACCGGAACGAATTTGTCCATGACCTGCGCGACGTTGGGAAACAGCTCGCAGATTTCGATGCCGGGGACATTCGTCTGAATAGGTCTGAACTCGCCTCGGACTTCGACCGGCGCATCGGGCTTAAGGTCCCACATGTCGATATGCGACGGCCCGCCCGGCAGATAGATGTTGATGATCGCTTTGTGCGAAGGCCCGCTCTGGGATTCGGCCTCGGCCCGCAACACCTGCGGCAGGGCAATTCCGCCCAGAGCCATTCCGCCGATCGTCAGAAAATTCCGCCTCGACAGGCCGTCACAGAACTGTTCGCCTTGATCGGCACGCCCCATAATCGTGAGCATCAACTCGACTCCTGGCAAGAGCTCAACGCCTGCGGCGAATTGACGATTCTTCCGAACCCGCCACGCCAATTCGACTGCATTTCCAAAGGCAACGCGGCAACATATTCACAAGCACCAATATGTTATCGGATTTCCTGCTCCTGCGTCAACAATAGGAAATCTCCGCCTGAGCAAGCCTTCGATTTCGCCCGAGTTTGGGTATGCTGGAGCGATCGGTGATCCTGCCGGTCGCCCGCCCCGAAACACAGTCCGACCACCGCTGCTCGCGGCAGTACCCGGCTCGGGGGTAAAACAATTCGAATGAATGCGCTTCTCGGCTCTTCGATCAGACTTTCAACGCAGCAACAATGACCACAACGCCGCCAGCGGCCCCCTTGAAGAAATCGTTTGCACGCCGCATGGCGCGCGTCGTCGGGGTCTTAATCTTGGCCCCGTACCTGGCCCTTGTCGGCATCGTTACGATCGCGCAACGGGCGCTGATCTATCATCCGAAACGGGATATGACGCTCAATGTTCGGCCGACGCAGATTCTCGGCGGCGTCATCGAACCGATCAGCTTCAAGGCAGCCGATGGGGTTGAAATTCATGGGTGGCAGGTCTCAGCCGACAAATCGTCCACGCTGCGCGACGGCACGGCCAACCCGAAAACCGGCAAACCGGTCGTTCTGTATTTCTGCGGGAATGCCGGCCACCGCGGCTATCGGATTGATGAGTTCGCGCTGCTCCTCGACGCCGAGTCCGACGCCGTTTGCTTCGACTATCGCGGATACGGCGACAACCTCGGCAGTCCGAGCGAAGAGACGCTTGCCTCGGACGCCCGCAAGATCTGGGATTTTCTAGTCGACGAAAGACGCGTCGAGCCCCGGAGCATCGTCATTTGCGGCGAGTCGCTCGGCGGTGGCGTGGCCACGCGATTGGCCGCCGAGCTGTGTGCCGGCAACACGCCGCCGGCGGGGCTCGTGCTGCGATCGACGTTCAGCCGGCTCACTGACGCGGCCGCCATTCATTTTCCGTGGCTGCCGGTACGCTGGCTGCTGGTCGACCGGTTTTCCTCGGTCGAGCGCATGCCTCAGGTGACGTGCCCAATTCTCATTCTGCACGGCTTGCGCGACACGATCGTTCCCTATGAACTGGGACGGAAGCTATTCGATGCCGCGCCGGAAAAAAGTGCGTCGGGCGCAGCAAAACGGTTCGTCGACTTGCCGAATTCCGACCATAATGATGTTCTGGAAGCAGATGGAGCGCTTGTCAAGAAAGCATTGCGGGAGTTGATTCGGAGCATTCGCGAAAGAGATTAAGAGCAACTTTCGGCATCCGTCAGGGCCATCGCTGGCGTTGACCGTGAACCGCCTTCGATAAAAATCGAACGATGCTCGCGCGCTCGATGTCCAAATTCATTCATGCTCTGACCTTGCCACACCTCTGTTTTTCATGCGCCCGCGAGATCGACTTTCGCATCTCGCGCATCTAAAGGTGATTTCGGGCTTAACGATTCATGCCCGATGCAGCCGCGTGGCGCGGGACGTGAGAAACGTCCGTAGGGCGGCGTCGAGAGGCGCGTCGGTGCGCAAGAGGGTGTAATCCATGTGCAAGTCACGGCAGCCGCGGCGCACTTCTTTCAAAAAATTCTCGAACTCGCGCTGGTACGCCTTGCGGAGCGAACGGGGCTCGGTCGTCTGTTGCGGCAGCCCTTCCAGCCCTTTGAACAGCGTCGGATCCTGAAACGGAAAATCCTGCTCGGCCGGGTCGACGACTTGCAGGACGAGCACTTCATGCCGGCGGTGATGCAGATGCTTCAGCCCCAGCAGCAGGCTGGGCACGTCGTCAAACAGGTCGCTGACGATGACCACCAGACCGCGCTTCTTGATCCGCTCGGCGAGATCATGAAAAATCGGCCCCATCGACGTCTCTCCCTTGGCGCCCGCCAGATCCATCACATGGCATAGCTGCTTCAAGTGGGAAGGGTGGCTGCCGGCGCGAATGAAATTCCGCACGGCGTTGTCGTACGTCGCCAGTCCGACGGCGTCCTGCTGCTTCAGAATCAGGTACGACAGGGCCGCGCAGACGTATTGACCGTATTCGAGCTTCGAAATTGGCGATTGCTCCGACCGGTAACGCATCGACTCACTGGTGTCGAGCAGGAAGTAGCAGGCGAAATTCGTCTCTTCTTCATATTGCTTCAGGTAAAACCGATCGCTCTTGCCGAACACCTTCCAGTCGACGTACCGCAGATCGTCGCCGGGAACGTATTCGCGATGCTCGGCGAATTCGATCGAAAATCCGTGATACGGACTCTTATGCAACCCCGAGACGTAGCCTTCGACAATCAGCCGCGCCTTAAGCTCGAGCCCCTGGAGTTCGGCGAGCGTCTTGGGGTTCAGATATTTCTGGTAGGATTCCATACTTCGAAAACTTTTTCAGAATCGTCTCGCCATTCGCACGACAATCCGGGGAAGATCATCCGGGGGCTGACACCCCCGGCTCGCCCCGCTCATTTGTACGACGAATGTTCAAGCGCTGCCGGCCGACTTGAAAATCTCCGGGAGCTGGCCAGCCTTGCCCGCGCGGCGCGGGTCGCGGGCGATGAATTCGGCCAGCCGATCGACGATGTGATCCGACTTGATCCCTTCCGCCTCGGCGTTGAAGTTAGTGATGATGCGGTGGCGCAGAACGGGGCGGGCCACGGCCAGCACGTCTTCGGTGCTGACGTACGGTCGGCCATGCAATACGGCGCGGGCCTTGGCGCCCAGAATCAGATACTGGCTGGCCCGCGGACCGGCTCCCCAACTGACGTAGTTTTTGATGAACTCGGGGACTTCGCCGTGGCCGCCGCGGGTGAGCCTGGCGAATTGCATCGCGTACCGAATCACGTGATCGGCCACCGGCACTTTGCGAACGAATGCCTGCAAGGCCGTGACTTCCGCCTGCGAAAGCGTGGCGGTAATCTGTGGAACGAATTCGGCCGTCGTCTGCCGGACGATCGCAAATTCTTCCTCTTCGTCGGGGTAATCGACGAGCACGTTGAACATGAACCGGTCGAGCTGGGCTTCGGGCAGCGGATACGTCCCTTCCTGCTCGATCGGATTCTGGGTCGCCAGTACAAAAAACGGCTCGGCCAGTTTGTGCCGCTCTCCGCCAACCGTCACCTGGTGCTCCTGCATCGCTTCCAGAAGCGCTGCCTGGGTCTTGGGGGGAGTCCGGTTGATTTCGTCGGCCAGGATGACGTTGGCGAAAACCGGTCCTGGCAGAAACTTGAAATTGCGGCTGCCGGTCGCCTTGTCCTCCTGGATTACTTCGGTTCCGGTGATGTCGGCCGGCATCAGGTCGGGGGTGAATTGAATGCGATTGAACGACAGCTCGAGCGAATCGGCCAGCGAACGGATCATCAGCGTCTTGGCGAGGCCAGGCACCCCCACCAACAGGCAATGCCCCCCCGCGAACATGGCAATCAGCAGCTCTTCCAGCACTTGCTTCTGACCGACGATCACCTTCCCCAATTCGGTCGTGACGCGACGATACGATTCCGCCAGGCGTTCGAGCGCGACCAGGTCGGATTCAGGGATTTGAGAGTCGGCTTGGGAGTCGTCAGCCACGTGGGCACAGGTCCTTAATAGAATTCCGAAACACAGCGATCAGGATATCCCAGTTGCATGATGACTGCCTGTCGGCGAGATTGTCAAACCAGCCCATGAAATCCGATTGCAACCGGTCGCCGGATTGTGTATTTCTGGTGGGGTGTGAGACACGTTGTAACCGCCCGTGCCAGCATAATGGTTCGTGCGGGCCGGCACGTTAACCGTTCGACGGAACTGATCCTGGCCAGACCGTTCCGGCCGCGGAGTTGCGCTCGATGAGTACCGACGGCAACATTGACCCGCGCCTGGCGCCAGCCATCGTGCATCGTATTCTGGTCGTCGAGGACGACCGCGACGAGGCGGCGTTTCTGAAGACGTTGCTCGAACGCGAGAAATACGACGTCACGATCGCCAAAGACGCGGGCCAGGCGCACTCGATGTTCGTCATGAGGAAACCCGACCTCGTGATCCTCGACCTGATCCTGCCGGGAACCGAGACAGGCTGGGAAGTCTGCGAGCGGCTCAAAACCCTCGAACGGTTCATGCCCGTGCTGATCCTGACGGCCATCGAGCTCGATGACTCGCGCAACCTGGCCGTCCGCGTGGGCGCCGACGCCTACATGACGAAACCCTTCGATCCCGCCGAACTGCTCGTCCAGATCAAGCAGACGGCTCAGGAGGTCTGGCTGCGCAGCCGGGCCGACGATTCCAGCGGCGACGAGATCAAACCCGTCCGCTTTTCCTGCCGTTGCGGCAAGCGGTTCAAAGTCGCCCATCAGCACCGGGGCAAGACGCTCACGTGTCCGAATTGTGGGGAGCCGGTTCTGGTTCCCCGGCATGAATGACAGCCGGAGGAATTCCGATGCATGCGCTGATCGTCAACACGGGAAAGCACAAGGGGAAAAGGATCGAGCTCCCCGACAAACCGATCATCATCGGGCGTGACGAAACCAGTTTCATTCGAATGACCTCGACCGAGGTCAGCCGCCAGCATTGCTCGCTGACGCCCACCGAAAAGGGGTTGCTCGTCCGCGATCTGGGGAGCCAGAACGGAACGATCGTCAACAGCGTGAAAATCGAGACCGAAACCTTGCTGCGTCCCGGCGACAAATTGCAAATCGGCCCGATCAATTTCGAATTGGCCGGCGCTCCCCCGGCGAAGCCCGTGGCCGGCCTGGATGACGACATCTTCGGCTGGTTGTCGGAAAGCGATACGGCGACCGACATCCCGAACGCGTCGGACACGACCATCGTCAAAGCCGCTCAGCTTGCGCCTCCGCCGCCCGAACCAAAGCCCAAGTTCAAGACGATTGCCGATGAAGCGCGGGACATTATTCGCCGGCACCGTGAGTCGCTCGAGGAGAAAACGTAACAACCGGCGAGCGGGGGACGCGAGTCCACCGGTGGGGCCGCGACTTGTCTGACGCCGCACCCGACGGCTACACTGCGCCCCATGCAAATTGTCGCAGGAAAATACCGGCATCGGAAGCTCGAATCGAACCCCGGGGAGACGACGCGCCCCATCACGCAGCGCGTCAAAGTGGCATTGTTCGACCGGCTCCAGCCCGAACTGGAAGGGGCGCGTGTCGCAGACGTTTTTTCCGGGACGGGGACGATCGGCCTCGAAGCGCTCAGTCGCGGCGCCGCCAGCGTCGTGTTCATCGAGAATGACCGACGCGCTGTCGATCGTCTGCGGCGCAACGTCGCGTCGCTGAAGGCCGAGACCGAAACGCTGTGCTGGCAGACCGATGCGTCGAAATGCTCATTTCGGCCGCGCGGGGGGGATGGTTTTCTGCCGTACGACGTCGTGTTTTTCGATCCGCCGTATTTGTTCACCACGCGCCTCAAGTCGGGGACGATGCTCTTTCGCTCGCTCGAACGACTGGCGCGAGATGAGATTACCAGCCCCGAAGCGCTGCTGGTCTTCCGCTGTGCCAGCGAGACCGCATTCGAAGTCCCCCCCGAGTGGCGTCCCGACCGCCGGCTCAACTATTCGAGCATGGACGTCCACTTGTTCCGCAAGCAGCTCCCGTCGCCAGCAACTTGATAAAAACTCCCTGCATTTTTCCACGAATCTCCGCACAAAATCGCTCTAGCATCGTTCGAGCGAACGTGCTAATTTCCCGGCCCTCTCGCGTTTCCCTGATAAAAATCCGAAACTTGTGTGTACCTCACGGAGATCGTGTCATGCGATCCTTTCGCCTCGAGCGCGCTATGGCCCTCGCGCCGATCCTGCTGACGGCCCTGGTCTGTTCCGGCTGTCCGGAATTGAACACGCAACCCGACTATCTGGGAGAAAAGAACTCCCTGATGTCGGTGCCTGATCCGTTGCCCCCTGTTGATCCACTGGCCCCCTACAAAGCCTCCGACGGCGATGCCGTCATAGACGTGCCTGATTCGCCGCCTGCACCTGCCGCATCGAGCTCGGATCCGCTGGGCCACTACGTCCAGCCCCAAGCCGGCATCATCCGGCCCACAGCCGGCGTCTTCGACCACGGCAGCATCAGCATCAGTGAAGAAGGGGGACTCTCGGACCAGGCGCGTCGAGCGCAGTGACGCGTCGAGTTGCCCCGATTCCGCCCGCTGAATCCGTCCAGAAACCTCGCCCATCCGCGAACAGCCAACACGCGCGGCCAAGACCAACGCGCCCTGCGCCCCCCACGGTAGATCCGGCGGCCCTCCCCAATGGCCGGTGACGGTTTCCGATCCGAGAGTCTCCCCAATACGAAATGACGACTCACCCAATTGAACGGCGGTTGGCTTTGCGCGCAACCCCTGCGCAATTCAGCACGCCAAGAGTGCAATGCGCCACGAAGAGAGTCGCCAGAAGATTTGCGATTCGCCCCGCGGGCTCTGCGAAACGAGATTACAATCTGCCCGATTGAGAAATGCGTTGTAAAGTCAGAATCAATTGACCGTCAGCGAAGTCATAGAGTATCGACTGCAACTGAACTGTCAACAAAAAAACTTCATGATTTTTTCATCGGCGAATGAATCAGTGAAAAAACTGCCGCAACAGCGATGAAATATTTTTTCCTTGCCGTAAATCACGCGACGCCTTCGCGCGCAAACGATTTTTGCCTTCGCGCGCGAATGAAATTCAGCGACTACAGCGATCCCTTTGACGACGGGACACCCGTCTGCCGCGGATCGATCGCGACAGCTTCGCGCAGCGCACGTGCCGTCGCCTTGAACAGCGATTCCGAGATGTGATGACTGTTCGAGCCGTGGTGCAGCACGAGGTGCAGATTCATCAGCGCATTCGCGGCCAGGCTTTGGAAAAACGTCTCGACCAGCTCGGTGTCGAAGTCACCGATTTTTTCGGTCGCAAACGATACGCGGTACACGAACCACGCCCGTCCGGAAAGATCGAGCGCACAAGTCGCCAGTGTTTCTTCCATCGGCAACGTCTTGCTGCCGTAGCGCACGATTCCCTGCTTGTTCCCCAGAGATTCCGCCAGGGCCTTCCCCAGACAAATCCCGACGTCCTCCACGGTATGGTGGAAGTCGACCTGTAAATCTCCCTTCGCGGCGACAGTGAGATCGAATAATGCGTGCTTGGCCAGCAGCGTCAGCATGTGATCGAAGAATCCCACGCCTGTTTCGATCTTGGCGACGCCCGTCCCGTCGACGTTCAGCGTGAGTTGAATATCCGTCTCGGCCGTCTTGCGATTGATCGTAGCGGTGCGTGGCATAGTTTGCGTTGGGTTCCCAGTCCTCGTTAAAGTTCTGCAAAGATTTCAGTGAGCGCCCGCAGCAGCGCATCGAT
>DASYAR010000034.1:0-12756 GCA_036501235.1 Planctomycetaceae bacterium
CGACACCGAATTCAAAGATTTATCAAGAAGTAGCCCGTCACGAGAGTTCCAGGTGGGCCGGCGGGCCTCCGACCCGTGCGGCGTCCCGCCGCCCGACTGGCGACGCGACGATCGAAAGTCGAGTTTTTCAACGGGCTGCTAAGGAGAGGTGTAGGCCAACAGGTAAAATATTTACTGACACAGAATTGTCGGCACATCGCAAATGCGCATGACGGCGCTGAATTGCAACGGCGATCCTCCCGGCAAGGGTATCTTAGTTGACCTGTCACCGCTAAAGGGCATGCACCTTGTCAGACTTGATGTCAATGGGACCAGAGTGTCGGATCTCTCGCCATTGAAAGGGATGCCGTTGCTCACTTTGGGCTGCGCTCGCACAAACATTTCCGATCTATCGCCGCTGCAGGAAATGAAACTGCACTTCCTGAATTGTATGTTCACGCAGGTATCTGATCTGTCCCCCTTGAAAGAAATGCCTCTCAAGGACCTCGGCTGCGACTTTAGTCCGGAACGAGATAACGAGATTCTTGGCTCTATCAAGACGTTGTTGACGATCAATGGCAAATCAGCAACAGAGTTGTTAAACACCGCAATTCAATGAACGAGAGGAAGCGCCGGCCATGATTCTACTAGGAATTTGTGCGCTCCGACCGGGAAGCGCCACCCACGCATCTGAGTCCTGCCGCGATTAAAACTACTGCAACACATTGCGAGCCAGGCGGTTATTCGAGCGTCCGTGCGTTCCGGTCGCACGAAAATGGATGGCGCCTCGCTGACTGTTTCCTGCGCGACCGCAAAAATGCGGCAATGTTTTGCCGCACTTCGGCAGTCGAATACCTGTTCGGCGGTGGAAGACAAGTTACGTCCATTCCCATCTTGGAGGTTAGAACATGAGCGCGGAACCGACTCGGTGTCCCAAGTGCAACGGCGAGATGATGCAGGGATTCCTCTTCGAATCCGAGGGCCACAGGCTCGAAACTTGGGTTGAGGGGACGCCGGAGAAGTCCTGGTGGGGAGGCGCGACGGTCCCGAAGGAAAAGTGCGTCCCGGTGGGCTCCTTCCGGTGTTCGGCGTGCGGATTCTTGGAATCCTACGCGCGGCCAGAGTTCGGCACGAAATAATGCCGCATCGCCCGTATT
This sequence comes from Planctomycetaceae bacterium, assembly GCA_036501235.1. Classification (GTDB taxonomy): domain Bacteria; phylum Planctomycetota; class Planctomycetia; order Planctomycetales; family Planctomycetaceae; genus JACQFH01. The sequence goes on from DASYAR010000034.1 coordinate 1,137, forward strand.
GAGGAGTTTTTCCAGAATCGCGCTTTGGCAAAAAGCGTGGCTTGATACCACCTCGAGTGAGCGGGGAAGGGCCGCCCACGATTCTCGCGGGTATCGTCGCGAAAAACGAGAGGAATGAGGTCGTGAGTTCTCTGCGGCCCTCTGCGAACTCTGCAGTTAACTCTGTCCGTCGTCATGCGAGGAAGGGGAGGCGCATGGGAAGCAAAATGATTCGCGTCGCCATAATCATGCTGGGTGCGGCCTTGGGATTCGCGGCCGGGTTCATGGTCGCCACGAACGGGCACGATCAATTGATCCCCTTGATCGTCGGCGTGGTAACGGCGTTCTGCGGTGGCGTCGCAGCCGATTGGATCGCCGACCTATGGTCAGGAAAGCGTCATCGCTGATAATGTTGCAGGCATCAACGCGTGCCGATATATTGGCGTGACGCGAGCGCTTCCGCAGAAAAACCCTCAAGAGAATCGAACAGGAATTCTCGGAAATGCCATCCATCGGATGCCATCAACCGGCGCATCGGCAACATGCGTTCGGTGATTTTCACGGACGAACTCGAGAAGGCCTGACGCTGCTTGATCGCCGCGGCATGCTCAAAGCCGGTGTCGCCGGAATTGCCGGTTTAAGCCTCCCCGAACTGCTTCGCGTGCGAGCACAGGCAGCCGAATCGGGCCAGCCGATGAAATCACGCAAGAGCGTGATCCTTTTGTGGATGGCCGGCGGGCCCAGCCATATCGACACGCTCGACCCGAAACCGTACCGCCCGTTCGAGAACCGCGGTCCCTTCGGCGTCACGTCGACGAAGTTGCCGGGGGTCGTCATCTGCGAGCATCTCCCCAAGCTCGTGGCCATGCTCGACAAGTTCACGATCATTCGGTCGGTCGACCCGCGGCACAGCAATCACGAGCCGAACTCGGTGATGCAGTCTGCCAACAACGAAGCCGAGCCGCGCACCAATCCCGAAGCCGACCGCTACCCGGCGATCGCCTCCCTCGTGGCGAAATTCCGCGGCCCCAATCACCCGGCCATGCCACCCTACGTGGCGTTTATGAAATCGCGATCGCATCTGGCGTTCGGCGGCTACCTCGGAACCCGATGGCGGTACAATCAAAGAACGCCCCCTGACCCCGCAAGACCTGGCCGCGACGATCTATCGCCACATGGACGTGCCTCTGGATTCTGTCTACTACGACCACCGCGGACGCCCTCGCCCCATCGTCGAAAACAACGGCCAACCGATTCGCGAGCTGTGCTGATTCAAATGACCGCTCCGAGGCGATAAAGCCCGTGGCAGCCAGTTGAAAAAGGGGACTGTCCCTTTCCAACGAGTGAATTCTCCGTGACAAATCGATATGGCGGAGAGGGACTGTCCCCTTTTTCAACGGACCAGTAGATCACGCTATCCCTGGATTGCTAAATGGGTCGGCGTGTGATCTGTCGACTTGCATCCCATGTTTGTTCCGACGACGCAATCAACAGCCCCAACCGAGGCGAGATTCCAGGATCGAAATATCGATTGACATCGGCAGGAATTGCGCCCCATCAGTTTGTAGGTCAGGCTGTGCCTGACGCAATCGGGACTCGAAGAAATCAGCAGGTTCCGGCCAACAGAGTTGACGCGCGACAAGCTCGTGTGCGACCTTCGTTTTACCGCCGGATAATGATGCATGAACCGTCCCCAGCGGCGTACCGTCCGACGCGAAAGCATGCAGCAAATGCAGCAGGACGCCGGGGTCGGCGTCTGGACAACGCGAATCCACCGCAATCACTAATTAGCAGTTTTCTTGCTCTTGTTCTCGGGTCGCTTTCTGATCTTGATCCAGTATTCCTCGCGCACATCCTCGTCGATTTCGACTGGCACCCGTTCGCCGTAAAGTCGGTCTTGACCGTCTTGGCGGCAGCCGGAAATCCAATACTCCTCTTTCGATTCGACTTCGTAGAAATTCGCTTTAAACCCCCGGCCGTGCAGACTACGAAATTGCTTCCCACAATATTCCAGAGTCTTGCGGTTTTTGGAAAAAGTAACACGACCAATCCGAGCAGGTCCCGTCAGTTCGCCGGCCTTGCGTTCGACGTACATTATTCGAGTTATCATTTGACGAATCCTCGTCCGGGATCGGCACCCATTGTTTCGTGCATCGATTCAACCCACAGAAATGGCAACTGGACAAATTGACAATCATTCGGGTTCGCACTGAAAAGTTGAATGTCAATTCTCCTGACACCAAAGTCGTCATCGCATGCCGGGTAATACGCTCGTTTAGTCGATTCGGTCGCGTAGCTCATACATGGCGGCGGTAATCACGATGTCGCTCCGCCGCTGTTGCTCTCGTTGCGCCGGCATGAATCGCCGCATGTCATTGGCCGACTTACCCGTCGCGATCGTGGCATTCTGGGCGGAGACGATCCGGTCTGGCGTCACTCCGGCCGGCAACGGCTCAGTAGGGCCGGCGACCTCACGGACCTGGGCGGGTGATGTGGGCTTCTGCACCGGCTTTCGGATCGGACGTTCGAAAACTCCAGTTGGGAGTTGCACCGACAGGTTTTCGCCAGGGATGTGCACGATTGAACTGCACCGTTCCGAACCGGCGCTGGATTCGCCCATGACCACGCATGCGCGATTATCCTGCAGGGCTGCAGCGATCCATTCGCCCCCGCCACTCGTCGTGCGGTCAATCAACACCGCCAGCGGCCAGCCGCGAAACAGGCACTCGCGATCGGCGTGAAATTCCTGGACGCGCCCGTTCGACGAGCGCAGGCGTCCGATCGTTCCTCCGTCCATCAGGGCATCGGCAAGGAGCAGCGCCTGATGTACGTCGCTCGCTGAAGTCGAACGGAAATCGAGAATGACGCCACCGACTCCGTCGGCGCGGAGCTGCTGTTCGAGCCGCCTGAGCTTGTGTGCCGCGCTGCCGTTGACTTGCCGAAATTTGACATAACCGATCTGGTGATGCGGTTCGATGTGATAGTCCCATTTCCCGTCGCGATCGCGAGCCAACCCCTCAACCGCTTCGAGGATGACTGGCCCACGGGTGACGGTCACGGTACGCGGTGTGGCCTTTTCCACAGGGCTGCGCAATTCCAGGGTCACAGTCGTGCCCTCGGCCCCGCGGAGCAATTCGATGATTTGCTCGATCGGCAGGTTCTGGGTGTCGCGCTCCCCAATTTTCGTAATCAGGTCGTCTGCTCGTCCGCCTGCCCTCTCCATCGGTCCGCCGTCGATCACTTTCCCAATGCCGGCATACCCTTCTGAAGCATTAAATTGAAGTTGGATGCCCGTTCCCACATAGCGGTTCCCGCCGATTTGCTCCTGCGCGACCCCTTCGCTCGCGGCAAGGACTCGCGCGTGCGGAACCGGGCGCAAGAGGCCTTCGAGAAACGCCGCCGTCACCCGCGGCGCTGTGAGCGCCGTTTGACGCTGCTCGGGAGTCAATTCCTGGAACAAGGCCTGTGTCAGAAAAATGCGGAATTCCTCAGGCCTGGTGATTTGCGAGATTCGAGTGCTGAACCGCGAAGGCGGCAACTCGGAAACATTTTCGAACAGCGATTTCGTTCCCGCGAGCCACATTTCCTGGCGGGTTGGGGGATCGACGTGGTTCGCGAGGACGACCTGGATCACCGCTTCGGTCTTGCGGGCCAGGGCATCGATGTCGAGCGGTTCTGCTGCCGGAACGGGAGGTACCGCTTCGTCATCGGCGGCTGGCAACGCTGTGGCTGAGGCCAGCCAGCCGGCAGCACAAATCCAAATCCACGTCATTCGGCGGGGTTCCGCGGAATCGGGGCTGGAGTTCCTGGTTGCCATGCCGTGAGTCTACCGCTCGCTGATGGGCCGGACGAGTGCGAATCGGACGAGGACGAATGCCACGCACGATTCTATCGAGTATTGCCGCGAAAAACGAGACAAATGACGGCCGAGTGACGGCAGCGCAAACGGCGCTGAACGGAGCAAAGCGACTGATGCAGTTTGGCTGACTCGTCCGCGCCAGATGAAGGAAGATGAAGAAGAAGGCGGGCCAGCGTTTTGAATCGCGGCCACCAGGGCCAACGATTGGGCGTTCACCATCGATGATTTGGCGGCGAGTCGCTTGTCGCGTCAACGGGCTGCAGCGTTGGAGCCGTCGTGATTCGACCAAACCGCGCGGTCAGGCGAAAACCTGGCGGCTGTGCCGAATCCCTTGCATCAGTCGGCAGCCGCGCTGCTCTTGGAAACACGGGCGGGCCACCCATTATTTGGCACCTGCCGATGTGTCATTCGGCGACATTGGGAACCTTGACCGTGCATGGGGATTCCCTAACAGCCAAAAGCAGCGAGACTTGTGCCCTGCGGATTTCTGGGTGCACCCTTGCAGCCATGACTTAAAAAATGGCATCCCAATTGGCAAATGCCTTGCCGTCGCCCTCGATAGGTATTAGGATGCGTACGCATCTATTGTCGCGAACAAGAAAGCTTTATCTCTGTGGCCATGTCGTTCGTTCCCCGGCCCTGCGTCTGCACCACCATCCGCCGTGCTTCGCGGATTCTGGCACGTGCTTTCGATGCCTGTCTTGAGCCGGTCGGCTTGAATATCACCCAGTTGGCGGTTCTGCGTGCCATTCAGCGGCATCCCGGAGAACCGCTCACACGTGTGGCCGAGGATCTGCGCATGGATCGTACATCGCTCTATAGGGCCGTTACTCCAATGCAACGAGATGGCTGGCTGAAGATCGCCGCCGGAGCCGACGCGCGATCGAGATCGGCGAAATTCACAACCAAGGGCCGCCGGATCCTGGAGGCCGCTGATCCGGCATGGATCAGCGTGCAGACCGAGATCGTCGCGCGTTTTGGCCGGGATCAATGGGCGGCACTCGTGGCAGAATTAGAGCGGCTGGGCGCCTGTGCGCTCGCCACCGAGTCGTCCACGACAGGTACCGCATGGAGGCGACGGGGGCGTCGCTGAAGCCGTTGCAGGTGGAATTCAGTAAATAACCCGAGTAACGCAACGGTCGCACAGGACTTAAGGACGTAAAGATGCAAATCCTTCTGGATTACCTTCATCGTCGAAGCGGGAGGAAATGGGCGAATCGCGTCGCCGACGCGCAAACCACGGAGGACCTCTGGAAGTTGTTCGTGCGACGAGTGCCTCCTATTGTGAACGAGTATTTCCGAGGCGCAGCGGACAACGAGATTACGCTCAGAGGGAACGTGCAAGCCTTTCAACAATCGCTGACGACCGCGCGTGGGGCAATCAAGTTCGATTCTCTGGATCTGCGCACGACCGTAGCAAATCATGAACTTCAAGTTCCGTGGTTCGTGGCCCCCATCGGCAGCCTGCGGTCTGTGTGGCCCAGGGCCGAGGCGATCGCGGCGCAAGTGGCAGGGGAATGCGGAACGATCTCTGCACTTTCCACTTTGACCGGCACACCGCTGGAAGAAGTGGCCGCCGCATCGACGGGAAAATGCTGGTTCCAGCTCTATCTTTGCGGCGGCCGAGAAGTCGCGATGAGGGGGATTCGGCGCGCCAAGCGGGCCGGCTTTTCCGGATTGATTCTCACGATCGACACAGCGGTGGCTGGCAACCGGGCGGTCCATGCCAGGATGAGGCCGACAGCGGCACTCCAATCGTTCCAGGGACTGCCGCTTGACCAGCGCCTGAGGCTCCTTGGTGAGAAGCTCCGACTTGCACCGCAGATGCTCACACACCTCCCGTGGCTACTCAGCTATTGGGCCGACGGCGGCGTGATGCAGTTCGTCAACATTCAGGTGGACGACAAGGGGACTCCCATGCCGTATGCGGACATCGGCACGCAACTCGGTGCCTCGGCGGTCACCTGGAATGACCTCGGGTGGATCAAGGAGGCTTGGGGCGACGGCCCGCTCATCGTGAAAGGTGTCCACAACGCGGAAGATGCGCAGCGAGCGGAGGACTCTGGCGCCTCGGCCGTCATTTGGTCAAATCATGGCGGCCGACAGGAGGACAGAGTGCCGCCCGTACTTCACATTGTCGCGGAAGAGATGCCCAAGCTGGTCAATTCAAAACTGGACTTCCTGATGGATGGCGGAATCAGGAACGGCAAAGACGTACTGACCGCCCTGAGCTACGGTGTGAAGGCGGTGGGACTCGGTCGCGTCTATGTGGCAGGAGTTGGCGCCGGTGGTTATGCCGGAATGAAGCGGGCCTTGGACATCATTCGCACGGAGTTCGAACGCTCCATGCGACTGGTGGGCGTTCGCAGCGTGGAGGAGATTCGCGAACAGGGGGCCGCGATTCGGCGGCAAAACCTGTTGAGCGGCGACTCCTGGTTGCCAGAATTTGTGTTCTGAAGAAAGCTCATCACGTGCAGGTTTGGGAGTGCTCGTGCATCGGGGAGGTAATTGGATTTCGATATGACGGTAATCCAGACGGATATCCTGTCGAAGACTTCGTCATACTCGAACGCATCAAGGCAAAGCGTCAATGGTGGCGGCCTTGGTGATGCTCCACAATGATCATCGTGAATCGGCAATCCGCCGATGCCGCCGGTCAGGCGAACACCTGGCGGCTGTGCCGAATCCCCTGCATCACCCGGCAGCCGCGCTGCTCGCGTTCTCTCTGCAGCGAGTGGGGACTTCCCACCGCGCGCCGGAACAGCCGGCTGAACCGGGACATCAACTGCGTCCAGCCTTTATCGCCGAAGCGTCTCCGTTAGTGGGTGGCGCTCTTGTTCTCTTGTTTCTTGCTTGTTGTCTTGTTGTGCGTATGAGCGGATGATCAGTCGCCGGGCAATCGTCCTTCTACGACGTCCGTCGGCACAACGGCATCCAGATGTTGACTTTTGCGCTCGTCTAAGCTGGGAACCCGCAGTGGGCGCACCACTCGGAATCCGACGAAGGTCGCGTCGGTGACGTAACATGCACTCTTCGGAAATTGAGGATCGGATTCCTTCCATTTTTCCGTCGATGGCTGACGGGCAGCACTTCGAGTCAGCGACGGTTGCGACATCCACGGGCCAAGGTCGGACGAAGAAGAAGGCCAGCGCTTTGAATCGCGGCGACCAACGGGCGAATATTCACCGTCGATGATTGGTCGGCGAGTCGCTTGTCGCGTCAACAGGCCGCAGTGTCGGGCTCCCAGATTTTTCTCGCGAACTGTTGACGGCGTGTCGACACTTCTGATATGTTTACACAGTGTCGACACTTTTCAAATCGGAACGACACGGGTGAAAACGACGCACGCGAAAGAGGCGGGGCATGGCGGAGTCACAGCGGCAGCCGATGAGTGATGCGGAACGTGAAGTGCTCAAAGTCCTGTGGGAGCACGGGCCTTCGGGAGTGCGCGAAGTCCTGGCGCGGATGACGTCGTCCGGGCAAGGGTGGTCGCGTTCGACTGTGATTACGTTGCTGCAGCGATTGGAAAAGAAAGGCTATGTCAGAAGTGACAAGAGCCGGTTCGCATTCATCTTCAGTGCCGCGGTTTCGCGCGAAGACGAAATGCGAGCCAGAATGAATGACTTGGCGGGCGAACTTTGCAATGGAGATGCGCTGCCGCTGGTGCTGGCGTTTACGCAAAGTCATCGCTTCTCGCCGGAGGAATTGGCGAAGTTTCGTCAAATGATCGATGACCTGGGGCCCAGGACAAAAAAGCGAGGACCTCGATGAACGTCGTATTGTGGTGGCTGGTTCAGAAACCCGCAGCAGCAGACATACGGATGCTGAAGAAATTGACTACTTTAGGTCGTACGTTGTGGCCGTCGCGCCGGGATTCGGCTTTGGCATTTCGAGGCCGGGTGTGGGATTAAACATTCAACTGGCTGCAGATGTTCCCGTGGCGGGACGAGTCGTCGATTCCACGGGCGCGCCAGTACAAGGGGCTCAAGTGAGAGTGCGCAATGTTTACTGGCCGCGACGCGCGGCTGACCCACATGGGCAGCAGCGCCCGATTCCTCCGGGCGACGGACTCGATCCCTGGCTGGCAGAAGTCGGTCAAGTGCCCAATCTCGAAAAATACAAACAATCGTATGAATACCGAGGCTCGTATCAGATCCTGACCACGCTGAACACGCGTAAGAGTGACCGTATTTTTGCGTCGCTCATCGCGCCGGCCATCAGCGATCAAAACGGGCGATTTATGCTTCACGGAATCGGCGCCGAGCGCGTCGCCGAGATCTATATTGACGGTGTGGCGAAGAAAGCCTCCAGCTTAATTGTGGTGGCAACACGTCTGCTGGAGAAGCCGATTACGATCGACCCGATCCCGAATTTCGGGTGGAACCGTTGGAATGCTTCAATAGACCTGTCGATTTACGGGGCGAATTTCGAGACGACGCTCAGTCCAGGCCGAACCATCGAAGGGGTCGTCAGCGATCTGATAACAGGCTCTCCCATTGCGGGCGTGAAAGTCATCGGTCCTGCTCTCACCATTCTTGAAAGCCCCGGATATGACCGGTTTTTCACGACGACGGACAAACAGGGATATTTTCGGATCGCTGGTTTGCCAGTGAGAGCCGAAGGCACGTTCCATATTGAACCTCACGAAACGCTGCCATATCTCGGTCGTGAAATGGATCTTGAGATAAAACGGAACGAGTTTTCCCGCACATTGTATCCGTCAAGCAGGTTTAATCCCTATGATCGTAATACGACAGTTGAGGTGAACATTCCCGAGGGCGTCGAGACGTTCGAATGCGAGGTGAGACTGTACAAGGGCAACAGCCGTCTGGTGGAGTTCGTTGGCCCCGACGGGAAATCCATCAACGAGCTTGAAGCGCGCGGGCTTGCCAATCAGAACGAAGAGAAGATCGACAAGGTCACGGGAAGCCAGTTTCAAGTGACGAACTTGTACCCCGGTGAAGAACGTCACGTTGTGGCCCGACACGTTGGACGAAAACTGATCGGCATGGCAGTCGTCACTGAAAAACGAAATGGTCTGGTGACACTACGAATGGAGCCTTGGGCCAATGTCAAAGGTCGATTGGTCGATGAAGAGGGGAACCCGCACTCGCAGGGACTGATATTCGACCTGGATGGCGGCAAACGCCCGATCAGTACTCTGAATGGCCGTGACTACGACTTTCAGGGATTCACGATCGATGCTGACGGCCGGTTCGAACTTCAAGGCCTGGTTCCCGGCACAACATACCAATTGAGCTGGGTCGAAAGCCGCTTGAGAACCGTCGATGAACCAAAACCACGTCGCAGACGTATCGCCGGGGACCTTGTTCTGAAACCAGGCGAAGTCCGCGACCTGGGAGCAGTGAAAGTCATGAAATCCAAAAACTGAGCCGGGCATCCTGCAGGAAGATGCCCAGGCGCTTGCCCAGATTGAGGGCTGTGCGGCTGGTCATTCCAGAACTCATTTAGCCGCCGGCGGGTCCAGCTGCAGTGCTGAATCGGGGATTTCGACGTTGATTTCCGGCTGCCAGGTGATCGTCCGCTCATCCAGGACTTCCCCAGCCTTTCGCGAGTGCCTGAACTGACGCAGCAGGAAGCTGTGCTTGTCAATCCAGAATTTGACTGGTTGCTGCTTCGTGGTGAGCGCATCAATCTGCCAGCACGCGTGTCCGTCGATGGCGTCATCTCCGGCCAGTTTATGGCCGACGGTATCGCCTGCGAGCGAGTGTTTCACATCGGCCATCAGCATGGCAGCGGTGATTTCGGACTGTGGATGGCCGAGTCCAATGGCTGTTTCAAGCGAATCGGCAGGCTTCAAATTCGGGCGGGTATTCCAGCGGATCTGGAATTCCGCCCCGCTTCGCCAAATGACTTGCTCTTCCTCTTTGCCATCCAGCATCCACGATTTCGTGAAGCGGTATCGATCGGGGCGTTTGAAGCAGGTCGTGAAATCCTCGGTTTTTTCATTGCCGGCCACTGGGGCTCGAATTGCACTTTTCATAACGCCGGTGTCGCGGTACGAGCGACACTCGCGGTACACTTCAAACATCTTTTTCAGAACATCATCTGCGGTTTGCGGTTCGCTGCTCTGACGCGCTGGCGGGATGTCTCCGGCAGGTGCGGCGCCCGGGGCGACGGTTTCGTTCGTCGCGTGAGCAGCGCCGGCCGGTGTCCCGTTCGTCGCCGGCGACTCCTGGCACCCGGGCCACAGAAGCGTGGCAATCGCAATTGCCAGTCCTCGGAATGGCATGCCCGACCTGGCGGCGAAATTGAAGCGAGACGTCTCCATGTGAACTTCATCCTCTCTCGTAATTGAATTGTGGCTTCTCCGGCCGCGGTCAGGAGATATCGGCGATTGGAAACGGCTTCTTACCACAGTGGTCAAGATGGTCGTCAGCTCGGACTTCAGGCAGTCTACGGATGTCCGGCCGAGAGCGACAACCGTCCCTTAAAACGATCATCAAAAATTCATCGAAAGCAAGCGAATTCCTTGCAGAGCCGGTACGATGAAAACATGACTCCGCAGATCCGACCAGTCGTTTGACCCCGATGGGGGTCGCAGCAATTAGCCGGGGATTGTCCCGCCAGGATCATTTTTAAGGCGACAAGCCGATTCAAGTTCACCTGTCGCGCCTTGAAAACGACCCCCATCCCACCGCGGGCGATCTCTGCCAGCAGTTCGTAGTCGCCGAAGTAACGGACGGTGTTTCCGGCCGGTGCGGAGGCAACTGTCGACGGACCGATAATAGTTGGCGCGTCGGCCACTGCTTGCAGCGGCTCGGCCAAATTCTCGATCGAATCGCGATTGCGAAAGAACGCTTGCAAATCGTCGGCCAGGTCGAAATGGGTGGCGAGCAATGCCGTGCGGTTCGCCCCCGCACGGGGGCGTGGATTGAAACGCGCCGATGTTCCTCGTGGAATCGGGAAAGCCTTTGGGTTCGCCTCCGCACGGGGCGTGGATTGAAACCAGCGAGGAATAAAAATTGTCGACCCATCGAGAAATAAGACGTATGGTCGCGTGTCCTCAGGAGGCCAACCGCTGGCTGACATTCCTGGGAGCGAGTGACAAAAAAGGCTCGCCGAGAGCCGAGTCTAGAAGCAACTGACTATACGTCGGTTGGATTCCGAGATGTTTGTTTTCGGCCTACTCGTTCCAGCAAGCAACCCGAAAACAAACATTCCGAGTGCAATTCGTAAATACCACCTGAAAAAGATCTTACGGCCGATCGTCGAAGCCATGCGTCAGTCTGGCTCCCGAGTCGCACCGCGGTTGGGCAACTCGACGGCATTTGGAGCGAGGGCCGTCGTATGCTGACCGGCGATGTGGTCACCAAATTCTTGGACTGGAACGTCCGGCATCGGGCACAGGCCACGTTCGCATTTTATCACGCTCGGCTGAAACGGTTTTATTGGGCGTTCTATGCCCGCGATTTAACATCGCTCACCCCGCTTGAAGTCGACGAGCATCTGGCCTTGGCCGGCACGGGAATGTCCGACAGTACGCGGCATCACGACGTCGTGGCCCTGGAGCGGCTTCAGAAGTTCGCGCTGGAGCACAAACTGCTCGATAAGCCCGTGTTTGGGAAATTGGAAAAGCCGCGTGTCGGTCGCCGAGACCGCGTTCCGACACCGGCCGAAACCGAAGCCATCCTAGCGCAGGCCTCGCCCGCGTTCCGTTTGATTTACGCGGCCTTGCGGCAGTGCGGTGCTCGGCCTGGGGAACTCTGCCGGGCCACGATTGCCGACGTCGATCGGGCCAACCGGGTCATCACGCTGAAG
>DASYAR010000035.1:0-4859 GCA_036501235.1 Planctomycetaceae bacterium
GCGTGCGTCGTTCCCCGGATGGGACTGATTGCGAGGTGATAGAGGATGCGGGCGTCAGAAAGAATCGACACGATGGGGTCTCCCCGATTTCGAATTCACGACGCGCAAGTCAGGTTCGCGATCCAGAAACTGCCGTAGGTATGGACCCGATCGAGTGGATGCAGTGCCGCAGCCAAACGGCGGTCGTAACTCAGGATTTCCCCCACGCGGGTCTTGCGGCCGGCGCGCTGCACTTCGACACGGTCCACGAAATCGGAGCGCAGGCCGCCGCTCCGCCAGATCAGTCGTGCGCGGGGTGCTGCGCGATCGGCGATCGCTTGCCATTCCCGGGTCAGCGACGGCGCCGCGGTCGAGCTGAGCCAGTCCATGTGGTCGAGCAGGACGAAGCGCGACAACGTCGTGGGAAAGGTTTCGAGGAAATCGGCGACCGAGCAGGTGTGCGTGCTGATGCGATCGACGAGGCCGCCTTTGAGCTTCTCGAAGTTATCGGGCTTGAGATATTCAGGGCAGCATTCGCGAGTGTATTCCCCCGTCAGGTACACGCGCCAAAAATAGTTGTCGCGCAGCGGCAATCGCGAAAAGACCGCATCGACACAATCTTCGATAAACTGTGCGATGCCGCCCGAATAATCCAGCTCGACCTGTTCGCGCTGCGCCTTGGGCACTCCCAGCATCGACAATGTGACGTCGCGGCCAACCGCCCAGCGAACCGGACGGGTCCAGATCAGGCTGCGCAGCGATCGTTCATAGATGGACCGCTGTTCGTCGAGCGATGCCGCTCCCAGGATCGCCTCGATGCCGTCGCGCACGCGGGGGATGCGGTCGAGGTAACCATTCATGAGTCGCGCGAAAGTCCCCGCGGTCCCGCGAAAATAAAACGACCGCCGCCAGCCGCGTCCGCAGAAAAACTCGATGTGTCTGTCCCAATAGAGCCGCGCCGGCGGCGACAATTCAGGGCGTAAGTATGCTTCATAAATCCCGCGCACTTGCCGCAGTTGACCGCGCCCGAACATCGAAAAGAAGGATTCATGGTCGAGCCGCCGGATGCCGGCCATCTTCAATTCCAGCAGCGCATTCTGCCGGCTGTTGAGGTCGACCGCGTAAATGTGCTGCGGACGCTCCAGCGCATAGTCGAGCACGTTGCACCCGGCGGACGTGATTGCCAGAACGCGGTCACCAGAGCCCAGGTCGAGGGCTTCGCGATCGAGTCGCGGGTCCTCCCAGCAGGCGTTGTAAACCAGATTGCGGCCGTGGAGGAACCGGAACCAGGCGTGATTCAGCCGTTCGGCGATGCGCATGAATTGAAAACCCTCCTTGAATCAACCGGCATTGGGGGCGTCGACGTAGGGCGACTCGTCCTGGCCGGAACCGGGACTGAACACAGAAATGAACGGCAGTCGCCTTCCCGCCGCCGAGACGCAGGGCGACGAGGTTTCGAGATCGTCAGCCGCATCCGAACCGGCCGCATTCAGCGCGCGATAGAGCAGTTCGAGAGTGCCATCGGCGTACTCAACCAGGGCCGTACAGCTTTCAACCCAGTCGCCCGTGTTGTAGTAAATGAGGCCGTTGAGGTCGAGAATCTTCGGCGTGTGAATGTGACCACAGATGACTCCCGCGCATCCGCGCTCGGCAGCATACCGCGTGACGAACTCTTCGAAATTGCCGATGTAGCAGGTTGCCTGTTTGACGCGCTGTTTGACGGCCTGGCTGAGCGACCAATATCCGAAACCCAATCGTCGCCGCACGGCATTGAATACATTGTTCGTTCCCAACAGGATGTTGTAGCCCGCGTCCCCCAGATGCGAGAGCCATTTGGCATGCACGACGCAAGCGTCGAATTTGTCGCCGTGCATCACGAGCAGTTTTCGCCGATCGGCCGTGACGTGGATAAATTCGTCGGCCAATTGCACGCTGCCGAGGTTCTCGATGAAGTCTCTGAGGAATTCGTCGTGGTTGCCGGGGGTATAGAACACGCGAGTGCCGCGTTTCATCAGGTCGACGATGCGCTTGAACAGGAACGTATAGGTGTCGTTCCAGTACCAGCTCTTCCGCAGCCGCCAACCGTCGACGAAATCGCCCACGATGTACAAGTATTGGGGCTGGTGATTCTTCAAGAATGCCAGCAAACTGTCGGCGTGCGTGTAGCGGCAGCCCAGATGCACGTCGCTGATGAAGATCGACCGAATGCGCTGCATGAGGTCCTCTCAATCCGAAACCGATGACAGGGGCCTCATCGCCGTCGCAGAGGAGCCGGCTCAGGCCATCCACGAGCGAGTTTCGGCGCTTTCCTTAGCTGCCCGAGAATCTAGCAAGGGGATGTGAAGCGATGATAAATGCCGCGCGAAGTTTTGGCTTCCTGTCCGATCTGCGGAATAGCGTCCTGCCGGTTTTAATAAAATGTTTATGCCCTTCCGCGCAAAATCGTCACATTGGTCTGGTAAGTTCCGGTCGCATCAACTTCTTGTCCGAAGTCCATCCTTTATCAGGAGCCATGCGATGCGGCACAGACGTCTCGGAGCCAGGGGCTTCACCTTGATTGAACTGCTGGTCGTCATCGCGATTATTGCAGTCCTCGTGTCATTGCTGTTGCCGGCGGTCCAGCAGGCACGCGAGACTGCCCGCCGCGCTCAGTGCAAAAACAACTTGAAACAGTTAGGGTTGGCTGTCCATAACTATCACTCTGCGTGCAACCTCATCCCTCCCGCGCTGTGGTCTGGAGGAAACTTCAATTCGTGCGACCCGAACCTGCATGTATTCGGCGAGTTCATTTTGCCATATATCGATCAGGCGAACCTTTACAACCAGATTAATTTCAGCGTCGGCAATTTTTGCGGAACGAATTCGCAAACCCCTGGCGGTTACAACACGGCGGATGGCCCTGCTCCCTACGGTTCAAATGCGGCGTTACCGCCCTGGCCGAATTCGTCGTCAGGTGGCAATCAGGGAGTTTGCGCGACGACGTTGTCCGTCTGGCTATGTCCGTCGTCGATTCGATCCGACGATGGAACCTACGCATTCCACACATCGAGCCAGTGGGGAGGTCCTTCCAGCTGTGCCGGTTGGAAATCGAGCACGCCGTATGTGTATCAAAGCGGCGGTGCGGACTATATCGCGACCAATGAAGTGCGCGGGGCCTGGGTGCGCACGTTTAACGCTCTGGCGCCGAATTTAGATGTGGGCCTGGGCGATATTGATGGAGTGATCTCGAATAATCATACTTTTGGAAACTCGCGAAATAATTTGACCTGTATCGGTTTCAAACACATCACCGATGGCCTTTCGCAGACCCTCCTGCTTTCAGAGTGCGGTGGAGGCAATGATACCTGGGTGAAAGGGCAATATGTGTCTCCGGCGAATTCATTAGCCTATGTGACACCGGTGCTGACCGCCTTGCTCTCGCAGCTTCCCCCCGGTGGAAGTGCCGGTCAACAAGCGTCGCTTGCCAATTATGGCCACGGGTGGGCCGATTATCAACAGGCGGACTGGGACTTCCGAGGCTCTTATGCGAATGGCATTAAAAATCACGACAATACGAATCCGGTCGCCATCGTCATCAATGGCACAAATTACAATGGCGGAACTTTGTACTCTTTCCACCCCGGTGGTGTGAACGCTTTGATGTGTGACGGATCGGTGCGGTTTCTCGATCAAAACATGAGCATTGTCGCTCTGACGTGCATCTGGAGCCCGGCGGGGGGTGAGGTCGTCGGCGATTTTTAGTAGGTAGTCAAAGACGTGCGTTCGGTACCGTCGATGCGTTGAGAGGCGGGCCGAAACTGTTTTCCCAGGGATTGCGGAGTGCCGTCGGGATGTCGCTCTGTCGCGGAATGGTATTAATTATTGGCGCGGTCGTGGTCGGTTCCATGTCGTGCAGCAGTTACGTCGCTCCGACGTTACCGGCACGGAAGCCGGTCGTCCCGGTATCTGGGGAAGTGCGTGTGGATGGGAAGGCGGTCGAAGGCGTTGTCGTGACGCTGCATCCCAAGGGGCACAATGACGGCTTGTACCAATATCCATCCGCGGTAACCGATGCGGAAGGTCAATTCGAACTTGGGACGTACGAAGAGGAAGATGGCGCCCCGGCGGGTGAGTATGTGGCGATCTTTGTATGGCCATTGCCGGAGGAAGAGCAGATTATCGAATTTGATAAACTCAAGCGTCTGTATTGTGACCCGAAGAAGTCGCCTTTTAGGGTGACGGTTGCGGAAGAGCCTCTCGTACTCAGGCCATTCGATTTGAAGTTGCAAGGATTAGAGGGCAAACCGCTGAGTCAAGATGAAATCACAGAACTGGAAATCAGGAAAGAGCAACGCGCGGCGGCCGCCGCAAAATGACGGGTCGGTAGCGCAATGTTTCGGGAATCAACTGTGCCGAAGAGCATGGCTGGCAAGACGCTAAATGCGGCCGCGCAGGCGTGCATCATCAAATCGGCGAATTGACGAAAGGCTGGAAAACGAATCGTGGTGACATGGGAAAACGGAATCGGCTACGAATTGTCGCCTGGGGAAGTTGTCTGTTTGCGCTCGGGATTGGATCCCTGTGGTGCTGCTGGCCGCACGCTCGGCTGAACGTCATCCTGGTGACGTTGGACACGACGCGGGCAGACCACATTGGGTGCTACGGCTATCGAGGAGCATTGACTCCCGCCTTGGATGGTTTGTCGGCGAGGGGCGTCGTCTTCGAACGGGCCTATGCCCCGGTTCCGTTAACCCTGCCGTGTAACCGTACACGACCGCCATTTCAGGATAGCGCGGGCGGCCGTGGCGGGAAGGCGAGGGGCTGGGGCGTTATGCGTCACCGGTTTGATCGGGCATCCGGCGACGGGCGCGGCGAATTCGCTGACGGTCGGCCTGGTCGCG
>DASYAR010000036.1:0-8045 GCA_036501235.1 Planctomycetaceae bacterium
CAACGTGCGTGAATTGAGGTCTCCCGGCAGACTCGCCAGTTGCCCAAACGCCTGGCGCCGTCGTCTGCAGCCGGTCATTGACTCGGATGTAGCCACGCGAATCGACTTCGACTCCGGCTCGATCGAGATGCAGTCGTTCTGTATTCGGCGTTCGGCCAGCCGCGACGAGGATGCAAGAAGCTTCCAGCGTTCGTGCACCTGCTCCGGAACGCACCTGCAGCACAACCCTCTCGCCGGAACGTCCTGTGACCGTCAATACTTCGGCGTTCAAGAGCACTTCGATCCCCTCGTCTGTCATCAACTCCAGCAGGCCGTCCGACACGTCGAGGTCTTCCTTGTCAAGCAGTCGCGAACCGTGCTGGACGATCGTGACGCGGCTGCCAAAGCGTCGCATCGCCTGGGCAAACTCCAGGCCGACGTAACCTCCCCCCAGGATGACCAGATGCTCGGGCAGGCGCTCCAGATTCAGGGCTTCGACGTGCGTCATCGGATTGGCGTCGGCCAGCCCCGGCACGCTCGGGATGCTGGCCCGAGTTCCGACATTGATAAATACGCGATCGCCGCGAAGCTGCCGCGTCCCACCGGCATTCAGCGCCACCTCGACCGTTTTGGGTTCTGCGAACCGCGCTTCGCCCATGACCAATTCCGCGCCGCTGGCTTTGAACTTGGCGAGATGCACCTCGACTAATTCATTGACCATCTTCCACTTGCGGCGCGCGACGGCCGCCATATCCACACGAACATTTCCGGTCACGACGCCCAGTCCGCGCGTGGGATCGACGAGCGAAACGGCCTTGGCGCTGTGAATGACGTTCTTGCTCGGCAGGCAGGCGACGTTTGGGCAGGATCCGCCGACCATCGCACGTTCGACGACGACGGTCTTTTGCCCCCGGCTCGCCAGCGTCCAGCCGAGAAGCTTGCCTGCGACCCCGCTGCCGATGATCAGGTTCTCAACGTGCTCGGCGTTCATGAGGCTGCTCCTTTTTTTGAATGATTTAAACTTCACGTGGCCAGGATCGAGACTCTTCGTTTCACCTGGCGCCCGGTTGCGGGTTAAATGACCGAGGTTGTCTTCTCGCAGTAGGGGATACGCGAAGACCGTGCCGTCCGCCGACGATCGCGTCAACGCGGTCGCAACTACGTGCGCTCACGGGCCTTCAGGACATACCCGGGCCGGAAACCAAGCTCGCGTCGGCATTGACAATTGCACGACGCCCACGATCTATCGTGAAAACCGACGATATTTCGTGGGACCGTCATCTGTGTTCCCGCGTGTCCATCTGTGGCTGAACTTCGTCGTGCGAACGCCCGGGTCGTGAAATCATTGAGGACGCCAAATCACCAAGTCACATGGCCACCGAACCGATCAATCGTTTTTTTTACGAAAATGTTGTAGTCAGGTGTAAGAATTCATTCAAATTCGTGTGTGGTCTTGCATGGAGAGCCATTCGATGTCATTCGCCCCGGAAACCCGACCCAGCCTGATCGCCCGATTGCAGACTGGCGCCGACGATTCTGCCTGGGACGAGTTCGTGGCGATCTATCGGCCTGTGATCGTTCGGCTGGCGGCAAAACTGGGGTTGCAGCACTCCGATGCCGAGGATGTTGCACAAGGCGTGCTGCTCTCAGTGTCCAATCGGATTGCCGAATGGAAGTTTGACCCGCAACAGGCCCGGTTTCGCACCTGGCTGCAGCGCATTGTTCGCAATTCGACGATTAACGCGTTGATCCGCCGGCCAGCCGACCGGGGCGCCGGCGGCACGACAGCCTTCCAGTCTTTGAACGGCGTGCCAAACAATCCCGAAAATCTCTCCGCACAATTGGAAATCGAATGGCGGCGAGAGGCGTTTCGCTGGGCTTCCGACGAAGTTCGCAATGACGTCCACCCGGCGACATGGGAGGCGTTCTGGCTCACCGCAGTGGAAGGGATCGAAGTCTCGGAGGTCGCGAAACGGGCCCAAAAAACCATCGGGGCCGTCTATGTGGCGCGGTGCCGTGTGATGCAGAAGGTCCAGGCCAAGATCCGCGAGCTCACGGCCGAGGACGCGCCCGAGGATCCGCTGCCCGACGAAAGGCCGTCTCCATGAAACCCTCAATATTACCCTGCGATCGCCAGTCCCTGGGCTCATTTCTGGCAGACACCCTGTCGGCCCAGGAAGAAATCGCGTTCGAGAAGCATCTGGAAAACTGCACGTCATGCCGCGCCGCTCTGGATGAAATGGTCGCCACGCCTCAAGCCTGGAAGCACGCCCGCATCTATCTTTCCGACCCGATCGAAATCGATCCCGACCGAAGTGTGGCCGGCAATTTCGAATTCTGCCGGCAGTTGCTCGGACCGACGGACGACCCCGCCATGCTCGGCCGCGTCGGCGGTTACGAGATCGTCGGCATTCTGGGCGCCGGCGGCATGGGAGTTGTTTTCAAGGGGTTCGACGTCAGCTTGAATCGGTTTGTGGCGATCAAGATGTTGTCGCCCCTGTTGAACGCCAGCGGCAACGCCAAGCAGCGATTCATCCGCGAGGCCCAGTCAGCCGCGGCCGTCATCCACGACAATGTGATTGCGATCCATTCGATCGATCAATGGCAGGGCTCCCCGTATCTCGTCATGACCTACGTGCGAGGCGAGTCGTTGCGAAGCCGGCTGTCGCGCCGCGGCGCTCTGTCGTTGCGCGAGGTCCTGCGCCTCGGCATGCAGATCGCATCGGGATTGGCGGCGGCCCACGCGCAAGGCTTGATTCACCGTGACATCAAGCCGGCAAACATCCTGTTGGAAACCGACGTCGACCGCCTGAAGATCTCGGACTTCGGGCTGGCCCGCACGGTTGACGACATTCGTCTCACGAAATCCGACATGCTGCTCGGGACGCCTCAATACATGTCGCCGGAACAGGCCCGCGACGAGCCGCTCGACTTTCGTACCGATTTGTTCAGTCTGGGGAGCGTGCTGTACGAAGCGTGCACCGGCCGGCCGCCCTTCCAGGCTTCGACGAGCTACGGCGTGCTGCGCAGAATCGTCGAATGCCGGCCGTTGCCAATTCGCCAGCTCAACGCCGACGTGCCGGAGTGGCTGGAACGTCTCGTCAGCAAATTGATGGAGAAGGACCGTGAGGCCCGAATCTCCAGCGCCGCGGAATTGGAGTCCTTGCTGAAACAATGCCTGGCGCATGTCGAACAACCGTTGTTTGTTTCTCTGCCGGAGTCCGTTGCGGCGCCATCGGCCCGCTTTTCAATTCACAGCAGGAGGTTTCTGATGTCCCTCACGGCGATCAGTCTCGTGACCACAGTGATATGGCTGGTGCTGGCTCAAGTCGGCTCAACCGGCAAACAATTAACGACGGACTCGAATGGTGAGAGGCCTGCCGCGGCCCCGGAATCGCCAGCCGCAGACCGTCCCACAGTCGAAGTCGAAAACTACCGGATCGAAGTCCTCGGCACAGCCGACGTCAGCGAGATGCCGATGACGACCGAATTCGA
The DNA here is from genome assembly GCA_036501235.1 of Planctomycetaceae bacterium. GTDB lineage: Bacteria > Planctomycetota > Planctomycetia > Planctomycetales > Planctomycetaceae > JACQFH01. The sequence goes on from DASYAR010000036.1 coordinate 3,475, forward strand.
CTTGTCGAGGATGAAGGTCAAACAGCAATTCAACACTTTCGGGAATGCGGCGGCGGGAGGCTCCGTCGGGGGCTCGGCTGGCGGCGCCGGGGGCGGATTCGGCGCTCGGTTTTTGAAGCCGAATCTGGGAATCGCGCTCAAAATTGAACCGATCAAAAAGGAGTCGGAGGCCATCGTCAAGGTCGCGTCCAAGGCCAAAGCTGTGGACGATCGGGGCAACGCGATCGAGTCGAGCGATCTGGGGCCGTCCGTAAATCACTTCGCACGTTTCGAAAACAGTTTCCCCGGCTCGCAGGCACTGTACCTGCATCGGAGTTCCAGGGACGCCTCCAAACTTGTCCGGCTGGAGGGAGAGTTATTCATTATTCCAGGACGGAAGCTGTCGGTTCGATTCGACGGGACAAAAAAGAAGCAGACTCAACGTGCCGGCAAGGAAGCATTCACGCTGGAATCGGTGAATACGACCGTGGAAGGGACCGAGATCAGCGTCGCCTTTCCGCCGCTCAAAATCGTCAGCGACGCCCGCACGCCTCAAGAGCGCTTCGAAGCGATGGTCGCCAATCGAGGCAGTTATTCGGCCACGATTGAAGACAGCGTTGGCGAAGTCCACCAATCCACGACGTCCACAACAACCGGAGTTGCGTCGTCTTCATTTTCCACCACTGGATTTTCCACCAACGGCACGTCGGTGCAGGGAGTCGTCAAAACCCCCGATAATCCGAGTCGGTCGTTCGGATTCGCCCCCTTGCCTGCCGGACGATCGATCAAGGCCATCCATGTGAGCCTGGAAGAGCGAACCGGCGAGCCCCATTCCGTCGCGTTCACGCTGGAAAATATCGAGTTGAAATAGGAAATCTGGCGTTCGTACCACAATTCGTGCTACCCATTATCGAGATCGACCGGCTTTTCCCTCCCCTCTCGGTTTTTGGGCGGCGCCACTGGTCGTGTTGTGGGGCCGGTCTTGAACCAGCCGTTCAATTCCGCGATCGGTCGGGGACTAATCGAAGTCTCGAAGTGGCGGGCCAGTGGCGGGACATGAAACTCCTGCCGCCGCAGATCGTCAGGAATTGGTATTGTCGAGCGGCGAACCTGTTCGATGGCGAACCCGCTTCGCCGGGTTGTTTCTGTTCTTGCCGCTGCTGGCCCGCCTCGGCTTCTCGAAGATCGTCGATCGCGCCGGCTATCCGGGGACGAAAAGGATAGCCGTTCTTCGACATCGTATTGGATCTTTGCCATCGTCGGACACCTGATGGAAGGAGAGGTTTCAAAGGACACATGGAACAACGGACGCCGAATGAACGGAACTCAATTAAGGCGGCGATTTTCCTCGCAACAGCACTTCTTCCATTCGACGTTGGAAGTTCGATGTTCGACGTTCGTCCGTCGTTTTTCAACTTCGAACGTCGAACGTCGAATTACGAAAACCACGAGTTCTGGCCATCTTGCGAACGAACGCGTCGCGGTATATCGTTAAGACAGGGAAAAATGCCCCTACGCTCCTCTGCGACGGAAGAGATCTCATGAAGTTGCGCTGGTTGATGGCCCTGTCGCTGGGGCTCATTTTGTCGACGTCCTGGGCAGCCCCCGCTCGGGCTTCCGAACTGTACCTGGAATTTGTCGAGGGGCTGCGCGAGCGCGACTACCTCGACTTTGCGATGGCCTATCTCGAACAGATCGAGAAGCGGGCCGACTTGCCGAGCGACATCAAGGCGATGATTCCGTTCGAGAAGGCCAAAACGCTGCTCAAAGGGGCGCTGGCGCTGCGCACGGCCGAGGCGCAGATGAAGCAGCTCGATCAGGCGCGGGCGTATCTTGAAGAGTTTATCAAAGCCAACCCCAACCATGCCGAGGCGGGGGCCGCCAACACCGAGTTGGCGCAGATCATCGTTCTCAAGGGAAAGGTCGAGCTGCAGCAGGCGCGGGCGCCGGGCAACTCGACGCAGAAGGCCGATTTTCAGAAGCGGGCCAGGGGCTATTTCGCCGAAGCCCGCAAAGTCTATCAGACCGCTTATGATCGGTACAAAGAGGCGTACGACAAGTTCGACAAATTCATTCCGAAGACCGACAAGCGGTACGAGGCTCGCGAAGAAATCTTCAACAAGATGGTCCAGTCGCAATTGCAACTGGCCGTGATGACTTACGAAGACGGGCAGACCTACGACAAAGGTTCGGCCGACAACAAGAAGCGGCTGACCGAAGCCGCCGCGGCGTTCGACCAGATCCACGCCCGGTATCGCCAGCTCATCTCGGGGTTATACGCCCGCATGTGGGAAGCCAAGTGCTTTGAAGAGCAGGACGATATCGGCAAGGCGCTCGGATTCTACAACGAGCTGCTGGAGCACGGCAAAGACTTGCCCATGAGTCAGCGTGCGCCGCAATTGCGGCGATTGCAGAGCATGGTTCAGCATTTCAAGATGATCTGCCTGAATCACGACAAAAAGAGAGATTATCGCGTCGCCATTCTGGAAGGTGAAGAATGGCTGAAAGAGAATCGCGGCCAGGCCTCGAGTCGCGTCGGATTGGGGATTCAATGGGAGATGGTTCGAGCGCAAGAGGCACTGGCCAAACAGGAGGAGACCGGCGACGCCGAGAAGAACAAGCTGCTGCAGCAGGCATTGGAGAAAGCCCGATTCATCAATCGCTTTCCCGGCGAGTTCAAAGACGGCTCAACCGCCATGATTCAGAAGCTGATGGTGGCCCTGAACCGCGAGCCTGGCGATCCGAAGGATTTCCCCACGGCGTTCGGCGTCGCCGACAACATGAAGAACGACATCCAGCGGCGCCTGGTGCAGATTCGTGAGGCCCGCGGCTCGGAACAGACCCGGCTACTGATCGAATTGCAGCCCGTTTTGAAAGAGGCCGCCCGCATCCTGCAAATTGGGCTGTCGGTCGTCGGCCCCAAAGACGATCAGAAAGACATCAACCGAGCCCGGTTCTATCTGGCGTTCTTTTACTATTATATGCGCGATCCGCGCGACCTGAAGCCGACTCACAGCTTCGACGCGGCGATCGTCGCCGAGTTCACGGCCCATAAATTGCTGGCGACGCAGCCCGACAACGCGCTCGATGCGGCATTTCTGGCGCAGGCCGCATACATCCAGGCGTATTCCTCAGAGCGCCCGGAAGAGCGCGAAGCCGAGATCAAGCGGGTCATCGGCGTCTGCAATTTCATCACCGAGAACTGGCCCTCCAGCGACAAGGCCAACGACGCCCGCATGGACCTGGGAAAGGTGTACACCGAAACGCATCAGCCCGCTGAGGCGGCCAAGTGGTATCTGCAGGTTCCTGAAACGGCCCCGCAATACCTCGAAGCGCAGCTCGCCGCCGGCAATGCCTGGTGGTATGCCTTTCAGAACGAATCGATCCAGCCGGAAGCCGAACGGAAGCCCAAGGAAGAGCTGGATGCGATGGTCAAGCAGTCGCAGGACATCCTGCGCGCCGCCCTGACGAAATTCGAATCGCAACTTCCCGGCGAGATTACACAGGTCGATCCGGGCAAGCTGGTCGCGCTGACCACGGCCAAGGCCAACTACGCGTCGATCTTGAATGGGTCGGGCGACTACAAAAGCGCGCTGGAGGCCCTGACCGGGGGGAAACTTTCGGTCATCAATGCCATCGCCGCACCCGACGGCGACGATCAGAAACGCCCTGCCGAGGGGGGCATCAAGAGCCGGAAATTCGCCGGCTGGGTGTACGGGCAGGTTTTGCTGCGAGCGTATGTCGGCCTGCAAGACCTCGACAACGCGCGCGCCGCCATGCGAACGCTCGAAAAAATCGTGGGGGCCGGCGGCGGCGGCGCGTCGGTGACGAAGGTTTATCTCGAACTGGGGAAAGAACTCGAAAAAGAAGTGCACCGCTTGCAGACCGCCAAAGATCCGCGGCTGAACGACGTGCTCAAGTCGTTCGAGACGTTTCTGGAAGATATGTTCAACCGCAAGGAAGGTCACGACTACAACACGCTCAACTGGGTGGCCGACACCTACAGCAATCTCGGAGACGGTCTCGAAGCGGGTGATGCGTCCAAGGCGGAAAGCTATTTCGGCAAAGCGGCCGCGGCGATGCAACTGTTGCTCGACAGTGAATCCGCGAAACCGGGCATGATTCCCGCGCCGGCGATCCTGGCGGTCAAGCTGAAGCTCGTGAAGTGCAAGCGCCGGCAGAAGTCGTTCGATGCGGCCCAGCAAATGCTCACCGAAATCCTGAAGGAAAAGGGGAAGGCGGTCGACGTCCAGGAAGAAGCGGCGCAGCTCTTTCAGGATTGGGGCTCTTCGGGATCGGATCATCTCGACAAATTCGAGGTGGCAATCCGCGGCAACAAGGAAAAGAAGGGGCGGATCTGGGGCTGGGCGGGGTTGGCCGAGAAGCTGCAGACGAACTTGCAGACTAACCCGAAGCCGGAATACGAACGGCAATTTCTGGATGCCAGCTATAACGCGGCCCTGTGCTGGTACAAGTACGCAAACGCTCAACCGGGGAACAAGCAGCGCAAGGCCCTGATCCGTGAAGCCAACACGGCGATCAAAAAACCTCGCGCCATGCTGCCGCAACTGGGGGGAGGCGAGACCTGGGCC
>DASYAR010000037.1:0-8537 GCA_036501235.1 Planctomycetaceae bacterium
CGCATCGCGAGTGGATCCGCACGACCCGCTGGGCCAATGGAAGTCTCTCGAACGCTGCCTGGATCGCATCCTGCAGGATGGGTGTGTGCCGGCCAGGGATGTCTACCGAGAGGGAAGCCAGTGCGGTTTCAATCAAAAGCAAATGCGGTCGGGCGCCCGCCGGTTGGGGATCGAAAGCCATAAGTCGGCAGGCTTCGGGGACGACGGCTGCTGGTTGTGGTACACCCGGGCGCAGCGTCAACTGCTGCTCGACCGATTTCACGAAGACCAGGCCCGGCAGGCCGAACGGAACGGAGGAAAGACATGCGTCCCAGCGGCAGCGGCGGTAGCCGGCGATCAAGTCTCCGTGGACGAGTTTCCCGGCTCGCACCTGCCGGCGTCGATCGCATCGGGCCTGACTTATGATCCGGCCACGGCGTCACGGCGGCCGGTCATCAGAACGATGAGCGAGATCATGGCCGAACAGGAGGCACGGAAAACCGGTTTGCCGTCCCATGCCGAAGGTCCGGCACGGCAAGAGCCTGTTCCGGCCACCGTGGCCTCGGGCCCTGCGACGGCGAACGCAAAAAACGAGGAATCATTGGAAAAATACGGGGAAATCTGCGACCGCATCTGGGAGGACATGGGCCGCGACAACCGTCCGATCGAGCCGCCGGCGGCCTCTTTCACCCCGGCCTGGAAACGAAAACGCAAAACCGGGTGAAGTGAAGGGGTTAGACGGCGACGTTTTGTATTTCAGGCCGGCATTTGTTTGCCGCGCCGCGAAGATCGTCCGCCTGGACAACGAACAGGACGAAGAGGACCGCGGATGACGCGGATTCGCGCGGATGTGCAATTTGCCCCTTTCCGTGCTTTATCCGCGTGTATCCGCGTCATCCGCGGTGACCCTTTTTTTGCCTTGTCGAAAATCTTCGCAACGCGGCAAGAAGAGTTCTTTGACAATTTGCAAAGACGGTCGCCGACAAACAGCGGGACCGGCGCATCGCGCCCCTGGCAACGCCAAGGCGCGGGAGCCGGTCCCCGTTTGTCCGGCCTCGTGAGCACTCCGATGTGGCATAGTAATCGCGACCTCGGGAATTGCATCTGGGCGATGCGGTGCAGCGCTGGTTGACTGATCGGCGGCACTGGACACAGAATAACGTGATATTCATACCTCGCAGCATCCGGTGATGCGCATGTCATTTTTTACCGACTCTCAACAGACGATGATCTGAGCTGCCGTTGATGGACGACCTGATCTTTACGTCTCCAGATGCCTGGAATGGAGGCGACTTCGAATTGTTGCTGCTGTTTGGCCACGTCGAAAAAGAGGTTGTGGGCCAGGCACTCGCCGTTCTTTGGAGTTTGCCGGAGGTCTCGGGGTACTGGCTGGACCCCGACACAGAGCCGGGCGAGCAACAACGTATTGCGGCAGATTCCGATGTGATGGATTTCACCCGAGTATTTCGCGGGATTGCCGAATTGGCCGGCGGGTCGCGCGTTGCCTGTTCATCCTCGATTCTCGCACTGGGCGACGAAGACGGATGGTGGCTGAGCTTCGGGATCCCAATGGGATCTCTGGGCCGCGCTTTTTCAGTGGGAGCTTACCCAACCGACGACGGAACTCCCACGGACTGGCTCGTCCCGGTGACCGAGTGGTTCCGTGGGGTCGCGAAGGAAATATTTGCCGGAGCCCCGTTCGCTGCCGGCGCAATCGGCTGGCTCACTGGAAACGAGGCCGACGAAATCATCGCAGTCGCCAACGCCCGCATTCCCAGTGAGCGCTGGGTCGGATATTTGAAACCAGACGGGAACTCGCTCGAATGGTTTCCCCCAAATCAGTTGGAACCGCTCGACAGTTTGCCACCCATAGATTGAAATGCGAGTCTCGATTAAGATCGCCACAAATCATAAAAACAAACTAATTACGCCGAAGATCCGGGTGTTTCCAATCCCACGAAAATCGGTGGCAAATTCTCACCTGACCGGCTGGACGGGACCGAGCACGACACGAAAACCCACGTCGTTGCCCTGGTGGCCGCTCAGCAACCTGAGACGGGCCCCAGACCGACAGGCTGCGGCGCCGCGGCTCCCGCTGCCGCCCCGGATCACCCGGTTCTAGCCCCCTGTTTTCTCGTCTGGTTGCACGTCCGGGTCGCGTCCACTGGGGAGCGCTTCCGTGTAAACTTCACGGCACCATTCGTTAACATTCCCGTGCATGTCGCACAGGCCCCACGGATTCGCTTTTTTCTGTCCCACCGGATGGGCGTATGATTCGCCTGCCTTCTGGGCGTTGTCGACATACCACGCATAATCACCGAGTTTCGCATCGTCGTAACCAAAGCTGAACTTGGTTTCGGTCCCCGCCCGGCAGGCACGTTCCCACCGGGCCTCTGTGGGGAGCGTGAATTCCCAGTCGTCTGACAAGCGCCCCCCTTGCCGTTCCCTTTCCGTCAGTTTGCGGCAGAACTGCATGGAATCGTCCCAACTGACGAATGTGGCGGGATAGTCCGCGCCTTCCTTCGTGAAGCGCTGCCCCTTCCACGGTTCTGTCGGCATCACCTGTTTCCACTCGGATTGAGTGACCTCGTACTTCCCGAGCCAGAAACCCTCCGTCAGTGCGACGTCCACCTGGTCCTGGCGGTTGAAGGGTCCTTTATCCGATTCCGGGCTTCCCATCTTGAAGTCGCCGGGCGGGCACCAGACGACCTTCATTTTCACGCCGTTGTCGTCGCGCATTTCGCCAGGAACCTTGCCACGCATCGAATCGGCGGCGGGCTTCTTGAAATTGTGCCGCTCGTCGGCGTTCGATTCCGTCGTCGGCAAACAGCCAGCGGCGGCCATGATGCAAACCAACGATCGGGCCGCCTTCAGGGTGTGACGTAACCGCATGGAATCGCCTCCAGAATTCTGGAACGCTGTCAGTTGAAAGCCGGCGTTCCGCATTCTAACACCAAGTCGTGTGCGATTGCTCTGAAATTACTGTCGCGAGCAAGCTTGCACGTTCCCGCGGCAGTCGGATTTGCAAATCGACCCCGCACGCGATTCCGACGAAACGGCTGAACCGGCTTGCGTTTGCATCAGCTGTGAACGGGGCCGCGCTGCACGGGCGCTGCATTCCAGGCGCTGCAACTGTCTCGATCCGGCGTCGATTGACGCTGATTTGCTAAAGGTGTCGTGTTTGCTTGGGAGGGAATTTCAGGTCCCATTCGGAAAGGAATCTGCGTGCTGGTGCAGTCGGCTGTCTCGATCGGAAGGGGCGAGACGTGAAGTCGACGCAATTACAGTTGTGGGATGAGAATGGCTGCAGCCAGGCAACGCGATGCGTCCTCTCGATCCGAACATTAATTGAGAGAATCTTTGCTTGGTGCGGGGGGCATCGATCCCACAAAGGGACCCGACAGGCAGAGCACGACTCCGATGAATGCAATGAATGCAATTCCAAAACGAACGACCGGTGACCGGTATTTCTCGTCATTCAAATTGGAAACTGGCTCTTTCTTCGATCTGCATCGGGCGGCTGAATTTGCCTTCTGTCATCGAATCTACCGACCGCGCCTGCGACCTGGTAGAATCGCAATTCGCGAAATCTGATTTTCACGCTGAGGGCTCGCGTGGAACAATGTTTTGCCGCCGTCGCTTTAGGGAATCATCCGCCAACCGATCTGCCAAAGGGAATGCCGATTATGAAGCTTTCCATCGCGACTCTGCTGTGCATTGTTTTTGCGTCGATACCCTCCGTGCGTGCTGAAGTCCCCAACCTGCGGAAGGACAAACTCCAGGAATTCTCCACGCATATTGTCGTCGGCACGGTGAAGCTGATCGCCGCAGAGGAAGACAAATCCGACAGATTCATCAACAAGGTTGGCGTCGTGGAAATCCGGATCACCAAAGTCGAAAAAGGTGAGAAGATCGAAACCGGCGATTCCATTTATGCCCGGTTCTGGACCCAAGGTTTCATCGGAAAAGGTCCTCCTCCACCGGGTTCCGCCGGACATCTCCTGCCAAAGAAAGGGGATTCTGTGCGAGCGTACCTCGAAAAGAAAGATGGTGGCTTCGATGCCTTGCTCCCCAACGGATTTGAAGTCATTGCTAAGCCCAAATGAACCCAGAAACGATGTTGACCGCCGCGAACGGACGGATTCACCGCCCGCTCGAAGGCCGCAAGCCACTGTTCTTCGAGAAACTGAAGACCGCATAGCCTAGAAAGTAACCGGGAACGGCACTGGGACAGTTCACAATTCAACCTGACATGGCATCCTCATCTTTACGTTGGCCTGGGCGCCAGGGACATCCGCAGGGTCGAGCGTTGAGGCGGGCTTCATGAGAATCACGCACGGAGTATTGGCCGCGGTAATTATTGCTGCCGCAACGTGTGTGTGCGCCGATGAGCACCCTACGGCCGTGGACCTCCTGAAAACATTCGCGAATTCCGTAAACAAAATGAGCTGTGTCCGCTTCAACACCCGGGAATCCGTGTATCCGACAAATCTCGGCGATGGCCGCTCGCCAGACCTGATGACGGAAACGAGAATTCTCCGGGATGGTGTGCAATGGAAGCTGGATACTCGGCAGAATACGTCGCCTACAAGCGCAAAAATCGTAACACATGTCTGGCGCCAGACGCTGATCGAACGCGATGTCCTGCAAGCCGAAATCGTGGATGCCGAACAGGTGGAGCGTCGTCCGCGGCTTTCAGTCTATCGGAATGATCGCCCGGAGCACTACTGGCGATTTCTCGGGTTGTCAGCCATTGTTTTCGGCCGCTTTCCGGGAGATGGAGGATCGCCGATCTGGGGCGTTGTGCGCGATGCCTCCACGCGGGATGTGCTTCCAAAAGCGGTCGAAATTGACGGTGCAGTGACATACGTTGTCAAATGCCGCGGCAAATATGGAGAGCATCAGCTCTGGATCGATCCAAAACGCGGTGGCCTGCCTCTCCGCATTGAAATCCAGAAGCAGAGTGGCGATCTGAACGACGACGAGCAACTCGGTGCCCTGGCCGCGACAAATCAGGACGGTCCCACGGCGAACGCGATCTCGATCCGCATCCACAACATCAAACTCAACCAGCGAGAAGGCGTGCATTTTATCGCGGCCTTCGATTTCGAGCTGTCTGCGACTTACCCGTCCGAGAATACTATGCGGATGCTTGACCGTAAGCAGGAGTGCCGTGTTACATCAATGGATATGTTTTCAAAACCAACGACCGATGCGACGTTTCGTTTCGATATGCAGATCCCAAATGGGACTCGCGTAGAAGTTTTCAAGAATTCGCGGCTGGGAACGGGATCGACCGCCTCTGGCGACTCTGAAATATGGATCGACGGAAAGCTGCAGAAGTCCGCCGGGCGGTAGCGTTATCCGCGAAGAAACCCTGGTGGAAGTACTGGTGCTTGAGAAAAGGATGGACTGGCCCCCGACTGAAAGCCGTTCGTAGGATCGTAACCCACAGCGCCGGTTCGTCGTCCCGCCCCTGCTCCCCGGCGGGTATCATCACGGCATGAGCGCAGACGAATCAAGGCAAGACGACCGGAATAGCGGGACATGGCTACCGGCCCTCGCAAGTCGCGCCTGCTGGCACTCGTTCGGGGGCAGTGATAACCGCAGTCTGTATGGTTGGCGTGATGTCGTTGTCAAAGGGCAATTCGTGGCTTTCGGGCGCCCCTGACGTGGCGTGGGTGTTGATCGCCCACGTCGGATTTGCTGGCATTCTGCGATACGGACGGTGGTATCGAAGTTGCTGTGGCGAGACAGATTTCGCTGGGACCCTGATTGCATGACATCCAACCGCAAGAAACCCGGCGTGGCGTTCTGGGCGACGCTGGTGGTGGTCGTGGTGTTGGTCGGGTATCCGCTGAGCTTGGGACCGGTAGCGTGGTTGCATGCCAAGCTGGACCGACCGCGAGGAATGAAGGCCGTGGTTGCGCCCATTTATGCGCCGATATTCTGGGCGCAAGACAATGGTCCAGATTGGCTCAGGAAGTCAATTGATCTCTACGAAAAAATGTGGCATCCGGCGGGTCCCTCCCCCATCGACTGACGCCGTCGATCCCTATTTTCTTCGCCGCCTCAGGCATTCCGCCGAGATGCCATAGTGTTCTGTAATTACAGCGCTGCTGAACTCCAAATAGAGAATTGTCCTGGGTTCGCGCTGCACAAGCGCTGCATTTCCCGCGGCCCGAAATCCGGCCTTCGAACCCCAGATCGCGCCGTGGCATCGACAGAACCATCTCGCTAGCAATCACTTGCGGCTCAACTATCGTTGTGGCGAAGTGGCGAGACCTGGAACAATAACCCAGAATCATCGATGCCACAACTCCTTTCAAGGACAACGTTTGCGACGCGATGCAGTGGGGCCGCTGGGACTCGAACCCAGAACCAACAGATTATGAGTCTGCTGCTCTAACCGATTGAGCTACGGCCCCGCGGTCGGAAATGACGAATGTCGAAATCCGAAGGTCTAAGAGAAAAATCACTTACGAAATCTGAACGACCGATTCGGGCGGACTGCGGTTCATTCAGATGCTGATACGGGTCGCAGCCGATTCTATCCGCATTCCGATCGGGATTCGAGGAGGGAGGGCTGAATCTGGAGTGGACCGCGGCTGAATGAAACACAGGACACGACGGAGACCAATGAAAGAATTGCGGGCAGGTTGGGAAACCCGCCCTACGGTGTGGAGTGGCCGGGGCTGATGTTCGACTTGGCGAACAGGGCTTTGTCGGCCGTCGGGTGGGTGAAGATCGCGTCACGCAGCACCGTATAGGGCATGCCGCCGAGCATGGCCGTCTGGACGGTGGCCAACAAATCACTGGCCTCGGCGCCGAACGCCGTGAAGCCCAGGATGCGATCGTCCGCCCCTCACTCCCGCCCCCTCTCCCGCAATGGGGAGAGGGGAGTGCAGGAGATAGGTAATCTGGCTCCGGCCGCCCGAGCCTGACGATTTGCGGAGTCAACCAGAATTACTTGCTTCCCGTATGCTTCAGCATCGCCCGACAAGCCTTTTCGCATTTGCGGCATTCCTCGGCACATTCTTTCATGTGCTTGTCGTCGGGGAACTTCTCGCACGCTTTTGCACACTCGCTGCAGGCCGTGGCACACGCTTCACAAATGATGGCGGAAAAGGGCCCACCGCCCGCGACAATCTGGGCGGCTGCCGCGCACACGATCGCGCAGTCTCGACAGGTCATCAGGGTCGACAGATGTTCCTTCTTCCCGTTGGCCAACAGGTGGCCACAATGGGTGGCACACGAGTCGCACTCCCGTTGGCAGTCGGAACAGGCCTTCGCGCACGTGTCGAATATTTCGTCATGTTGATGAGCCGCCTCGGGCGATTTCTGCTGAGCCCGAATCGAACCTTGCATGGCGGCCAATGCGACTGCGGAAAGACCAGTGATTGCAAATTCTCTGCGACCAATCATGTTCTTGTTCCTTGTGCTGATGGTGGAGAAAATCCGAGAGGCACGTCTCGCCTTCTAGTATGACTTCTTTCCCGCACGCTGGCTATTTGACATCAGGAATTCCAGGCTGGGTGATGGGCACATTCCGCAAGTTGTCACGTCGGCGAGCCGATCGAGCGACTCAATAGAGAGACCGTCCTCCGGCCGTTCAGGATGGCGGTATTACTGCCACTATGGACGCAAGCCAACCACTGATTGTTCGCCAGCGAACCAAAGGTCGCCTCCATCACAACCCAGAGGCAGACAAGTTCCGAGACGTCCCAGGCGACAGGGCGCGAACGGTATGCAATGTGCACCTCCGCAATCAGCAGCTCTTTACATCCCCAGGAGGTCTTCCGATGCGTACGAATTGCTCCCTACTGGCAGGCGTGATTCTCGCTGCGGCTCTATTTGCCGTGGCCGGCGATGACAAGAAAGACACAAAATCGACGACTCCGCTTCCCATTGCGCAGGTGGCGACCCAGCCTGCGGCCAAGTCCGCCGCAAAACCAGGTGCGAAAAATACCGAACCGGCCGCCAAAGAGCGGTATCTCAAGAAGAACGATAACGCGGAAACCGCGACGGTCGACAGTGAGGACGACGAGCCCGGCGAACCGGCAAGCAAATATCCAGTTGAAGAAGAACGGCTCCTGAAGACGGCCGAAGCGTTCGTCCAAGGCTATGCAAAACATGATGCGAAAGCGATCGCTGCGCTATTCACGACGGATGCCGAATACGTCGACGCGAAGGGCGAAGTCTTTCAAGGACGCGACACGATCGAAAAGACGCTGTCGGGATTCTTCGACAAGAATCCGGACAGCACACTGCTGCTCGATATTACCTCGATCCGGTTCCTGAGCCCGACGCTGGCGATCGAGGATGGAACGACGATTTGCACGGTGGGCAAAGACGGCATTCGGGAAGAAAGTCGTTACACGGCAATCCACGCGAAAATCGACGGTCAGTGGCAGATGGCCAGCGTGCGCGAGCGCGGTGCGAGCAATCCGCGACAGCACGCAGCGCGGTTGAGGGACCTCGACTGGTTGCTCGGAGACTGGATCGACGAGGATGATGTTTCGGTCGTGCGTTTCAATTGCCGGCCCAGTGAAGACGGC
>DASYAR010000038.1:0-11018 GCA_036501235.1 Planctomycetaceae bacterium
CATCCGTCGGGGTTCCACGGGGCGATGGAACCGTCGGCATTCTTCGTCACCAGGAAGAACTCGGGCTCCATCCCCACATTGAACACATAGCCCTGCTTAGCGGCCGCGTGCAAGACGCCGCGCAGATGGGTGCGGGCGCAATAGGGATGGGATTTGTCGTCCACAAACAGGTCGGCAGCGAACCGGGCCGTGCCGGGCATCCACGGGAGCGGCGTATAGGTGCTGACGTCGATGCGGGCCATCAGGTCGTGCGAGTGCGGCCCCTGTCCGACGCCCCACAGCGCCCCGCCGGCGAAACCAGCGCCGACGTCGATCACGTCGTCGAAGCACTCGACCGGCACCATTTTGGCCTTGGCCGAGCCATGCACGTCGACGAACTGCACCACAATGAAGTGGATGCCGTCCTCTTTGAGCCGTTCGCGCACCTGGTCACGATCGTTCATGTGTCTGTTCCTCATGGCCTGCCCTATCTACTCTCATCCGCACTTCCCTCTTCCCTCTTCACTCTTCTCCCGCCAAGCCACGGCGGACGCACCCAAGGGACTGACGTCCCTGGCTCGCCCGGCTCAACTTGCACCGGGGACCCAGCTGGTGCCGGCGAGGGGGACTTTTGCCATCGCGGCGGCTTCGATCGTGAGGGCCACCAGGTCTTCTCGCTCGAGGTGGTGCACATTCGATTTGCCGCAGGCGCGGGCCAGTGTCGTCAATTCCATCGTCAGCACCTGCAAATAGTTCTTCAGCCGTCGGGCGCCCCATTCGGGAGTCATGCGGGATTCGAGCTCCGGAAGCTGCGTCGTGATGCCCACCGGACATTTGCCGGTGTGGCAGTGATGGCAGTATCCGGGCGCCGTGTCGAGTTTCGCGTAGTCGGCAGTGGCGTCGACCGCCTTGCCGTCCTGGTGATACGTTTCGCTGTTGCAACCAAGCGCCATCAAGACCCCCTGCCCGATGGCGACGGCGTCCGCCCCCAGGGCCAGCGCCTTGGCCACGTCGGCCCCCGAACGAATCCCCCCCGAAATAATTAGCTGCACCTCGCCCAGGACGTTCATCTCGTCGAGCGCTTCGACCGCCAGAGGCAATGCGGCCAGCGTGGGAATTCCGGAATGTTCGATGAACGTCTGCTGTGTCGCCGCGGTGCCTCCCTGCATCCCGTCGACGACGACGACGTCGGCCCCCGCCTTGACGGCCAGCTTAACGTCTTCGCGGACGCGCGTGGCCCCCATCTTGATATAGATGGGAATTTGCCAGTCGGTGATCTCGCGCAGCTCAAGCAGTTTGATCGTCAGATCGTCGGGGCCCGTCCAGTCGGGATGCCGGCACGCGGAACGCTGGTCGATCCCTTCCGGCAGCGTGCGCATCGCCGCCACCCGCGGGCTGATCTTCTGCCCCAGCAGCATTCCGCCCCCCCCCGGCTTGGCCCCCTGGCCGATCACCAGCTCGATCGCGTCGGCTTGCCGCAGATCGTCGGGATTGAACCCATACCGCGACGGCAGACACTGGTAGACCAAAGTCTTGGAGCTCTTCCGCTCTTCCTGGGTCATCCCGCCGTCGCCGGTGGTGGTCGACGTCCCGATCTCGCTGGCGGCGCGTCCGACTGCTTCTTTCACGTTGGCCGACAGCGCCCCGAAGCTCATCCCGGCGATTGTAATCGGCGTATCGAGCTCGATCGGTTTTTTGGCGTGCCGGGTGCCCAGCACCGTCTTGGCGACGCATTTCTCGCGATAGCCTTCGAGCGGATAGCGCGACGCCGAAGCCGTCAGGAAGACGAGATCGTCGAACGTCGGCAATGCGCGTTTCGCTCCCAGGCCGCGAATTTCGTACAGCCCATGCTCGGCGGCATGCTGGATGTAGTCGAGCACGTGCCGGTTGAACGAGTAGCTTTCTTCTTTTCGGAGATGTCCGGTCATAGTGACCTGCTTAATACTCCTGCCCGGCGTCGGCGTGCCAATGATACAAAGATCGGGCCGAGGCGACCCGTTTGAAGCCGGATGTGTCTTCCGGGTAACCGGCTTTCACAAGTAAGCCGGCAACACGGGCGTGATCTTCCATCGCCATGGGTTCTTCCCGCGCATCGGCCCCCAGGCCGTGGATTTCGCCGCGGACGTAAATCACCGCTTCGTAGAGTGAATCTCCCAATCCGGCGCCGGCGTTGCCGCAGATGACGAGCGTGCCCGCCTGAGCCATGAATGCCGACATGTGCCCGACGCTGCCGCCCACGACGATGTCGCAGCCCTTCATCGAGATGCCGCACCGCGACGAGGCATCCTGTTCGATGACGACCAGTCCGCCGTGACCTGACGCCCCGGCGCATTCCGACGCGCACCCTTTGACGCGCACCGATCCCGACATGATGTTCTCGGCCACACTCCAGCCGACGTTGCCATGCACCGTCACGCGGGCCTGCTTGTTCATCCCGGCAATGAAGTAACCGGCATGACCACGAATGTCGACGTCGACTGCCGCGTCAAGACCCACGGCGATGTTGTGCATGCCGTGGGGGTTGAGGACGTCGACGTGCGCACCGGCCCCGCACTCGGGCAATTCGTGATGCAGAAACTGGTTCAGCTCGCGGACTGTCATCCGCGCCAGGTCCAGCGGAATCAGGCGGTCCATGAATAAATCTGTTCCGGCACGGGTTCGAAGATGCGGGCTTCTTTGACGCCGGGCAAGTGCGCTAGGGCCCGGTACTCGGAACTGATGGCCACGTACTGGTCGGTTTCGGCGACGACGGCCGGCTTGCACGCAAAGGCGTCGCGGACGAGCACAAGTTTGTCGGCTGTCGCCATGAGGAGCGTGTAAAACCCGTCGAGCTCGTCGAAACCGCGATCGAGCGCTGCTTCCAGGGCATCTCCCTCGCGCATCCGCCATTCGAGAAAGCGGCAGGCCGCCTCGGTGTCGTTGTCGGTCTCGAAACGCACGCCTTTCTTCTCCAGCCGGCGGCGGATGCTGTAGGGATTCGAAAGCGAGCCGTTGTGCACGAGACAGAAATCTTCCCCCGCCGTGAAGGGATGGGCATGCGCCGGCGACACGGCCGATTCAGTCGCCATCCGCGTGTGCCCGACGGCGTGCGTGCCCGCGAGCGCTGCAAAACCGTACCGGCGGGCGATGTCTTTCGGGTGCCCTTCATCCTTATAGACGTCCATCGTCCGCCCAGCCGAGAGCAGGTGCACCGGCAAATCGCGGCCGGCCAGCCAATTCTGAACAGCCGTCGGCTTGGCATTTGTGAACAGAATGGCGTGACTCTCGACCGCTTCGATTTCCGCCGTCGCTTCGGTCTCGACTGTGAATTCGGCGACGAATGCGAGCCAGTCGAATTCGCGGTCGCTCGTGTAGAAACTATAGCGGCGCAGGTCGTCTTCCAGCGTGTCCGAGAAAACGGCCAGCCCCGCCGAATCAGGGCCGCGCTCGCCCATGCAGGTCAGCATGGGGACGACGAATTCCCCCAGCGAATCGCGCAGCCGGGCGTCCCGGGCCATGAATCCGACGATTCCGCACATTGAATACCTCGTGAAATCAGCCGCCGCCACGACTAGGCCGCGCGCCACCCGACCGGGTGCGCATCAGCGTATCGAAAGCCTGCCGCAGATTCCACGGTGCGGCGACGAACATCGACGTGGACGATAGAATGACGCTATTCAAAGAAGGGCGAATTCGCATGCCGAAACCGTCAAAAAGTTCAATCTCCTGGTCACTGGCCCTGACGGCAATCATCATGGTCGGCGCATGGACGACTCTGATCGTGCATCGGACCAGGGCTCAACAACAGGCCATCGCGATAATCGCCGAAATCGAGGCGGAGGAAGAGATCTTCTCTATCGCTGTCGACGGTCCCTGCATTTCGTCCAAATATCGGGTCAAAGTGCGCGACCCCATTACGTTCGAGCCTCAGGGTCCCGACAAGGTGCGGGCGTATCTAGGAAGCGAGACATGCCGAACTTGGCTCGACGCTCCGGTAGCGATCAACTTGTCGAACTCGCTCGCGGAAGACGCCGATGTTCGGAATCTGCGACATCTGCCGACATTGAAGAAAGTCGATCTTGTCGAGACCAAAATTACGGACGCAGGCCTGATCGTTTTGCGAGAATTGACAGAACTTGAAGAACTGCGGATTGGCTCAGATCAGATTACAGACGTGGGAATCAAAAATATCACATCATTGGGCAAATTAAGGGAGGTCCTTTTGAGTGGGCCCCACATATCAGATCTCAGTCTTTCCGAAACCTCTCGATTGCCGAAATTGCAGGTTCTCACGATCAGTTCGCCAAGACTCACCGACAAAGGGCTCCAACGGCTGGCGCAGCATAAACAATTGCGCAGCTTGAGAATCTCCGCGCCGCTCCTAACCGACCGGGCGCTTTCCTACATTGGCCAAATCCCATGCCTTCGGTCATTGCACATCATAAATCAATGTCATATTACCGACGAGGCCCTGGCGCAGTTCAAGAGTGACCGTCCGGCGTTGAATGTCCTCTACGAGCCCTACGGACCTCCGCCCTGAGCGCGGGGCTGTCGGGGTGATAAGATCCACGGCTCTCCGGTTTTTGCAGCTCATTCATCAATCACCAGTAGTCAATCAAGAGTCAAAGAACATTGCAACATGTCCCAGTGCAAACACATCGTGCTACTCAGATTTTCACCGCAGACGCCGCGCGAGGACATCGCCGAGATCTTCGAAGCCGTTGATGACTTGCAGGACAAAATCCCCGGCATCGTCGATGTCTGCTCCGGTCCTTACGAAAGTCCGGAAGGGCTGCACAAGGGATTTACTCACGCCTTCATCGTGACGTTTGCCGACGTCGAAAGCCGCGATGCGTATCTCGAACATCCGGCCCACGAGCCGGTCCAGCAGATGATCGTCGAGGCGGTTTCCGGAAATCTCGACGACGTGCTCGCGTTCGATTTCAAAATGGACGATCGGTTTCGGTATTGATATCGAGGGCGCGCTGCACGACACTGGCTCGGCTGCGCCTCGTCGCTAAACGAGTCGATTGTGCTTGCTGTCGTTTTTATTCTCGATCGTCGATTTACAAATGCCCAACGCCGAGCAATACCTGAAGCCTGAAGTGATCCGCACGGTGTCGCGGCTCGATTTGCGGGCGCGGTTCATCGTCGAAGGCTTTTTGAGCGGGCTCCACGCCAGTCCGTTCCACGGGTTCAGCGTCGAGTTCAGCGAGCACCGTCGCTATGCCCAGGGGGACGACCTCAAAGACATCGACTGGCTCGTGTACGCCAAGACCGACCGCTATTACGTCAAGAAATACCAGGCTGAGACCAACATCACCGGCTATCTGCTCATGGACCTCTCCGAGAGCATGGCTTACACCTACCGGCAGGAGCTGACGAAGTTCGACTATGGCATTTGCCTCGCCGCGGCGCTGGCGTACATGATGATCCACCAGCAGGACCCGGTGGGCCTAATCACCTTCGACGAAAAGATCCGCCACAGCCTGCCGCCGCGCAGCAAGCGAACGCAACTCGGCAACATCCTGGCGATCCTCTCAAAGCTCAAGCCGACCGGCCCCACCGAGATCGCCAAGAACCTGCAGAGCATCGCCGCGATGATCCGCCACCGCAGCCTGATCATGCTGTTTTCCGACCTGCTGGCCGATCCCGAGCCGACGATCAAAACGCTGCGCCAATTGCGCTACCGCGGTCACGACGTGATCCTGTTTCATGTTCTCGATGAAGCCGAAGTGCATTTCCCGTTCAACGGACTGATCGACTTCCGCGAGCCCGAATCGGGCGACACCCTGATGGTCGACGCCGACGCGATGAAGTCCGACTATCTTGATGCCGTTCGCGAAATGTGCGAGCTGTACCGCCGCGAATGCTTTTCCGCGGGGATCGACTATGTCGCCCTGAACACGAGCATGCCGTTCGACAAGGCGCTGATCGAGTACCTCTCGTCGCGGCAGGCACGGTTTTAACGCGTCTTCCCCCCTTAGCAAGGGGGGATCCAGGGGGGTCGGGTGAACGGGTAAACCGGTGCAGCCGACAGAATTGCATTATCAGCGCCCCGTCCGCTCCGCATCCGCCGCGTACGCTTCCTGCTCGAACGGATTGTCCAAGTAGGGATCGAATCCTTTGAACCAGCACCAGACGCTGGAGCCGAGATACAGCGGCAAAAACAGCGGTCCCCAGCGCTCATATTGCCGGACGTGTACGTGCTCATGAAGCCGGCTGCGATCGAGACATTCCTGATCGCGGCCGAGAATGACGTGCCCCAGCGTCATCGCCGCGATCGGGCCCATCCAGGGCGAACCGCGGCACAGGAGCCATGTGACGAGCCCGCCGTGCACCTCAATGACGCCCCACACGACAGCCGCCCGGCCGCCGGTCGCCAGCCCCAGGATGACCAGTTGCAGCGAGCAAATGGTGACAGGAGCCACCCAGAGATAGGCGATCGTGCGACGGAGGTTCATGTGACTCAAAATGTTTCGGCGGGCAACAGATACCGCCATTGTCCTTCCGGCAGCTTGCCGAGCGGGATCTTGCCGATGCGGACCCGCTTGAGGCCGGTGACTTTCAGCTCCAGCAGTTCGCACATCCGGCGGATCTGCCGTTTTCTGCCTTCCATTAGCACGAATCGCAACTGGTTGGGGTTGATCCATTCGACGCGCGCTGGCAGTAGCGGCCGGTCGTCGAGGGACAAGCCGTGCCGCAGCAGCGAAAGCCCCGCGTCCCCCAGGCTCCCCTCGATGCGAACCAGATATTCCTTCTCGACGGTCGAATTCTCGCCGGTCAATTGTTTCGCGAGGCGGCCGTCTTGCGTGAAGACCAGCAGTCCCTTCGAATCGATGTCGAGCCGGCCCGCCGGGGCCAGGCCGCGCAGGTGGTCTTGGCGAAACTCGGGCCCTTCAAACTCGGCGGCACGGTTTTCGGGAGTGATCAATTCAACCGCGGGCTTATATCCCTTCTCGGGTTGCCCGGAGACGTAGCCGATGGGCTTATTAATGAGGATCGTTACGAGAGATTGCTGCTGGGCCTGGGCCTCGTCCGCCAACGTGATCGTCTGATGCGGCAGCACCTTCGTCCCCAGCGTATCGATCTTCACCCCGTCGACAAACACCAGCCCCCGGCTGATGTACTCGTCGGCCTCGCGCCGCGAGCAGAGCCCGCGCTGAGCCATGAGTTTCGAGAGGCGGAGTGGTTCGTCCGACATATCAGGGCAAGAACAAGTCGGAAACGCGAACACGGAAGCCGGGAAGTTCCGGGTCGCCGGCAAGTTCCTGGGACGCGGCGAACAATGTCTCGATTTGACCCGGACGATAGACGGTGACATTGCGCAGGTCTGGATCGACGATCCAAACGACGGCGACACCGGATCCGAGATACAGTTCCAGCTTCTCGACAACTCCCTCGTGGGTATCAGAAGGCGAAAGAACTTCGACGGCCAGAATCGGTGCGCCTTCGATCAAGAAGACGTCGTCCGGCGCATGCTTGGCGAGTTCTGCAGAGACATAGGCGACGTCAATTCCCACCGTCGACGCTGGATCGCGATCCAGGCAAAAGGCAGCATCGCCAGTCAGCACTTCTCCCGCGGGAGGATTCAATTGATCCTTCCACTGTTTCAGGACTGCCGCCAGATTCGTAGTTGTCCGGGCGTGCCGCCTGTACCTTCGCGTCATCGGTCGCTCCCGAATCCGGCCCCGAATCAAATCGCGATCGATACCATCGTCGGGCATTGCCAACAAATCTTCGACCGTCATTTTTGGTTCAATTGCGGCGGTGCTCATCCAACAATCTCCTCAATCCCGGGCCGGCGACGCCTCTTATTGCACCACGAATCTGCGCGATGGTCAACAGCGGTTATGAGACGGCAGCTCTACCGTGGCAGGGGCGAAAGTACGCCGGTTTCCGGACTTGATGCCGTCGCGTACAGCTTCCGCGGGATGCGACCCGCCAGAAAGGCCAACCGGCCGGCGGTCGTGGCCTGACGCATGGCGTGGGCCATCGGCAACGGATCGCGAGCTCCGGCGATCGCCGTGTTGAGAAGCACGCCGTCGCAACCCAGTTCCATCGCGAACGCCACGTCGCTGGCGGTGCCGACGCCGGCGTCCACGATCACCGGATAATGCGGATCGTTTTCTTTCAGGTATTCCAGGCAAATGCGGATGTTGTTCGGATTCAAAATCCCCTGCCCCGAACCGATCGGGCTGCCCGCCGGCATCACCGACGTGGCCCCGGCTTCTTTCAGGCGGCGAGCCGTCATCGGATCGTCGGTTGTGTAGCACAGCACCTGAAAACCATCGGCCACAAGCTGCTCGGTCGCTTTGAGCGTTGCCACCGGATCGGGGAGCAGCGTCTTACTGTCGCCGAGGACTTCCAGTTTGACCCAGTCGGCCCCGGGGTTTTCGAGGTTCTTCAGCAGCTCGCGACCGAGCCTCGCGTTCCGCACGGCGTCTTCGGATGTGAAACAACCCGCCGTATTGGGCAGGATGGTGTACCGCGCGAGGTCGATGAAGTCGAGGATGCTGCGGCCCTCTTTATCGATCAGCCGTTCGCGGCGGACCGCGACGGTGATGACTTCCGCCCCGCTGGCCTCCAGACAATCGCGCATCAGGTCGTACGTCGCGTACTTGCCGGTCCCGACGATCAGCCGCGATTCGAACGTGTGACTCCCCAGCACCAGCGGCGCATCGGCGTGCAACTCGACAGACATCCGTTCAGCCTCCCCCCACCAGCGTGACGATTTCGAGCTGGTCCCCCTCCTGGAGGACGCATTCGGCATGGCACGTGCGCGGGACCAGTTCGAAATTGCGTTCGACCGCCAGGTACCGCGGTTGCATCTCCAAGACGGCGATCAACCCGGCGACCGTCGTGCCCGCCTCGACCTCGCGCGGCTCGCCGTTCATCACGATTTTCACGAAAGATTTCTCCTGTAAGATCGACCATTTGCAGTGTAGGAGTGCTCGGAATGAGCGTCAAGGAGCCGTTTGTCGCAGTCGTTCGTAGTCCCGCCTTCAGGCGGTCGTCTGACAACATCGCATTTTTATGCCTGCATTCGTTCAACCTGGAGCCGGGCACCGCCGAGACTAGCGGTGGTCCGGCGGCGCGTTTTAATGCGGCGGTTGCGCCAGCCATTGCGTCCAGTCTGCGCCGACTTCTATAATACACACGCTGGCCCTTGGTGCCGGTCCCGCCTTGTCGTTCCATGATTCGCCGCCTTCCCTGAAGGTCCCTCCATGCAGCGCGTTCGCTCGAAGTTGCTCATCGCCGGTGTGTTGTTCTGCGGCGTCTCATCGGCCGCCGTTTCGCAGGCTCAGACTCGAAAAGTCGATTTCAATCGCGAGATCCGACCGATCCTGTCGAACATCTGCTACAAATGTCACGGGCCCGACGAGAAAGAACGTAAGGCCGGGCTGCGTCTGGATACGGCCGAAGGGCTGGCGGCCCAGCTCGAATCGGGTGCGCACGCGATCGTCCCCGGCAAGAGCGCCGAGAGCGAGGCCTTCATCCGGTTGATCGCCACCGATCCGAACGAAAAGATGCCGCCGCCCAGTTCGGGAAAAATGCTCGCGCCACAGCAGATCGAGTTGATTAGACGCTGGATCGACGAAGGAGCGACGACGCGTGGCCACTGGGCCTTCCTGGCGCCGGTCCGGTCGTCCCCACCGCCGGTGAAACATGAAACCAACGTCCGCAACGCCATCGATCGCTTCGTGCTGGCCCGGCTCGAGCAAGAAGGCCTGGGCCCAGCGCCCGAAGCCGATCGTGCCACGCTGATCCGGCGGGTCACATTCGATCTGACCGGATTGCCGCCGACGGTGGCCGAGGTGGACGCCTTCCTGGCCGACACGTCCAGCGACGCCTATGAACGGCTCGTCGAGCGGCTGCTCTCGAATTCGCGATATGGCGAACACCTGGCTCGTTACTGGCTCGACGCGGCCCGCTACGGCGACTCGCACGGGCTGCACTTCGATAACGAACGCTCGATCTGGCTCTATCGCGAATGGGTCATCAAGGCCTTCAATCGCAACCTGCCCTTCGATCAGTTCACCGTCGAACAACTCGCCGGAGACTTGCTTCCCAATGCCACGACCGAACAGAGAATCGCCAGTGGATTCAATCGTTGCAACGTGACGACGAGCGAAGGGGGCTCGATCGATGAAGAAGTGTTCGTGCGCTACAACGTCGATCGGGTCGAGACGACCTCCACGGTGTTCATGGGGCTGACGCTGGGCTGTTCGGTCTGCCACGATCACAAGTACGACCCGTTCACGCAGAAAGAATTCTACCAGCTCTATTCGTTCTTCAATAACATCGCCGAAAATGCGATGGACGGCAACGCGAACGGCCCGCCGCCGATCATGAAGGTGCCCGCCCCCGAGCAGACCGCCGAACTGGCGGCCCTCGACCAGCAAATCGTTTCCTTCAAGCAGAAGATCGGCGAAGAGCTGGCGAAGGTCGAATATGTCGAGCCGCCGGTCGCCGAGGGAACCGATCGTGCCGCGCCCCAGGAATTCGTCTGGATCGACGACGAGCTGCCAGCCGGCGCCAAACCGCAGGGAAACACGCCCTGGCAGTTCGTTGTCAAAGCCGACAAGCCCGTCTTCAGCGGCGAGAAGGCTTCCACCCGCACGGCGACCGGGCTCAGCCAGCATTTCTTTACCGAGGCGTCGCCCGGACTGAAGGTGGGAGAGGGAGACAAGCTCTTCGCTTACGTTTTCCTCGAGCCGGAAAAACCTCCCAAAGAAATCATGATGCAGTGGAATGACGGCGTGTGGGAACACCGCGCCATCTGGGGTGAAGACATCATCCCCTGGGGCGCCGTTAATTCTCCTTCCCGGTTCGGCATGGGAACGCTTCCCGAAACCGGCAAGTGGGTGCGGCTCGAAGTCGATTGCGCCCAGGTGGGACTGAAGCCCGGCGCGGTCATCAACGGTTGGGCCTTCACCCAGCACGACGGCACAGTGTATTGGGACAAAGCGGGGATCATCACCCGCACACCGCAGGCCGGCCAGGCATTCGAATCGCAGCTCGTCTGGGAGAATTACGAAAAAGCCCAGTCGAAATCG
>DASYAR010000039.1:0-14517 GCA_036501235.1 Planctomycetaceae bacterium
GAGACTGCGACCGAATCCCGCGCCCACGAATAATCCGGCGGACAGTTGCAGAAGGTCGCGACGATTCAATGAGGCAGTCGATTTTGCACGCATGGGGCGGATCCTGTTCAAAACACGAACACGGGTGATTTCCAACAACACTCGATTTCAGGCAATACTTCCCAGTGTTTTCAATCAGGAGTGCAGGAAGGCAGGAGCACAGGAAAAAACCAGAACAGGCGGGTCATTCTCGCGGAGCGATCGTCTTCCTGCGCTCCTGCCTTCTTGAAAAAAATCCTGGGAATCTCCCGCGCGTCATTGTGGGGCTCCTGGGCCGTCAAATGCAAGCTCTCATGATTGATCGGGCGATGCGACTCGCGTCTTCCAGATCTCCAGTTGCTGGACCACCGATTCGCGCCCGCCGGAACCGTAGCTGCGAAGGGCGGCGACCGCGTTGTAGGCGCCCAGAATTTGCGCGACGTCGGCGGTAATCTGCGGGCAGGCTGCTTGCAAATCACCGAGCGACAGTTCAGCCAGCCGGCATTTCTCCGATTCGCACAGCGCCACGAGCTTGCCCACCGTTTCGTGGGCCGTGCGCATCGGCACTCCTTTTTTGATCAGGTATTCCATCAGCGTGGTGGCGTCGAGGAATCCTTCTTCGAGCCGGGCGGCGATCCGGTCGCGCTGCAGCACGGCCCCCGCCACGATGGACGGCGCCAGATCCAGACAGGCGACAGTTGTGTCCACCGCGTCGAAGAGTGCGATCTTGTCTTCCTGGAGGTCGCGGTTGTATGCCAGCGGCAGCCCTTTGACGAGGGTCAGCAGGTGCGGCACGGCAGCCATCACGCGCGCAGATTTGCCCCGCACCAGCTCCAGCACGTCGGGGTTGCGCTTCTGCGGCATAATCGAACTGCCGGTCGTATAGGCGTCGGGCAGTTTCAGATACCCGAATTCCGTCGTGCACCACAGGATCCATTCCTCGGCCCACGTGCTGAGGTGGGCCGCGATCAGCGCCAGACAGCCGGCGAATTCAATGGCGAAGTCGCGGTCGCTGGAAACATCCAGGCTGTTGCCCGCGGGGGCCGTAAACCCCAGCAGCCTGGCCGAATAGTCGCGATCGATCGGCAGCGATGTTCCGGCCAGTGCCGCCGCGCCCAGGGGCGAGATGTTCACTCGTTTGCGGCAATCGGCCAGGCGCTCACGGTCGCGCTGGAATTTTTCGCAGTAGGCGAGCCAGTAATGCGCGACAATCACCGGCTGGGCGCGTTGCAGATGCGTATAACCCGGCACGACGATGTCGAGATCGGCGGCGCTGCGCTCCACAAATGCCTGCTGAACGGCAGCCAGCAATCCATCGATCTCATCAATCACGCCGCGGACGTAGAGTTTAAGGTCGGTCGCCACCTGGTCGTTGCGGCTGCGCCCCGTGTGCAGCTTCCGGCCCACGTCACCGAGGCGCGCGATGAGCGCACTTTCGATGTGCATGTGGATGTCTTCGAGCTCGATCTGGAATGGGAATTCCCCACGGGCGATCTCGCCGCCGATCGCGTCGAGCGTCATGCAGATGGAATCACACTCGGCCGATCCGATCAGCCCGACTTTGGCCAGCATTCGAGCGTGCGCCTGCGAGCCCTGAATATCGACCGCCGCCAGCCGAGCGTCGAAGCTGATCGACTCGGTGAACTTCTCCACCCGCGGATCGGTTTTTCCGTCGAATCTCCCCCCCCAAGCCTTCGCCACCGTCACGCTCCCCGTTTTATTGAATTCCGATGATTATTTGCGATTGCCGTCCCATCATACCGCGGTCCGTGCGCAATTTCCCCTTGTCGCCTGACGGTGCGTCATTCCTTGGCAGCAACAATTCGAATTTCCTGCTAGCATGCAGCCGACCCCAGGCTGTGGCATTCGCCTGGACTTAAGCACCCAGGAGCACATGAAACATGAAGCCCAAGAATACGATCTGCCTCTGGTTCGACAAGGACGCGCAGGATGCGGCGAGTTTTTACGCCACCACCTTTCCGGATAGCAAAGTGACCGCTGTCCACAAGGCGCCCAGTGACTATCCGGGCGGCAAGCAAGACGCAGTGCTGACTGTGGAGTTCACCGTGATGGGCATTCCCTGTCTGGGCCTCAACGGCGGCCCGGTGTTCAAGCACAGCGAGGCCTTTTCCTTTCAGATCGCCACCGACTCGCAGGAAGAGACCGACCGCTACTGGAATGCAATCGTCGGCAATGGCGGCCAGGAAAGTGCGTGCGGTTGGTGCCGGGACCGCTGGGGCCTCTCCTGGCAGATCACCCCCCGCACGCTCACCGACGCGCTGGCGGCGGGCGGCGGAGAGGCCAAGCGTGCCTTCGAGGCCATGATGACCATGAAGAAAATCGACGTCGCCACCATCGAGGCAGCCCGGCGGGCGGGACAGAAGTGAGAAATGAAAAGTGGATCATGAAATCCACATGGCGAATCACACGCCGCCCCGCGCGCAACTCCGGTTTCGACATCCCACCGCGACTCGAACTCCGCCACCAGAACCGTAACGCGCGTCCGGCGCCGTTGTTTTTGCTTTTTCGGCTGTGTGCGGGAGTGAATCGTCGATTCGAGCGCCTGGCGGCATGACGGCCGGCACCGCGAGGGGTCAAAAAGCCATGAATCGCGGGTTGAATCCGCCTGAAGCGGACGATACTCCCCAAGATCGGCTCGAAAAAACTTGCTCAAAAACATCTTCGTGGCCGTAATTATTCTCCGTCGGGCTGCGACTAATCAGAGGCAGGCCCGAGATTGATTGACGAATCCATCACTCTGTTTTTGGAAAACCTCTCCTGTGCGCGCCTTTTTGCCGATCATCGTCGTTTTCGCGGGGGCGTTTTTCTCGATCGAGGCCGCGTCGGGGCAGGGGACCGATCGCTCCACGAAAGTGGCCAACCAGTTCGTCGAGTTGCTCAACGTGGCCGATTACGCCGGCATCCAGGCCAAATTCAACAAAGAGATGGATGCCGCGTTGCCGCTGGAAAAGTCGCGCGCGTTCTTCATCGGGCTCAATAAGCAGATGGGGAAGGCCCGCGATTGAATTCGACGCCTGCCGACGAACACAAGTTCCTGGAACTGGTGACTGAGAATCGAAACCGGATTCTCAGAGTGTGCCGCGTCTATGCCTGGAATTCGGCTGACCAGGATGATTTGTATCAGGAGATCGTGTTCCAGATCTGGCGTGGCCTGCCGACCCTGAAAGAAAGCCAATTCGCCAACACCTGGTTATATCGCGTCGCTCTCAATACGGCCATTTCTTTCACGCGCAAGCGGTCGTCCGGCTTCGCCCGCTCCGTTCATTTCGAACACGCCGACCTCACGCGCAAGATTGAATCGCGGCAGACGACTGCAGCCAGTGCCAACGCCGCCGACCGCATTGCAGATCTGTACACCGCCATCTACAAGCTGGACCCACTCGAAAGAGCGCTCATTACCCTGTTCCTGGAGGACTTCACCTACGAACAAATCGCCGACGCCACGGGCATCAGCGCCAATCACGTCGGCGTCATGCTGCATCGCGCCAAGAAAAAGCTTTCCTGTTTGATGGTGGAGGAGGCGCCGCAATGAACGATGACGAATTAAAGGCACTCTGGCGACAGCAACCGCTGCGGGAGCCGGCCCCGGCGGCGCAACTGATTGCCGCCATGCAGAAAAAAACGACGCTCCTGCGCCGCTGCCTGGACGCGCGCGATCGCCGCGAACTGCTGGCCTGTGTGTTCGTAATCATCGTGTTCGGGAGTTTTTATTTCACGGTGTATCGCGAGCCGATTCCGCGTCTGGGCGACCTGATCGTCATCGGAAGCACGATTTTTATCGCCTGGAAGCTGGTGCACACCCGCCGGACGACGCCGCCCGCCCCGCCCGGCGCCACAATCGTCGAATCGCTGGGGGCGGAGCTGAATTCGGTGCGCGCTCAGTCGCGTTTATTGGGGTCGGTGCTGTGGTGGTATCTGCTGCCTGGGTTCATCGGCCTGCTGATTGCGACCTGGGGACTGCAGATCGATCTCTCTGCCAAAATCTTTTCCACGCTGTTCTTTATTGCCGTCGATGCGATCATCTACCGGCTCAATCAGCGGGAGCGGTCGAAACAACTTCTGCCTCTCGAAGCTCAACTGGAGTCGCTGCTCCGTTCTGCCGAGACTGGCGAGCCGCTGGATGAAACGCAGGTCGCTCACCTGCGCCCGCTGGCGCTCTCCCTGGCAGCCGCCGACCAGGTTCAACCGGTTGAATTCAAAGTCGCCTTTTGGCAGCTCGCCCTGTGGGGCGAAATCGGCTTTATTGGAATTTGGTTCTTTATGATGCTCGACTCGCCCGTGGCCAATGAAGACTGGCAGCCTGAAGGGCAGGCCCGCGGGGCGTTCGTGCAGGATGTTCGCGCCGAAGAAACCAATCGCTACTCCCTCGTCGCTCGAAAGGTCATTGATCTCCTCAATGCGGGCGATTATGCCGCTGTGCAAAAGCTCTACAACCTGCAGATGGGCCAGGTGTTTCCGCCGGAGAAGGCCTCCGAGTTTTTCGCCGATCTCATGGCGAGGTTCGGCCACATCGAAAAGTTCGACGGTCCGACTGACAACGGCTACCGCGGGTGGACCGCGTTTCGGCTGCATTGCCGGCAGGGTGAATTGACGATGAGCCTCGCGCTCGACGCGGACGACAAAATCTCCGGAATTTATTTCCAGCCCGTGCCGAGGCCTCTGAATTTCAGATCGCTCGTTCTCCGAGTTTTCAGTTGGCAGCGTCTGGTTTGGATCGTGCCATTCTTTCTGGCCGGGTTGTTGTTTTCCTGGATGTTGCAGAAGGGAACCGAGAGGGCTGTCGGGATCAGCAGTCTGGGAATTCATTTGCACAAAGGGCTAAACCTGCTTCTTTGGGACGAGATCAAAGAAGTTCGGCCACTCCGGGTCCTGAATATTCGATCGCTGTGGTTGATCAGCGAATCCGGCGAAAAGACGATCATGCCCTGGACTTCCCTGGAACGGCATTCCGACCTGCAGGCGGCGGTGGAAGGCTTTGCCCCCGCAAACCATCCCATCCGTAAATACCTGTCTCTGCTGCGACGCCCCTACCGAAAACGCAATTCTCAATTCCGCTGACGCTGGTTATGATTGGTGTATCGACAGTATGAATCGCCCCCAGGAATCATTTCTTGTGAGCCGCATCGAACGAATCGAGCCAGCCGGACAGGCGTTGTCGCCCGAAACAGTGGCGACAACGGTGAGCGGCCGGCCGATCGCGCTGCTCTACAAGGCGAACGGCCCCGGCGGCCCCGGCCCAGCGAACGGCGGCCAGGCAAACGGTAGCCAGGCGAGCCCTGACCAGGCGCATGGCGACGAAGAGCCGGGGCAATACCCATTCAAACGCGGCGTTCACGCCAGCATGTATCGCGGGCGGTTGTGGACGATGCGGCAATTTGCCGGGTTCGGCACTCCCAGACAAACGAACGAGCGCTTCCAGTTTCTGCTGGAGAAGGGGCAGACCGGGCTCTCGACCGCCTTCGACTTGCCGACGCTGATGGGCCTCGACAGCGACAACCCGCGCGCGGCGGGAGAGGTGGGACGGCTAGGCGTGGCGCTGGACACCCTCGACGACATGCTCGCGCTGTTCGACGGCATCAACCTCGAGCAAGTTTCGGTGTCAATGACAATTAACGCGCCGGCGATCGTCGTCATGGCGTTTTATCTGGCCGCGGCCCAGGAACGCGGCTTCGAGTGGGGCCGTCTCCGGGGCACCATCCAGAACGACATTCTCAAGGAGTTTCACGCCCAGAACGAATTCGTCTTCCCGCCGGAGCCCAGCGTGCGGCTCGTGTGCGACGTGATCGAATTCTGCGCCCGGCACGTGCCGCAGTGGAACCCCGTCTCGATCTCGGGCTATCACATCCGCGAGGCCGGCTCGACCGCCGCCCAGGAGCTGGCGTTCACGCTGGCCGACGGTTTCCACTACGTCGAGCGATGCCTGGCCCGCGGCGTCGCCGTGGATGATTTCGCACCCCGGCTCTCGTTTTTCTTCAACGCCCACAACGACCTGTTCGAAGAAGCGGCCAAGTACCGCGCGGCCCGCGTGGTGTGGGCGGAGGCGATGCGAAACGATTATGGCGCCAAGAACGAGGCGTCGTGGAAACTCCGCTGTCATGCTCAGACCGCGGGTTGCTCGCTGCAGGACAAACAGCCCGAACTGAACCTGATCCGCGTCGCCTACCAGGCCCTGGCTGCGGTTCTGGGCGGTTGCCAGTCGCTGCACACGAACAGCATGGACGAGGCCCTGTCTTTGCCTTCGGAGCACGCCGTCACACTCGCTTTGCGGACGCAGCAAGTCCTGGCGTATGAGACCGGCGTCACCAACACGGTCGATCCGCTGGGTGGCAGTTACTTCGTCGAAGCGTTGACGAACGAGCTGAGAGCCGACGCGGCGACCTATTTCAACCGCATCGCAACGGCCGGCGGCATGGTGGCTGCGATCGATGCGGGCTTTTTCCGTCGCGAGATCGCCGATGCCGCGTTCGCCTATCAGCGCGAAGTGGATGCGAAGCGAAAGCTCATTGTCGGAGTCAATGCGTTTGTCGAACCGGACGAGAAGCCTCTGGAGGTCCGCACCGAGGGGGACCAGGTCGAGAAGGATCAGATCGCCGCGCTGCGGGCGACCAGGAAACAAGCCGACAAAACCGAAATCGAGCGCTGCCTGCAAGAGGTGCGCCGGGCAGCCGCCACGAACGAGAACCTGGTCGAGATCATCGTCGAGGCGGCGCGGGCCCGGGCCAGCGTCGAACAGATCATGAACGCGCTGGCCGACGTATTCGGCCGGTATCAGGCCCGGATCGCGTAAACGCGGTTCACGCGCCGAGAAAGGAACGATGGACAATTCCACGCCCGAGCGAATCGTGCTCGCCAAGATCGGCCTGGATGGCCACGATCGCGGCGTGAAGGTCGTGGCCCGCGGGCTGCGCGACGCCGGATTTCACGTCATCTACGCCGGAATCTGGCAGTCGCCCGAAGCGGTCGTCCGTGCCGTACTCGATGAAGACGCCGACTGGCTGGGTTTGAGCCTCCTCAGCGGAGCCCATCGGACGCTCGTCCCCCGCGTGTTGGGGCTGCTCCAGAGTGCCGGGCTGGGAGACGTCCGCGTGCTCGTCGGCGGGATCATTCCGGAGCAGGACGTCGCCGAGCTGAAGCAGTTCGGCGTGGCGGAGGTGTTTGGTCCCGGAACGACGATCGAGGCGATCGGCCAGTTCCTGCACGCCCGTCACACGCGCAGTGCCGATCGGCACAAGGCCGGCGCGCCGGAAGGTGACAGGCATCGATTGAGCCGCCTGATCTCCGCCGCGGCACGTGGAGAAAGCCCCGACGCCGGCCGCGATCTCCCGGGCGCTCGCGCACGGGTCATCGCCGTGACGGGAGGCGGCGGCGTAGGCAAAAGCACGCTGATCGGACAGCTCATCGAAATCATTCGCGAGGCCGGGCGAAGCGTGGCCGTGCTGGCGTGCGACCCGCGGAGCCCCATCACCGGCGGCGCTCTGCTGGGCGACCGCATCCGCATGCCGAGCCGACCCGACGACGACGACCTGTTCATCCGCAGTCTGGCCACTCCGAGCGGTCACTCGGGCGTCGCGCCCCACCTCGATCAGATGATCGACCTGTTCGGCCGCTTTGGATACGGCACCGTCATCGTCGAGACCGTGGGGGCCGGGCAGGGGGACACGGCGATCCGCCAGGTGGCCGACGTCGTCGTCGTGCTGGTCCAGCCCGAGACGGGGGACGAGTTGCAATGGGAAAAGGCCGGGCAGCTCGAAATCGCCGATATTGTCGTGGTCCATAAAGCCGATCTTCCGCGTGCCGAATCCGTCGAGTCGCAGGTCCGCGAGCTGCTGAACCTGCCCGGTTGTCGCCCCGTCCCCGTCGTGCGCGTCAGTTCGAGCAAAGGGATCGGCGTGCCGGAGCTCTGGGCGGCCATTCAGGAGAGGCTCGGATCATGAGCTTCGATTATTCCAGGGTCTGGTCGAACTGGGATCCCTGGCGTTCGATCCCGGCGGAATACAATCTCGGCGAGGCGCTGACACGCGGGCAGGTTCAAGCCGATCGCGGCGACGTCGTCGCGCTCCATTGGGAGAATGCCGCCGGTGCCAGCCGCGCCTGGACCTATCGCCAGCTCGATGTGGCGACGAGCCGCCTGGCGTCGTCTTTGGCGCGGCTCGGATTGAAGTTTGGTGACCGCGTGTTTCTCCGCTTGCCCAACATCCCAGAGTTTTACATCGCCGCGCTGGCGGTCGCCAAATTGGGTGCGGTCTTCATTCCCTCGAGCACACAATTCCGGGCGAGTGAGGTCGAATATCGGCTGAAAGATTCAGGCGCCGTGGCGGCGATTTCCACGAGCGGTCTGGTCGACGCCATTGACGAAGCCGCCGCGAACTGTCCGGAGCTGAAACGGATCATCGTCGTCGCCTATCCCGAGCCGTCGCCGGCCGGCGCTGCCCTCGTCAGCGCCGCTCACATCGACTTCCACCAACTCGTCAGCGCGGGGAATGAGGCGTTTGACACAGTCCCAACTCGCCACGATGACGTCGCCTTCATCGCCTACACTTCGGGCACGACCGGCGATCCCAAGGGTGTGGTGCATTACCAGCGTTACCCGATCGCATACGAGGGATTGGTGCGTTACTGGCACGACTACCGACCCGACGACGTCGTGGCCTGTCCCTCGGAGCTGGGCTGGCTGCTGCCGATCGCGTCCACGTTTCTGTATGCCCTGTCGCGCGGGCTGCAGGTGGTGCTCTATGACCCGCTGGGGGGCAAGTTCGACCCGGAGCGCTGGTTCGCCTTGTTCGAGAAGTACCGCATCACAAACTTCACCGCCCCGCCCACGACGTATCGCATGATGACAGCGGCGGGGAGCGCGGCGACTCGGTTCGATTTGTCGCACTGGCGGCACGCGGTCAGCGCGGGCGAGCCCTTGCCGGCCGACACTCTGAACACGATCCACCGGCAGTTCGGCGTCATGCCGATCGACGGGATTGGGATGACCGAGTGCATGGTGTACTGCTTCAATTACGTCGGCATGCCTTTCAAGCCCGGAAGCTGCGGCCGACCGGGGCCGGGCACCGTAATCGAGTTGCTGGACGACGAACTGCGGCCGGTCGCGGACGGTACCGAGGGGGTGCTGTGTCTGAAGCGCGACACCCACCCGGGCATGATGAAGGAATATTGGAATAAACCCGAGGCGACGGCACAGATTTTTCGAGGCGAGTGGTACTGCTCGGGGGACGTGCTCGTCCGCGACGAAGACGGGTACTTTTGGTTCAAGGGGCGTAACGACGACGTGATTAAAGCCAGCGGCTACCGCATCTCGCCGTTTGAGGTCGAAAGCGGAGTGGTCAGTCATCCGGCCGTTCTCGAAGCCGCGGCGGTCGAGAGCCCCGATCCGATTCGCGGGATGGTCGTCAAGGCGTTCGTCGTGCTCCGCGACGGGCATCTTCCGTCAGACGAGCTGGCCGAACAGATTCAGGAGCAGGTCAAACGCACGATCGCGCCCTATAAGTACCCGCGCCGCATCGAGTTCGTCGCGGCATTGCCCAAGACTCCGTCCGGCAAGATCAAGCGCCGCGAGCTGCGCGAGTTAGAGCAAACACGAAATGGCGAGCCGGGGACATGAGCCCCCGGATAGGCGAGCCGGGCGGCGTAAGCCCCCGGATTGGCGAACCGGGCCTGGGGCACCGATTCGAAGAGAATTGGTCCGCCCTGGGTGGATCCGCATTGGCCAAACGGATGAAGCGCAAAGGGAGACGAGAATCTAGCTGCCGATGAAACACGGATGACGGACGGACGAGGACATCAACGGCGACCAGGGGCGCGCAGCCGCTGGCGAGCCGGCTTCGGTTTGGCACGGGGCGCGCGCGGGGCTTTTATCGCGCGAATGGCAACTTCCGCCGGGAGGTGCAAGCCTGTGACGAGCCGGCGGATCATCGACAAGCTCAAAGGCCGGCGCCCGCTCAGGACCTCCGACACTTTGCTTTTGCTCCCGATGTAAGGGATCAGGTCTTTGGGCTCCAATCCTTGCTGCTCCATGCGAAACCGAATGGCGGCAATCGGGCTGGGCGGATCAATCGGATACGCCCGCTCCTCGAATGTCTCCACCAACAGGAGCAACAACTCCAATTCGTCCCCCTTCGGCGTGCCCGGTTTGGCGTCGAAAATGCGGTCGATTCGCGCCAGGACCGCTTCGTGCTCTGCCTCGGTTTTGATCACTTTTGGCTTCATGTGACAGCATCCCCGTCAAATCGTTTGGGCGTCGATTTCGTCATATTGTTCGTGTGACCCGACGAACCGGACGCGGAGAACTGTATCCCTGCGAGATACTTGTCTACAGATATTCGACGTGATTGCACATTTCGCTGGCGGTAGTGCTGGTCGGCATAGAAACGGGCAATTTCAGCCATTCAGCCGCTCGCGCAGCCTCGACGGCTTCAACTGGACGCCCTGCTGGGAAAGATCATCGTCCGCCTCAAGGTCGTAGGTAATTTCCGTGCGGTTGTCGAAGTAATAGGCGAGCGCTGCATGGACGTCGGCCAAACACAACCCCGGGAATAGTGAAACGATTTCGTCAGGCGAGTAGCCACGCCGCTCGTGCCAGACGCTGATGTCGGCAACCCTGATACGGTGACCGGCGATGCACGCTCGGCCGCCACAGGCGCCGGGTGTTTTCACGATGTGCTCGGTGCTCGTAGTGTTCATTGAGACCTCTCCTCGTGCCAATCGCTTGCTCCTCTTGAATTCTAGCCAAATCCGGCTCCATCAGCCACGATCAAAAGACGTGATCACCTTGCCGGGAGCGAGAGCAGCGCGGCTGCCGTGCGATGGAGGGCATTTCCTAGAGCGCCTGGCGGCATGACGGCCGACCCCATGAGGGGTCAAAAGCGATGAGCCGGGGGCATCCATGAATGCCATAGACGAAACTCATCGCCATGCCGATCAATAGAGCGGTTTGTCGCGTGAATCAACCGTCATTGGTGCATCGATAGTCCGTGGCATGCCGAGTTCGTGAAAGGACACGTATGCCCAAACGGAAAAGTCGCGTTCTTTACATCTTTTTTGGCGTCATCGCGGTCCTCTCGAGTGGCCTGGCCATCCGGCTCTGGATCACTTACTTACTGGCGCGTGCCGACAATTTGACCAGCCTCGACAACAATGTCGGCCAAACAGTCTCGACAATTCCGCATGCGCCAGGCGACCTGCCGGCGTTGGAAGAACGCATTCGCAGAACGGCCCAGGCGGTGCTCCCGTCCGTTGTGGCCGTCAAAAACCCATTCGCGAAGCCATCGGAGTCGGAACGATATCAGAAGAATTATGCCTCGGGAGTGATCATCACCGCCGACGGGATCGTGTTGTCAGAATGGCACGTCAGCCACTGGAAGGATTCTGAAAATGGGGACGGCACGATTCGGGCAGAAAGTTCGCCCTCTGGCTCAGCGGGCGATAAGACGACGGTCATTCTCCATGACGGCCGTGAGTGTCCGGCTGAGCTCCTGGGCGCCAATCGCTCGCATGACGTCTCTCTCCTGCGGTTGCTGGAACCTGGTCCGTATCCGCACGTGCCCCTCAGTCCCACCGCCCCGATTACCGTGGGCGACTGGGTTCTCAAGGTCGGTCACCCGCTGGGTTACCGCAAGGGGCGACCGGCTCTCGTGCGGCTCGGCCGTGTGATCTGTGGGACGCAGGAATTTTTTGGCGCCGATTACCCATGGGCCGGGGGCGACTCGGGCGGCCCGTGTTTCAGTCTCGACGGACAATTGCTGGGAATCAACGGGAGCGGCGGTGGAACTTTAGTGCGGATGCAATTGCATGAAGCCCGCATCCACCGACACGCCGGCGGGTGGAGGTTGAGCGGCGTCACCGGAAGCCAGCTCATCGACTCTCTGCTGGACTCGATGCGCCGCGGAGAAGTCTCCCCTTATGACATGCAGGACAGCGCCCGACGCGACCGCGAACTGGCCACCGGCGCGCCGCTCCCGGCGGCGGACTACTCCGACGGCTCGGCCACATTGGCTCGGTACCGGCCGATTGTCGAGCCGACTCGCTCCAGCGTTGTCGTAGTGTTGAACGAGGGAGTGGCCGTCAGTCTTGGCACGATCGTCGGCGCCGCAGGGTGGGTCCTCACGAAAGCGAGCGTGCTATCTGATCAACCGACGTGCCGGCTTGCGGATGGCAAGGTTGTTTCCGCCCGAGTCGCTGGAGTCGACGTCGCCTTTGATTTGGCATTGCTCTCGATCCCGGCCACAGACCTGCACCCGGCGTCGTGGGCTGATGACTTCAATCCGCCGGTCGGAACGCTTCTGGCCGCCGTCGGCACTGAGCGGCCGTTGGCAATCGGTGTCGTCAGTGTGCCACGTCGGGATCTCGAAGAGCCGCTTCCTCCTGCCGATACGCTGCCATTGCGGATCGCTGCCGGCCGCCCCGAAATCTACGGAAGCGCGCAGCCGATCGGTGGTTACTCGCTGCGCGCGGCGATAGGCCAACCCCGATCGACTGTCTATCAGGTGGGACGCGTTTTTGGTCTGGCATGGTCGGCCGGCGTCAGACCAGGTGATCTACTGCACCATATTGACGGCAGGCGAATCGCGGGCGATGCAGACATGCTCGCAGCCGTCAATCGCCGACGGACGGGGGACGTCGTTCCGATCCGCCTCGAAAGGGCCGGACAGATGCTCGATCTGCGGCTCCCCCTGGCGCCGGAAACGCGTTATATCGAAATCAATTACCGGTCAGACGATTTTCCGACGGTGATCGAGTGTGCCGTGCCGTTTTATTCCTACGAGTGTGGCGGCCCGATTGTGGATCTCACCGGGCGCGCCCTCGGGGTCACGATCGCCCGGCCCGGCCCGCACGGCGGCCTGGTCATCCCAGGCGACTGCATCCTGAAATTATTGCCCGATTTGCAGGCCGGTCGATTAGCCGGAAACTGGTCGCCGGGCCAATAAAATGAAAGAAGAACGAAATCTAACCGCAGGGGACGCAGAGGACGACAGGGAGACGGACGAAAAAAACAAAACGGATTTGATCCACAGACGGGCACAGATGAACGCAGATGACTGAGGAACCGAAGAAAAGGCAGCCACGAAGAGCACCAAGGCGAGCCGGGGACGTTGCTCCATCGATAGGCGAGCCGGGCGGCGTAAGCCCCCGGATGGGCGACCCGGGGCTGGGGCACCGATTCAAATAGAATTGGTCCGCCCCGGGTGGATCCGCGCTGGCCAAACGCCCGCCGGGCACTTCCTCCATATCTCCCCCCCTTCGTAAGGCGGGGCCAGGGGGGGCAATGTTCGCGGATTAGACGGCAGCACCCACGCGGGACGGGAAGATCCCGTCGACGAGGTTGCCTCTTGCTCTCTTAATCGAGACTAGGCAGCGTCGCCGACGTCGTGCTCAGCGTCAGGCGGTGATCTTCACGATGGCATTCGTGGTGGCTCCGGCCGGCCCGGTTCCCGCAAGCTGAACGATTTCCGGCATCGCCCACCGAAGCAATTTCGCTGCTTCGGTCGATGTGACCGATATGCTGCCGAATCGCCTCGGGGAACCGCGAAACGGCTTGTCGACTTCAACCCCGGACGGGGTTGTGCAGCGCAGCCCAGGGTTGGCCGACCCGTGTCGGTCAACCCTGGGAAATGCAACCGGTCGATCTCGAACCCAGCATGGGTTCTGCAGAACGGCAATCCCAGACGTAGCGCTCGTCAACATCCAGACCGTATTTCGTGAGCAGTCGCCGGAATTCTTCTTGAAAATAGATTTGGCTGAGCGATCTCGACATCGTCGATCTCGGAGGCTCGTAAAGGCACGCGGAACGAGCTGCACAATCCTTTCAGGATTGCGGCGGCTCATTGTACCTTACCCAGGGTTGCCGAGCCTTTGCCCGCTCACCTGGGAGAGAATTCCCGAGGCGATTCGACAAGGAATCATGGCGTTGGTGCAAGCGGCAGTCCCAACCGAGAGGGACGAATAATGAAGCCGCGGCAATTGCGTCTGTGGAGCGCCGACCAATCAATAACAACGAGACAGACTTTGTTGATCGGTGAACTGGCCGAGAAGTTCTTCGCGTGGTGCGGTCGACATCGGTCGCCTGCAACGCAGGCGTTTTATCGAACACGACTCCGCAAGTTCTGCGAGAACTTTAGACCACGGGAATTGGCCACGCTGACACCGCTGGAGATCGACGAGCATCTGGCCTTGGCCGGCGCGGGAATGTCCGACAGCACGCGGCATCACGACGTCGTGGCCCTGGAGCGGCTTCAGAAGTTCGCGCTGGAGCACAAACTGCTCGATAAGCCCGTGTTTGGGAAGTTGGAAAAGCCGCGTGTCGGTCGCCGAGACCGCGTTCCGACACCGGCCGAGACCGAAGCCATCCTAGCGCAGGCCTCGCCCGCGTTCCGTTTGATTTACGCGGCCTTGCGGCAGTGCGGTGCTCGGCCTGGGGAACTCTGCCGGGCCACGATTGCCGACGTCGATCGGGCCAACCGGGTCATCACGCTGAAG
>DASYAR010000040.1:0-25892 GCA_036501235.1 Planctomycetaceae bacterium
AGTCAGCGGAACGCCGGTCATCTTGGAGACGACCTCGGAGATCACTTCTTCATCGACCAGGCCGTCGGATTCCTGCGCCTTTTCGCGCCAGTCGCGAGACAGGTTCTCCTTCTCTTTCTTCTTCTTGTCGGCTTTGTCGCGCAAGGATGCGGCCTTCTCGAAATCCTGGTTCGCGACGGCTTCTTCCTTGGCCTGATTGAGCCGCTCGATTTCCTCTTCGAGCTCCTTAAGATCGGGGGGACGAACCATCGACTTCAGGCGAATGCGGGCGCCCGCTTCGTCGATCACGTCGATCGCCTTGTCCGGCAGACACCGGCCGGTGATGTACCGCGACGACAATTCGACGGCCGCCTTGAGGCCTTCGTCGGTGATCCGCACGCGGTGATGCGCTTCGTACCGATCGCGCAGTCCCTTGAGGATTTCGACCGCTTCATCGGGGCTGGGTGGTTCGACCAGCACCGTTTGGAACCGCCGTTCGAGCGCGCCGTCTTTCTCGATGTACTTGCGATATTCGTCCAGCGTGGTGGCGCCGATGCATTGCAACTCGCCCCGGCTGAGGGCCGGCTTGAGCACATTCGAGGCGTCGATCGCCCCTTCGGCGCCGCCGGCGCCGACCAGGGTGTGCAATTCGTCGATGAACAGGATCGTGTTCTTCGCACGGCGAACTTCGTTCATCACTGCCTTGATTCGCTCTTCGAATTGACCGCGATACTTGGTACCGGCAACCATCATCGCCAGGTCAAGCACCACGATGCGCTTGTCGCGAAGCAGTTCGGGCACGTTGTTTTCAACCACCATCTGGGCGAAGCCTTCGACGATGGCCGTTTTGCCGACTCCCGCTTCGCCCAGTAGCACCGGATTATTCTTCTGGCGGCGACTGAGGATCTGGATCACACGTTCGATTTCGTTCTGCCGGCCGATGACTGGATCGAGCTTGCCTTGGCGGGCCAGTTCGGTGAGATCGCGGCCGAAGCTGTCGAGGGCGGGAGTCTTGCTCTTGCCCCCCTTCCCGCCACCGCCGCCACCGCTTCCGCCACCGCCGCTGGGGGCGCGCTCGCCACCCTCGGACGATTCCATGCCGTGCCCCAACAGGTTCAGCACTTCTTCGCGGACGTCTTCGAGCTTGAGCCCCAGGTTCATAAGGACCTGCGCGGCGACACCTTCCTGCTCGCGCAACAGCCCCAGCAAAATATGCTCGGTGCCCACGTAGTTGTGATTGAGGTTGCGGGCCTCTTCCATCGAGTATTCGATGACCTTCTTGGCCCGCGGCGTCTGCGGCAGTTTGCCCATCGTGACCATGTCGGGCCCCGATTGGACGATCTTCTCGACTTCCAGCCGAATCTTGCGGAGATCGACGTCGAGGTTCTTCAGCACGTTGGCCGCCACGCCCGAGCCTTCTTTCACCAGGCCCAACAGAATATGTTCGGTGCCGATGTATTCGTGATTGAAGCGCTGAGCTTCCTGATTGGCCAATTGCATGACCTTGCGAGCCCGATCGGTAAAGCGCTCGTACATGTGTGTTTCTCCTGATTCCCCTCGGCCAACTTGTCGTCAGCCGACGCGGGATGTTCCGTGGTGTCTAACTGGCAGGGCTAATGGATTTATCCCCGCAGTCTGTGAAGTTGAGCAATCCCTATGCCAAGTCTTCCGTCGACTGGGTTGAAGCCCCAAGTCGTATAACCATACGTCACGAATGGCCGAATTCGACGCGAAGCGCACCGCAATCACATCGCCGCAGCCGCTTCGCCTCGTCTCATATGCGTCGCCGTATCGCGTAGGTCTTGACCATCCGTGATCCGCCGGCCGCCCTGCCCGCTCTTTCTGCCGTTTTGGCAGCGTTAAACTTTTCCCGATCCGCAACGCCCTTGCAATCGCGCTGCGCTCGGAATTCTAGTCCCCGGCAAGATTTCAGGCAAGCCGGACGTGACGCCGGTAAGGATTACAAGGCGCTTGCCGCTTCTCATCAATGTCCGCATCCTGCCTTCCGATCCAAGTACAGGCAAAGTGCGGATCACGGATGAAAGGACTCGGAATCCATGGAATCGGAAGCGGTCGCAGCGACGGAGCCGGAACAGACCTCGGAAACCCGGTCTTGCGGCATGCCCACGTCCGCGATGCGGAGACGCGTATTCGTTCTGTCGCTGTTGTCGCTGGGGGCCGGCATAGGAGCCACCTGCTGGTTCGAGCAGGTTCGGTACGAACGCTATTCCGGTTACGTGCAGGCGCGCTATCGTACCGTCTTCTCGGTGCGCGAAGCACAAGTCTCCGAGATCCTCGTTTCGCCAGGCGCGCCGGTCATGGCTGGCCAGCCCATCGTACGGCTCAAGGACACGGCGTTTCAACAGCGACTCGAGGCCAAACAGCGCGACGTGGAAGCGCTCGAAATCCAACTTTCGCAAAGCCGGGCGAAGCTCGAAGTCGAGTTCGAGTTGCGCCGGCGTGAGATTCTCGATCGCATTTTCGAAGCCAAGCTCAAGGCCGCACAAGCCTCGCGGAAACAGGGGCAATCGCTGCCGATTTACGGATCGACGCCGGGGGGATCGACGCAACGGGGAGGCTGGGAACAATCGGTTCCGTCCGCGACGACCAAACGGACCAGACATCCGTCCGGCGAACACAATTCGGTGACGCAGGCCAGCGGCGCCGTCATGGCGGGAGCGGAAGGGTCTTCCGCGCGCGAGCCGATGACGGAGCTCGAATTGTGCGCGCAGCACATCGACGAGCTGGAACGAATCAATCGCGAGCTCCCCGAGAAGATCAGCCGCATGATGGGAGTCGATCTGGCGCAGGCGCATCTGGAACATGCCAAGGCCGAGCTGGCGTCTCTCGAATCTCAGAAGCGCGAGCTGACCTTGGTCGCCGACGCTTCGGGCCTGGTGGGCGTATTTCACAAGGACGTCGGGGACCATGTTGCGGCCTACGAACCGATCGTCCAACTGCTGGATGAAGAGCAGCCTTACCTGTTGCTGCAGATTCCGTCGCGGCAGGTTTCGGAATTTCCTCCCGGAACGCTTGTCAGCCTGAAATTTCCGGGGGGCGTCGCTGGAAAAGGGCGCGTCGTCGAGATCCCGCCGCAGACTTCGCCGATTCCGGAGGATGGCCCCTCGGCGACGGAAACGAAAATCGCGGCCCACATCGATCCGGTCGGCAAGCTCTGGCCAAACGTCCCCTTCGGTTCGGTCGTGGAAGTGCGACGGCGGAGGTAGATCACCGGGGATTTCCATCTGGCTCCACGTGTTCGTTAGCCCGAATGCAGCTAAAGTCAGCGTGGCGGGGTCAGAGCGTCTGAGCTATTTCGACCGTCGAGTCCGAAGACGCTTTCGGACGCATCGCCGGATGACACACAAAGAGTGCCAGCGATGGCCCCGACCGAATGGCCCGAACGCACTCATTTTGCGCGCTATCCAACTCATCGGGGCCATCGCTCGGTTTTCGGCTCTGGCGATTCGTTCACCACTGCCGCCCGACATTAGCCGCAATGGGCAGTTCCCATTCACGCTCTGACCCCCGCCACTCCGTCGTTCTGACCATCCTGCGAATTCTGTTCGGCGCAATTCTACCGCCGCCGTCTGCGACGTTGCTTTTTGCGTCCTTTTTTTTCGCCTCGCTTTCCGCTTTCTTGTTCCTGGCGGCCGGGACCGGATTGCGGGCGAGGCCGCGGTTTGCCGGATCTGACTGCAGCGCCGTGCTGGGGCCTGGGTGACTGCCCCGGCCTGGCGCCCGCCGTGCTGCGCTCTTTCAGGCTGTGGGCCGATCGCGAGCCGACCAGGCGGAAATCGAGTTGCCGGCGATCAACGTCGACTTGCGCCACCACGACGCGCACTCTCGCCCCCAGGCGATATTGCTTGCCGCTCCGCCGCCCCTCAAGCAGGTGTCCCGCCATGTCGAACGTGTAATAGTCGTCGTCGAGCGTCGAGACGTGCACCAGCCCTTCGGCAGGGATTTCGACCCCCTGACAGAAAAACCCCCAATCCTGCACGCCCGTGATAATGGCTTCGATTTCGTCACCGACGCGGCTCGCCATATAAGTCAGAAGTTTCACTTTGACCAGTTCACGCTCCGCCTGCTCGGCACGTCGCTCGGTCCGCGAACAATGCTCGCCCACGACGGTCAACTCGACGACACCCGGCGCGGGAACTTCTATATCCTTTTTCATGATCCGGTCGAGCAGGCGATGGATCGTCAGGTCGGGATACCGGCGAATAGGGCTGGTGAAATGGCAGTAATTCTCCGCGGCCAGCGCATAGTGCCCGATCGGCTCGGGAGAATAATTCGCCTGCTTCAGACTTCGCAAGAACGCATAATTGACCGCGTGCATGTGCGGCGTGCCGTGCACCTGGTTTAATAGTTTTTGCAGATCGGCACGGCTCTGATACTTCTTCAGAGGATAACCGAGCGACGTGACGAATTGGGCCAGCGCCTTGAGCTTGGCTTCGTCGGGATCGCCATGGGCGCGCCGCAAAAATGGAAGACCGCGGTCTTCGAACGCCGTGGCGACCGCGATATTGGCGGCCAGCATGAATTCTTCGATCACCTGATGGCTCGGGTCGTGGGGCACGACGTGGGCCCCCGACACCCGTCCCTGGTCGCTGAAGTCGATTTTGACCTCGGGCATCGTCAACTCGAGGGCTCCTTGAGCGAACCGCCGGGCACGCAGCAACATCGCCAACTCGTACATCTGCGCCAGCAGCTTGCGGACTTTCGCCGAAACGCGAGTTTTGAAGCGCTGCGGATCTTTGACGATCGGCATGACCTCTTCGTAGGCGAAGCGCTTCGTGACTTTGATGGCCGAGTTGGCGAATTCCGTATGCACGGGAATTCCCTCGGAAGAGAATTCCATCAATGCCGATTTCGTGAATCGCACTTTTCCCTGCTGCAGGCTGGCGAGGCTGTTGGAAATCAACTCGGGCAGCATCGGCAGGACGCGATCGGGCAGATACACGCTCGTGCCGCGGCGATAGGCTTCTCGGTCGAGCGGCGTCCCCTGGCGCACGAAATGCGCCACGTCGGCAATGTGCACTCCCAAATGCCAATGCCCGTTGCTCGAGCGCGACAGCGAAATCGCATCATCGAAATCGCGCGCGTCGACGGGGTCGATCGTAACGATCGTTTCGCCCGTCAGATCGAGCCGGCCCGCCAGTTGGTTTTCATCGAACTTTTCCGCTTCATTGCCGGCCGCTTCCAGGATTTCCTCGGGGAATTCGTCGGGGAGTCCGAACTCGTGAATGATCGATTGCGTGTCGACCCCTGGCTGACCGCGCGGCCCCAGAACTTTCGTCAACACCCCTTCTCCGCTGACGGCATGGCTCGGGAAGCGAACCATCTCGAACACGACTTTATCGCCGGGCCGCGCTCCTTTCGCTCCGGGATCGCCAACGAAGATCGGCTCGTTCAAGGTCGTGCCGTCCACCTGAACCAGCCCCTGCCCCTCCTGTTCGAGGTACGTGCCGACAAAAGTTCGCGTCGCCCGCTCCAGGATTTCGACGATCTTCCCGCGCAACCGGCCGCGCTCGCCGGCGTGGAGCTGCACCAGGACCTGATCGCCGGTGT
Source organism: Planctomycetaceae bacterium (assembly GCA_036501235.1). Taxonomy (GTDB): domain Bacteria; phylum Planctomycetota; class Planctomycetia; order Planctomycetales; family Planctomycetaceae; genus JACQFH01. Next base: position 5,551 of record DASYAR010000040.1, read on the forward strand.
GGGCATCCTTGAGCTCGTGCGGCGCGATGAACACGTCGTTGACCCGCGGATCGGCGGGCGCCGGAGCGCCGGGAACTTTCCGCGGAATGAGAAACCCGGCCCCGCCGGCCGTCTTCTTGATCGTCCCCTCCACCAACCCCGCCGAAACACGGCTGCGCAATTCCCCCTTGGACGACTGCCGGATTTTCCCGGCTGCAACCAATGCCTCGATGCCCTCGCGAAATTCGTGCAACCGCTTCTTGGTGACGTTGAGGTCGCGGGCGAGCACGTCGGCCGTGACCGGTTTGTATTCAGGTCGCGCCAGTGTGTCGAGGATTTTGCGTTCGAGAGGAGACATCAGGATTTCGGCTGAAAACGAGTTGGAACTGATAGAGAGCTCGATGGGAGATCAGCACCGCACCACAGCGGGCATCCAGAACGAAGCGACCCCACTGTACAGCGTGCGGAACGACGCGAATAGCTTGCCGGGTCCATTCAAGACAATGAATCAGCCACAGATGGACACAGATATCCTCATTCGAGATTTGGAATTCCGCTCCTGAAACAACTTTGGACGCTCACGCCCGATCGGTTAAGGAATGTACTCAATTCAATTCGCTGGGTATGATGCGGTACATGGTAAGTTTTTGGCCTGCGACCCAAGGCTATGACTGAACACCTCTTAATAACAGCCCTGCTCGTCTTGTCGCTGTCGTGGGCATATTCTCGCGCACCAATGGATGCCGCCGTGGTCATTGCGATCAATGCGGTGCTCTACGCTCTCTTGCCGGCGCCATCTTGGCTGGGGGTTGATTTGCTCACTCTTGTCGTGCTGATGGCAGGTTTTCGGAGAGCGCGAGTTCGGTCGAGTCGGTATCTTGTAGTGTGCATTGGCTTGACGATCTTCGTCTGCGGCGTATCCGCCGCTCGCTTCTATCCAACTTATCGCGAAGTGATGAGCCTGCGGGAGCAATATCCGCCCGTTTCACTGGCGGAGCGACTCGGTTACGAAACCCGGCATGCGCAATCGGCGATGTCTGACAGCCGCACGGCCTTTCATCCACTCACGGATCCGGATTTGCACCTTCCCGAACCAATTTCATCGGAATTAAGTCGAATCGAACAGAGGCTGCGCGACGCGGACGCGACGCAATACCGTCGCATGCGCTCTCTACAGTCGCTTGACCGAGTCCATAATGGATTCGTGGATGAATTCGTGAGAGCGCAAGGCTTCGGCCGGGTCCGCACTCGTGCGTTACCGGCTCGTCGTGCATTCATCGAGATTCCGGAATTGCGCAATCTGCCCGAGCCACCTGCTGTGGACTCGGAAGCGATGGATTCACCCGGACAATTGCTGACGGTCGCCGAAGGTCCGCCCCAGGAGTTGCCGGTTCAATCGAGTGCGCCTGATGAGGTCGATCTTCGTGACGTGCATGAAGCAGGCGCGGCGGACTTCGCGAATCCAGCAGGCTTCGGATACGTTGTGCCTCGCATACGGATGATCGGGTTTCAGCCCCACGGGTTTCGTACCAGTCCCGAATTGCCCACTTCGGAAGATGGCTCGAGTCGTTGGCAGATTATTGGCGTCGAATTGGTCAGCCTCTTAAAGCACGCGGCGCCGGGAGTCTATCTTTCGAAGAACTTGCCGCGCATGGATGAGTTAATCGATGCCCCCACACGGCCGCTTGATTCGTTCGAGACGCAGTCGCTCGAGAAGTTGCGTGCCGGCGAAGAAATTGTCGTCGAGCGACAACGCGACGAGTTAAGAATGCTCGGATCGTTGCGCGCGGCCCGGCAGTGCACCGAATGTCATTCCGTAAGCCGCGGCGACCTCCTGGGAGCCTTTACGTACCGCTTGCGGCGCGAGGGAGCGGCCCGCCCGCAACCTGCCCAGCCAGCAAAGCCCGTGCTGTAACAATCTTGCGAATTTGTCATTCCCTCTTTCCGGCTCCAGGCATGAGTTTCTGTATCCGGCGAAGGCGTTCGCTCGATATAATCCTGGGGCCTCGCCGATTTCGAAATTCGAGTCTTTTTCGACATTCGGATTTCGTCCTTCGTCATTTGAGCCCCCAGGGTCCATGCCGGTTACGACTGTTCAAGAATTCCTGCAACTGCTCGAAAAGAGCACGCTCCTCTCCCCCGAGGAGCTTGCCGAGATTTGGAATTGGCCCGAAGACCAGCCCAAATCGTTTGCCGCGCGCCTCGTTGAAGAAAATCGGCTGACCCCCTGGCAAGCCCAGCAGCTCTTGGCGGGCAAAGGCAGCCGGAGCCAGTTCTTTCTCGGGAAATACAAGCTCCTGGAGTTGATCGGGCTGGGGGGCATGGGTGCCGTCTACAAGGCCATGCAGCCGGGGATCGCCCGCACGGTCGCGCTCAAGAAACTGCACAAGCAAGTGCTGAAGCAGCCCAAGGCGGTCGAGCGGTTTCTGCGCGAGATTCGCTCGGCCGCAGCGGTTGACGATCCGCACGTCGTACGGGCTTATGACGCGAACTGCGACGGCGACACCTATTACCTGGTCATGGAATACGTGTCAGGCAAGAACCTGAAGATGTGGATCAAGGAGCAGAAGTCGTTGCCGATCGGCTGGTCGTGCGAATGCATTCGCCAGGCGGCCTGCGGTTTGCAACACGCGCACGAACTGGGCATGCTGCATCGCGACATCAAACCGTCAAACCTGCTCGTGACGCAGGGGGACGGCGATGGTTTGCCCGTTATCAAAATCCTGGACCTCGGGCTGGCCCGCTTTTCCAGCGAGACGCCTCAGGACGGCGAACTGACGCGCTCGGGACAGGTCTTGGGTACGCCCGACTACATGGCCCCCGAGCAGGCGCGCGACTCCAGATCGGCCGACATTCGGGCCGACATTTTCAGCCTGGGTTGCACGTTATTCGAACTGCTGACGGGAAAACTCCCGTTCGGCGGCGCATCAGTCATGGAAAAGCTGATGGCCCGCGCGACGGAAGATGCGCCTCCCGTCAACTCGTTGCGAGCCGATATTTCGCCCGATCTGGGAGCCGTCGTGGCCAAGATGCTGGCGCGTGATCCGAAATTGCGATATTCGACCCCGGCCGAAGTGGCCCAGGCGCTGGCGCCCTATGCCATCGGTACGGCCGGCGCGGCGTCTGCAACCGTTCGGTTGAGCAGCCCGCCGGCCGCCGCGACGCCCACCCTCGACAGCCACACCGATTCGACGTTCAAGGCGCTGCACGCGGAGATCGCCAATATGGCCGCCGAGGAGGCTTCGTCCACCTCTTCGGAACCGGCGAGCGCGCAGCCACCGTGGCTCAAAGTCGCCGCGGCCCTGGCTGCCGCGGTTTTACTGCTGGTCGTCGTTTCGACCCTCGTCGCGAAGCGGAAAGGACCATCTGGAACGCCGGCCGGCAATCAACGAACGACGGGAAAGTATCACGACGGCGAGACGGCCGATGTCGCCGCCGGTGATGACGATTCCGGGCCGGCCCCTGCGAAAGACGCGGCGCGCCAAGCCGCGCTGTGGGTGTTCAAACATGGCGGGACTGTCGAGATTGCCGTCGAGCCCGGCGGGTTTTCGCTCAAGGGAGGCGCCGGCAAGAATCGCCTGCGGCAATCCGACCGGCACGACGCCGCAACGGCAACTGAGCTGCCCTCAGAGAAATTCGAAATCACGGCGGTCCGCATTCACGGCGGAATCAATCTGAGCACCGGCGATCTGCGCCGCATGGCGAAGATGACTCACCTGGAATCGTTGAGCCTCTCGGATGCGCGCTTTGCCGAGACAGATCTGGGTGAATTGTCGAAACTGGAATCGCTGCACCGGCTGGAACTGCGGGAAACTCCTGTATCCGACGCGGGAATAGCTGCTCTCAAGAAACTTCCCGCGCTCCAGGCCCTCGATTTAAGTCGGACCCACATTTCAGGGGCTGCGCTCGTCGAGCTGCAATCGATACATACGCTGACGGAATTGATTTTGGAAGGCACACATCTCGGCGATAAAGACTTGCGGGCATTTTCTCAAATGTCGCAGTTGATCGTGCTGAGTCTGGCCGGAACGGACGTGCAGGGACCGGGATTGCAGTCGTTGCGATCTTTGAAAAACCTGTTGACGCTCGACCTGAGCGGCATGCCTCTGCGCGATCGGGCGCTCCGACATATCAGCGGGCTGGAAAGCCTCGAAGTCTTGCGGCTCACCCGCGCCAAGGTGACCGACGACGATTTGCGGCTGCTCTCCGGAATGTCCAAACTGAAGGAATTCGTGTTGGCATCGACCCAGGTGACCGGCGACGGGCTCAAACATCTCACATGGATGTCCGAGTTGGAACGTCTCGACTTGCAGGAGACTTTCGTGGGCGATACCGGGCTGAAATTCCTGAACGAATTGCCCGCCCTCAAAAGCCTGCGCCTGCGTCGGACTCTCGTGACCGACGAGGCAGCGAAACTACTGCAATCGCTCAAGAAACTCGAATTCGTCGACCTCGCGGAAACGAAGGTGACCCGCGCAGGAATCAATGCTTTGCAGACTGCGCTTCCGAACTGCAAGATCGAGTTCTGAATGCGCCCCCACGAATCAGCCTCACAAAATTGCCGTTTTCCTGCTTTCCATTCTCGGCTATAAGCTGCGTCGGTTCGGTCCCTGGATCTGGTTTTCTTATTGGACGTGAAACGGAGCTCGACCATGCAGCGGCTTATGATTCTGACGCTCGTTCTGGGCTGTGGGATGCCTGCCACGCACGCGGTGGCAGCAAGCGATCCGGCGGCGACGGTTCAACAATCCGAGCAGGTGCTCGCAGACTTCGTCGCCATTCCTGCTCGACGGATTCCTCAGCACTTGCTGGCCGAGGCGACCGCCGTAGCGGTCATTCCCGACGTCACCAAAATCGGGTTCGTCGCCGGCGTTCGTCGGGGACACGGCGTCGTGATGGTCCGCGATGCGGAGGGGGAATGGAGCCTGCCGCAATTCATTACCCTGACCGGCGGCAGCGTCGGCTGGCAGGCCGGCATTCAGGGAACCGACGTCGTCCTGGTCTTCAGGTCGCGCAAAGGGGTCGACGGATTGATGAAGGGCAAATTCACGATCGGATTGGATGCGTCCGTGAGTGCCGGCCCCGTCGGACGCGACGCGGAAGCGGCCACCGACGCCACACTCAAATCCGAAATCCTGTCGTATTCGCGTAGCCGGGGATTATTTCTGGGCGTTTCGCTCGACGGCTCGGCGTTGGAGATCGACAAACACGCCCACACCGGTTTCTACGGTTCGCAAACCGGCGAAATCCCACATCGCGTGCCTGAAACGGCGGCCCAGCTTCGCCAGTATCTGGCTGAACTGACGCCGCATTCGGCATCGCTCCCCCCGGGTGCGCCGCCGATGACGAATGGACGAAAACTGGAGGTCTTGCGGCGCTCGCTGGTCCATAACGCCGGACAACTCCATGCCATCGTGAGCCCCTCCTGGCGGCAGTATCTGGCGCTCCCCAAAGAAACGTTCGACCCGGCTGCCCACCCCAACCTCGAGGCCCTGGTCGCTCTCGAAAAGCACTTCGCGACAATTGACACCACTCCCAATTACAAGGATCTGGCCACGCGACCGGAGTTCCATACCACGTTCGCGGTGCTGCGCGAGTATATCCGCGAGTTGGCTGTGGCGGGGTCGAATCTGGAGCTCCCGCCGCCGCCGGTCAAATAGTCGGCGGGGAGCCGTGTGAATCAGGTTGGAAAATTACCGAACGTGTCCCGGTCGCATTGGCGGCGGCCGGGACACGATTTCAGAGTTATCCAGTTACCGCTCCGGGCGATGTCTGGGAATCTCGGCTTTGAAGTCGCCCAGACTGTTCCATTGCAGTCGCTGATCGAGGTCGACCTCTGCGACGATGATCGAGCCCCATTTCTCGGCTTGAGCGATGGGCTGGCCGTCGTGGCCGTAGATCGCCGTCAGCATCCAGTTGCGTGAGACGTCTTCATAGGTGCTGCTGACGACGTACACGTGATTTTCGCAGGCGCGAGCGCTCGCGAGCGACGGGTTGCAGCCCCATACTGGCCAGGCGATAACTTCGGCGCCGTGCGTCGTGAGCTCGCGTGCCACCTCGGGAAAAAAGCCGTCGTAACAGACCATCATGCCGAGTTTGCCGAACCGGGTGTCGAACACGGGATATTCGTGTCCGGGGGCGATTCCGGAGGCCACTTCGCCGCGCGGTAACGAGACTTTTCGGTATTTTCCCACGAGCTTGCCGTCCGGCCCCAGCGCGACTGCCGTATTGTAAACGAGGTGCTCGTCGCGCTCGTAGACGCTGAGCACGATGTACAGGTTATGCTGCCTGGCTAGCGTGCCGAAATACTCAGTGGTCGGACCGGGAACCGGTTCGGCCGTGTCGACCGCCGGTTTTCCCAGCCCATAGTACGTCAGTGTTTCACCGAGCACGATCAGGTCGGCCTTCTGTTTCGCCGCCTCGGCAACGAGGGGCGCGGCTTCCTCACGATTGGAGGCGGGCGACTTGCCGCTGGGCCGGAAGTGGGCCGCGGCCAACCGCACCTTGCGGCCGGAGGGGGGAGACGTTTCCTGCAGCGAAACTTCGCTCCATTCGATCTGGCCTTCCGGCGGCGCCCATTGCAGATGCAGCTCGATCACGGCCCGAGTCGCCTTTAACGGCGCGCGGTAGGTATCGGAAACGTCAGTCCAGCCCGACCGATCGGTTTGTTTGTCGGTCGGAAATTCCGGTTCGGCCATCGGAGTCCAACCCTTCAGATACCCCTTGACGGCCGGCGCGTCGAGCGACACCGCGCGGCCATTGTCATCCTGCCATACGACTCGTACGAGCGCCGTCTGACGCGGCAACGTCACTCTCTCGACGCGCCGTGCGGCATGAAACAGGTAGTGCTGTCCTCCCTTCACGGGGACCGTTTTCGTCCACCAGCCATCGAGCCCCGCCCGCCCATCCGCGGCGATCACAAAGGCGCCCCGCGCGTCGCGACCTCCCTGAGCCTCGTAAGAAAACTTAGGTCGAAGTTCGTCGCGCGGCGCGGAAGTGGTCCAACCCTCGGGAGCGCCAGGCTCGCCAGCCGCAACGAAGGCGGGCGACGAAGTCAGAAGCCCCATCGAGCCGCACAACAGGGTCAGCGCGAGAAGCAACTTACCGGAATTTTTCTTCGTCGTCATGAGAGAACCCTTCGGTTGCAAGTGTCTGCTTGAATCCTGGTTGGGGAGATGTGACGACTGCGCCGTCATCAATTGTTCTCCTTGTCTTCTTCTCTCACCCGCCCTTAACGACGCCGTTCACGACGCTGGGCAACGGTTCCCCGCGCACGGCGAGCGCCGCCAGGTTGGCGGCCGTCTCACGCAGCTTGCGCACGGCGGGAATGCTGCACGAGGCGACGTGCGAGGCGACGATCACGTTGTCCATTTTCAGAATGGGATGATCGGCGGGAATCGGTTCCGGCGCGAAGACATCGAGTGCTGCCGCCGAGAGCTGCCCGCTCTGCAAGGCTTCCGTCAGCGCGGCGGAATCGACGAGATCGCCGCGGGCCAAGTTGATGAGCACGGCCCCGCGTTTAGTGATCGCCAGCGAGTCGCGGTTGAGCATCCCGCGCGTCTGCGCCGTCGAAGGACAGTGCAGCGTAATCACGTCCGATTGCGACAGCAGCTCTCGCAATGCGACCGGATGGCAACCGGCACGGTCGATCTCGCCTGCGGCCACGACCGGATCGTGCACGAGAACCCGGCATTTGAAGGCTTTCAATCGGGCTGCCACTTCGCGACCGATTCGTCCGAAACCGACGACTCCGACCGTCAGATCGCGCAACGTGCGCATCTGATCGAGAGGCGTTGCAAGGGCCCACTTCCCATTGCGGATCCCCACGCAATTCGTCACGACCTGCCGCGTCGTTGCCAGGATGAACGCCAGCGTGTGATCGGCCACTTCATCGATGCAATAGTCGGGCACGTTACAGACCGGAATTCCGCGGGCCTTCGCCGCCGCCACGTCGACGTTATCGACGCCGATGCCGTACCGCACGATGGCCTTGGCCCGTTTCATGCTGGCGATGACTTCGGCCGTCACCTGTGCGAACTGGGTAATGACGGCATCGGCCTCCGCCACCAACTGCGGCAGATCGGCTGCCGGTCGCTTCTCTTTCCAGGCAATAATCTCGTGTCCCAGAGGACGGAGAATGCCCTCTTCGACGGCGAGATCCGCAAATGAGTAATCTGTAATCGCGATTTTCATGAGAAGCACGAGCAGGAAGATTGATTTCGGGTTTGCAAGCGCGGGGGTGGAATCAGTGTAGCACTGGCCGATCGAATGGTGAACTCAGTCGCGCGATTCGGAGGGTGTAGATGTCTGTCGACAAGTCCCTCGGAGTCGCGTTGAGCAGCGTATTGAAAATCGAGCCGCGACCGTCAGGAAGCAGAAACTCACCTTGGGACAGGTGACAAAAACCGCTTCCTGACGGACGCATCTCGACGTTGAGGTCCTTTTTCGGCCGAACCTGCGCATTCAAGGAGCTGGCCGCAGCACGGTCAGGTTGGAAAACCTGACCTACGTTCGCCAACAGGGGGGCACAGCCGCGACATGTGGTCATTTCCTGCGCATAATGAATTCATCCAGATTTCCAACACGCCGTATCGCTTCGACAGTTGAGTTGGCGTCAGCAGCACAACCGGGCTGGCACCAGAATTGCTCCTTCCAATTTCATGACGCAAAACGATTTCTACGAACGGCACGGAGTCTGGATTACGGCGCTGGGATGTGTCCTGCTGCCGCTCGTCATCGTGCAAGCGAAACAGACGCTCGACAGCAACATCAATGACGTCGACGATTGGTTGCCGGCGCAATATGCGGTAACGGCCGACTATCGCTGGTTTCGCAAGCACTTCGGCAACGACGAATATGTGCTGATCACCTGGGAAGGTTGTACGCTCGAAGACTCGCGGCTGGATCGGCTGGAGGAACGAATTGAAGCCGACATCAATCGGCAGGATGCGGCCGCCCGATCTCCCTTCCGCAAGATCGTCACGGGCCGCAGCGTGGTGGAATATCTCACTGGCGAGCACTGCCGTTTGAGCCCGGAGAAAGCCGTAGCGCGGCTCACGGGATCGCTGATCGGTCTTGATGGTCGGCAGACGTGCGCCGTCGTGTTCCTCGCCGACGACGCGAAACGCGATCTGGCAGGGATGTTGGATGTGCTGCGCGGAGAGATCACGGCGTCGGGTGTGCCGCTCGCGGAATTGCGGTTAGGAGGCTCGGCGGTCATTAACGTCGCGATCGACCGGGTGAGCCTGGAATCGCTGTACCGCGTGATCTTGTCGAGCTTTGCCGTCGTGCTGGTCATCTCGTGGTGTTCGTTTCGCAACCTGCGTCTGATGGCGCTGGTGCTGATTACGGGAATTTACTCGGCCGCCACCAGCCTGGCGGTGATGTCGGTGTGCGGGGCGAAGATGAACGCCATCCTGATTACGATGATCCCGATGGTGTATGTCACGGCCACGTCGGGGGCGATTCACCTGTGCAACTACTATCAGGAATGCGTGCGCGAAACGGGAACGCGAGGCGCCGTGGGCCGGGCCATCGCGCACGCCTGGTTGCCGCTGGGGCTGTCCGCCGCCACGACGGCCGTGGGGCTGCTCACCATCTGCTACAACGACCTGGTGTTGATGAAGTCCTTTGGGCTGTTCTCGGCCGTGGGAGTCGTGCTCAGTTGGTTGCTCCTGATGCTGTGGCTGCCGGCGGCCCTGTCGACTTGGCCGGCTACCGTCGTGGCTGCCGAAGTCCCTTGCCCTCTTCCGACGAGTCCTGCGGCTTCCGAAACCATGTCGTCGGAAACGGGCGAGGCGCCCCTCCCGGCCGTTTTCTGCCGCTGGGGCGAGGCGGTGGTTCGCATTCCCTTCGCGGCGACGCTCGTGTGTTTTCTGGTCGTCGTCGCGTGCATTCCAGGGCTGTCGCGGATTCAGTTGACGATCGATCTGATGCGCGAAATTCAACCCAGTGAGGAAGTCATTCGGACTTACGTCTGGCTCGAACAGACCATGGGGCCGCTGACGCCGATGGAAGTCATCGTGCGTTTCGACGACGAAACCTGCCAGCTCAGTGCCTGGGAGCGAGTCAAACTTGTCGAGCGACTGCAACGGCGCATCGAAACTCTCGACGGGGTGGGCGGGACGATTTCCGCCGCGACTTTCGTGCCGGAATCCAAAACAGGTGGATCGGCCTGGTTGCGGCAGGGTATCACGAATGCCCGACTGCGGCACAGTTGGAAGGAGCTCGTCGAAACGGGCTATCTGGCGGCCGGCGAAGGTGAAAAGCTGTGGCGCATCAGCGCGCGTGTGGCCGCGATGCAGGAAGTCGATTACGCCGCCTTTGTGGAGAAACTGCGGAGTCGAGTCGATCCGGAGCTGGTTGTCGAATCGGAGGAGGGGTATACCGGTATCTCCGTGACCTATACCGGGGTCGCTCCCGTCCTGTTCAAGGCTCGGCGCTCGTTGATGGACGGGCTGGTCTTCGGAATCGCCAGCGACCTGGTGCTAATCGTCATCGCCATCACGGTGACAATGCGCCACTGGTCGAGCGGAGTGCTGATGATGTGCACCAGTCTCTTCCCGGCGATTGTGGTTCTCGGGAGCGTGGGCTGGCTGGGAGTGAAGATCGACGTCGGCGCGGTCATGGCGCCGTGCGTGGCCCTGGGCGTGACGGTCGACGACGTCATCCATTTCCTGCTGTGGTTTCGCTGGGGAGTCCGGCGCGGGCTGGATCGTCGGCGGGCGGTGCTCGTGGCGTGGCAGGCTTGCGTGCGGCCCATGTATCAAAGTTGGGCCCTGTTGGGCCTGGGCATGGCCGCCCTGTCCGTGAGCTCTTTCGTTCCCATCCTGCAATTCGGCGCCATGATGGTCGCCCTGCTGACGGCAGGTCTCGCCGGCAATCTGCTGCTGCTGCCGGCCCTCCTGGCTGGGCCGCTGGGAAGAGTAATTGCATCCCGTTGCCGGTCGTGCCCGGCGAAGCCGTAATCTCATTCTGGGTAAGCAAAATACGAGAATTAACATCGAGGAGATTCGCATGACGACTGCATTGTCGCTTGGTTCTGTGACGCGGCGGGGGATGTTCGGTGTGGTGGGGGCTGCCGGGGGTCTTGCGCTCCTGCAGCATGCGGTGGCCGACGACAAGAACCCGGCCGGCCAGGTGGCCGATGCGGCGTCTTCGATCCGCATCACCGACCTGAAGACTCATCGCGTCCAGCACAAGATCTACGTCGAGATCGTCACCAGCCACAAGATCAGCGGCTGGGGCGAGATCAGCGCCTTGCAGCCGGCGGCGGCCGAGGAATTGACGAAATCGCTGTTCGAGCTGCTCGACGGCGAGAATCCGACTCGCATCGAACACCTGTGGCAGAAACTGTACCGCGCCCATCGCGATATGCGCGGCGGCCCCTTTATGTGCCATACGATTGCTGGAATCGACATGGCCCTCTGGGACGTCACCGGCAAACTCTGGGGCGTCCCAGTCTACCGGCTCCTGGGCGGACCGTGCCGCGATAAGGTGCGCGTCTATCCCACCTCGAAGGCGCAAAAGGTCCCGCCGCACGGCATCTATGGACATGCCGGCAATCCGGACGAAATCGATCGCATGGTAAAGGCGATTAAGGCGGCACGCGAACGGGTCGGCCAGGATGGATTCGTGATGTTCGACGCACACTGCGCCGTTCCCCCCGCGACGCTCATCCAGCTTGCCGCGGCCATCAAGGCCTACGACGTGCTCTTTCTGGAGGAGGTGGCCGTACCAGGAAATATCGAGGTCTTCAAACGGCTCAAGGCGGCGATCGATATTCCGCTGGCGACCGGCGAGCGCGACCGGACGATCTGGGAATTCCTGCCTTATCTGCACGAGGGGGCGATCGATATTTTGCAGCCCGACGTGGCCCACTGTGGCGGGATCACGCAAATGAAAAAGATTGCCGTGCTGGCCGAAGCCTACCACGTCCCGCTGGCCCCGCATTGCACGACCTCGCCGCTGGGCGCGACAGCCAGTCTGAGCGTCGGCGCTTCGATCCCGTTTCTCGTGATTCACGAAACGGCCCCCGGGAATCTGCAATGGGGCGAGCAGTTCATGAACCGGCCGTGGACGGTGGATGACGCGACGAGTTACGCCACACTCCCAGAGGGACCGGGGCTGGGCGTCCGGCTCGACCTCGAAAAAATGGCGAAAGTCGCCGCCGACCCGAAATACAAATGGACCTGGCCGAAAATCACGCTGCCCGACGGTTCGATCGCGGATTATTGAGGCCCCACTTGCGTGCGGACGTGTGAAACTCCCAATCACGCTCTGACCCCGCCACACACGCCGATTTTACAGCATTTTCGAGGCGTGGCGCGCCTGGCGCGGAGGGAGTGCAGGCGCTGGAACTGCGAGCGCCGGAGAATCGTCGAGCTGCGCGAGATAGGGTCGCAGGAATTCGGGGCGGTCACTGCGACCGCCGTGGCGGTAGTCGTTCCAGATCGCGCCCGCGGCCAGCAATTCGTCACAATGAGATTCTGAAACGAGAAACCGGAACAGCAACTCGGCCAGCCGTTTGAGGGCGATGCCGTTCGTCCTGCCGCTGGCCCGATACACCCAGTCGCTGAATCTCAGAAAGTTTTCATAAGGCGATCTCTTTCCCCACAGCAGCGGCGTGGATTCGACAAAATTGCCGCTGTTGGCGACCAGGTCCCAATACCGGGCGAATCGCCGCAGCCTCTGCATCGACGCGTAGTCGATCAACTTCGTCTGCAGGATTTCATAAGGGGGGGCGGGGCTGTAGACCATTCCCCAGGGCTTGTCGTGGCGAATGATCGGTGTGCCGCGCAGCCGCTTCAGCAAGCCCACCTGAATTTCCTGCGGACCAATTCGCACCAGGCGATCGAAGCCCCGGCCGAAACTGTCGGCCGATTCACCGGGAAGTCCGACAATCAGGTCGGCATGGATATGGACGCCGGTTGCTTCGCGGAGCCAGCGCAGGTTTTCTTCCACTTTGGCGTTATCTTGTCGGCGGCTGATGAGGTCGGCGACGTCGTCGTTGAATGTCTGGATTCCGACTTCGAATTGCAGCGATCCGGCGGGAAATCGGGCGATCAGATCGCGCAGCGCGTCGGGAAGCCGGTCGGGGATCATCTCGAAATGCAGAAACAGCCCCGGCGTGTAGCGCTCGAGAAAGAACGACAGAATGGCGCGACTGACCTTGAGGTTGAGATTGAACGTCCGATCGACGAATTTGAACTGCCGGACACCACGGTCCAGCAGCGAGCTCATGGCTTGCAGGAATTCCTCCAGCGGCGCCTGACGGACCGGAATGTCGAGCGCCGACAAGCAAAATTCGCACTCGTAGGGGCATCCCCGCGAGGCTTCAACATATATCACGCGATGGGAGATGTCGGCGGCGGAATACAGGTCGTAGGGCAAACGAAGACCGGTGAACTGAGGCAAGACCGCCGGAATGATCCTCTGCGACATAACGTCGGCCGCGGGATGCCGAGTCCGGTCCGGGCCAGCCTCCGCCTGTTCCTGCGCTTTCTCACCGAGAATGGCGGCACAGACTTGGGGAAAGGTGAGATCGGCCTCACCGGTGACGACGTGATCGGCCAGGCGAACGATTTCCTGCTGGTCGACTTCATAACTGACTTCGGGGCCGCCGATGACGACGATAATTTCCGGCCGCACCCGTTTCAGCTCGCCGACCAGCCGCGTCGACTCGGCCACGTTCCAGATATAGACCCCCAGTCCGAGAATCTTGGGCTCGCGATCGAGCAACACTTCGATGATGTCGACCGTCCGCTGGCTGACGTCGAATTCGACGATTTCCGCGCGGTCGCGCAGCTCTCCCAGATTGGCATGTAAATAGCGCAAGCCGAAGGCGGCGTGCGCGTATTTGGCGTTAAGCGTCGTGAGGACGATGTCGGGCATGACGACAGCATAGAACGTAGCGCGGCGGGGCGAAAGCGCACTATTCCCAGTTGTCGACCATCGCCTGCAACATAGACGCCTCAATGTCCCCGGCGGCCGGGCCGCCCGACGGAGGAGTTGCCGGCTCGAGAATTTCGCCGGATGCGACCGCACTCGTGACCAGTTCAGTCGCAGAGCTTTTGGCGACGCCGGGAGTGGCGTCGGCCTGATCAAGCCGCATCAGCCGGCGAGTTTTTTCGAGCAAATCGTCGCGATTGAGCGTCGTCTTGATGACATAGTCGTTCGCTCCCGCCTGGATCGATGCCAGCACGGTCTGGCGGCTGGCGTCGCTCGTCAACATCATCACGGGGACCTTCGCGAGGCCGTGATGGGCCCGCATGGCCTGGACTGTGCGCAGCCCGTCCCAGCCGGGCATTTGAACGTCGATGATCGCCAGTTGCGGCGGGAATTCGAGCGCTTTGTGTAATCCTTCGGCGCCTTCGCTGGCAACCGTCACCAGAAAGTCACGGCGGAGCATCGACGTGATCAGGCTGCGGAAGAGCGGATCATCGTCGATTACCAGGACGCGTGGTCGAGAATTCATGCCGGTGATGGAATGCTTATAATGCCAGAACGGCACGGTAACGGGTGGCCCTCCCCGCAACGAATGAAATCGGCTCGTTTGACGTAAGTCGTTGAGGAAAACGTCCCGCTCCGCCGCTTGGAGAGGAATTCGGCGTGTTGATGCCGAATTGATGGAGGCTGTCGAACGCATCGCCCCCGCACGGTCGTTTCCGGTGTTGCAATCGGAGTTGTCGTCAATCGCCACGGAGTCATACAATCGGACAGGACGTAGTTTGCCCTGGGGCTGTCGCCGGCACGCGCGCAGCCCGCTTCCACGGAACCGCCATGCCCACATTCGAATACTCACGCTGGGACGGCACTCAGGAGTTCGCTCCTCAGTCGGCCGACAGCGTTTTCGATCAGCTCGCCGAGTATCTGCTCGACTACGGCGACGAAGTTCTGCCGATGCTCGAACAGCTCGAGCAGGAGCACCCGGACGTGCTCGAAAAACTCATCAAGCAGGGTCTGATCGAGAAAGATTCCGAGGGCAAGTATCAGATCACTCCGCGTGGAATCAAACGCATCGAGACCAAGGCCCTCGACGAATTGTTCGACGTCGCGGCCCGCGACAAGATGGGCAAGCACGAGACCGACATGCGCGGCGTGGGGCAGACGGTTCACGAAGATTCGAAGCCTTACGAATACGGCGATCCCGTCGCCAACCTGAACATGCACGAGACGCTGCGCAACGCTCTGCACCGTCAGGGAGGCGGCTCCCCCGTGAACATCATCGAAGACGATCTTGTCGTGCATGACACCGAGTATCAGACGAGCTGCGCGACGATCGTGCTGATCGACATGTCGGGGAGCATGAGTCGGTATGGCAAATTCGGCCAGGCGAAGAAAGTCGCGTTGAGTCTGGCGGCACTGGTCCGCGGCCGGTTCCAGGGGGATTTTCTGCAATTCGTGGGATTTTACACCTACGCCAGCCCGCTGTCCGAACGAGAACTTTTGTACTCGGCGCCGAAGCAGGTGTCGATTTACGACTCGCGTGTGCATTTGCGAGTCAATCTCGACAAGCCCAGCGGGTTCGTTCCCGAGCATTTCACGAATATTCAGGCGGGATTGCAGTTCGCCCGTCGGGTGCTCCGGCGGCAACCCGCCGTGAACAAGCAGATCATTACGATCACCGACGGAGAGCCGACCGCCCACGTCGAAGGGCGCGACATCGTGCTCATTTACCCGCCGGCGCAAAAGACGGCGGCGATGACGCTGGCCGAAGTGCGGCGCTGCGCCAACGACGGGATCCACCTGTCGAGCTTCGCCCTGATCGAAGACTATTTCTATCTGGGCCTGGTGAATTTCGTCGAGCAGATGGCGGCCGTCTCAGGCGGCGTCGCAGCGTATTGCAACGCCGGAGACCTGGGCAACATGGTGATCGACAGCTTCACCCACGGCCGCCGCAAACGCCGCCGGATTGGGTAAGGAACAAGAACGCCTCGAGAATCGACATGAAGATGCAGCCAACACGATCGCCCCACGCGTGCGGTTTCGCGTTGTTTGCAGCTCTCTTCGCCGTGATAATTACGTCGAATGTTGAAGTTCTCACTGCCGAGGACGTTGCGGGCATTGCGTTTTTCGAAAAACGAATTCGTCCGGTCCTCGTCGAGCATTGTTACGCCTGCCATAGCGGCGATGCGAAAATCAAAGGAGGACTGCGCCTCGATAGCCACGAAGGATGGTCGAAAGGTGGGGATTCGGGAGTTGCCATCGAGCCTGGCAAACCCGACGAGAGCCTGCTGATCGAGGCGATCCGTTCCGCGGGCGATCTGAAAATGCCTCCCAACGGGCGTCTCCCGGAAAAAATCATCGCCGACTTCGAACAATGGGTGAAGATGGGGGCGCCCGATCCCCGAAAAATCGCCGACGTCAAACCGCAGAGCAAAACGATTCGAGCTGCCCAAACGGGCCGCCGGCATTGGGCTTACCAGCCGCCGGTTGCTCATCCAGTTCCCGCAGTTCGCGACGCAATCTGGCCGCGCACGTCGATCGATCATTTTATCCTCGCACGACTGGAGTCTGAACGACTTGCGCCCGGACCGCGCGCGAGTCGCGAAATGTTGGTGCGCCGAGTGTTTTTCGACCTGGCAGGGCTGCCTCCGACTCCTGAACAGGTCGACGAGTTTTTGGCAGACACGTCCGCCGATGCGTGGGAGAAACTTGTCGATCGACTGCTCGATTCGCCGGAATTCGGCGAGCGCTGGGGCCGGCACTGGCTCGACGTTGTGCGCTTCGCCGAGTCGTTGACGCTGCGGGGCTTCGTGTTCAAGCAGGCGTGGCGCTACCGGGACTACGTGATCGACGCGTTCAACCGCGATCTCCCCTACGATCAGTTCTTGCAGGAACAGGTGGCGGGGGATTTGCTGGGCTCCGATTCCATTGAAGAGCGCGGCCGGCGGTTGGTCGCCACGACGGTGCTCGTGCTCGGAAATACGAATCTCGAAGAACAGGACAAGCAGCAGCTTGAAATGGACCTGATCGACGAGCAACTCGACCTGCTCGGTCGTGGATTTCTCGCGCAGACGATTACGTGCGCGCGGTGCCACGATCATAAGTTCGATCCGATCCCGACGCGTGACTATTACGCGCTCGCCGGGATCCTGAAAAACTCCAAAACCCTGGATCACGAAAACGTGTCAAAATGGATCGAAGTTCCGTTTCCGCTGGCGCCGGAACGCGAGGCGGTCTTCCAGCAGCACGAGCAGACATTGGCCGCCGTGCAGGGACGGATTCAGGATTTGCAGGGAGAACTCAAGCGCGTGGGCGGGACAGCGATCGGCGCGGCGTCTTCCGAAATCGTGCTCGCAAAGGATTTGCCGGGCATCGTCGTCGATGACGTGGCGGCCAAGCGCGTCGGAGAGTGGCAGCACTCACAGCACATGAAGCCGTACATTGGCGAGGGCTATCTGCACGACATCGACGGTGGCAAAGGGAGCAAGACGCTCACGTTCGATCCCGTTCTTCCGGCGACTGGCAAATACGAAGTGCGGCTGGCCTACACCCCCGGTGGCAATCGATCCGAAGAAGTGCCGGTGACCGTGTTCAGCGCCGATGGGGAAAAGACCGTCACCGTCAACGAGCGTCAAGCGCCGCCGATCGAAGGGCGATTCATCTCGCTCGGCGAGTATCGTTTCGAGCGCGACGGGCAGAGTTTCGTGATCGTGTCCAACATGGGGACGAAAGGGCATGTCATTGCCGATGCCGTGCAGTTCCTCGCCGTCGAGGCCGGAGGTTCGCAGGCAGTTGCCAGCTCCGGTAGCAAGGAAAAATCTGCACACGCGGAAAACGAGGACGTGAAGAAGCTCCGCGACGAGATCAAACACCTGGAGCGGGACCTGCAATCGCGGAAGGCGAATGGGCCGAAGCGGCCAATGGTCATGACGCTTACCGAACTGGCCGAACCGCACGATTTGTATGTCCACATTCGAGGCAGCGTGCATAACCGCGGACCGGACGTGCCGCGAGGCTTTTTGGAAGTGGCTTCACCGAAATCCGCGCCGGCGATTCCGGCATCCGAAGGGGGTCGACGCCAACTGGCCGAGTGGATCGCATCTCGCGACAATCCGCTCACGGCGCGAGTCTTTGTGAATCGTGCCTGGCACTGGTTGTTCGGCGCCGGTCTGGTGCGGACGACCGACAATTTTGGCACGACGGGGGAACTTCCTTCGCATCCCGAGTTGCTAGATCATCTGGCGGTGACCTTCATGGATGACGGCTGGTCTACAAAACGACTCGTGCGGCGGATTGTCTTGTCGCAGGCTTATCAGACGTCAGACCGCGACGATATTGAGGGCCGCGCCGCAGATCCTGAAAATCGGCTGTTCCGGCGAATGAATCGCCGGCGGCTTGATGCCGAGTGCTTGCGCGACGCGATGCTGGCGATCAGCGGTGGCCTGCGGACCGAGCGCGGTGGGCGGACTTTCCCCGAAGATCTGCCTGCCGATTACGGATTTGTCGACAAATCCGACCGCCGTAGCGTGTACCTGCCGGTATTCCGCAATACGCTGCCGGAAATATTCGACGTGTTCGATTTCGCCGATCCCAGCCTGGTCACCGGCCGACGGACGACGAGCACTGTCGCGCCGCAGGCGCTGTTCCTGATGAATCATCCATTCGTCCAAACCCAATCACGCCGTGCCGCAGAACGGTTGCTCGCTGAGATGCATCCTGGAACCGCAGAACGAATCACACGCGCCTGGCGGCTGGTTCTCGGTCGCCCCCCCACCGAGGCCGAACGCACCACCGCCCTGCGATTTCTCGCCGACGCGTCCACCCCCGGCACAAAATCCACGACCGACGCCTGGACCCAACTCATCCAGGGTCTATTTGCGACGTTGGACTTCCGCTACGTCCACTGACACTCATTGCGCATTTGGCACGCTTTCTGATCCGGCACGCTGAAAAATGTGGCCCACGAAACATGACTGAAAACAATATCGAAGGCCGCCGAAAGTTCTTGCAGACGGCGGGCTGCGGGTTTGGGTGGCTGGCCTGGTCGGCGCTGGCGGCGGATCGGACTTTGGCGGCTTCCGTGAATCAGCCGCTTCCGCAATTCGCGCCGCGGGCCAAGCGGATCATCTTTTTGTTCATGCAGGGGGGGCCGAGTCAGGTCGACACGTTCGATTACAAACCGCGGCTCACCGAAGACGATGGCAAGCAGATGCCTTTCGATGACGCCCGCGCAATCGCGAATTCCGGCAAACGCGGCTCGCAGCAGCGCGTCATGAAATCGCCGTGGAAATTTGCGCAGCATGGCCAAAGTGGCCGCTGGGTCTCGGAATTATTCCCCCACCAGGCGGCACGCGTCGACGACCTCTGTTTCCTGCACGCCGTTCATACCGAAGGAGTCGCCCACGGCCCGGCCACGCTGTTTTTGCATTGCGGGTCGACAAATCTGATCCGCCCCTCGGTCGGTTCGTGGATCAGTTACGGGCTCGGGACCGAGAACGACAATCTGCCGGCCTTCGTGTCGATTGCACCGTCGGCAGGCAACGGCGGGCCGCGGAACTACGGACCGGCGTTTTTGCCGGCAGTGCATCAGGGTGTGGCTCTCGGCAAGGCCGGCGGGCCCGCGCGCGAGGCCACGATTCGCAATCTGGCAAACGCCGATCTGTCGACCGCCGCGCAGCGCCGCCAGCTCGATTTGATCCGCGATCTGAATGCCGAGCAGCTTCGCGCATCGCCCGGCGATTCCGATCTCGAAGCGGCCATCGAATCGTACGAACTCGCGTGGCGGATGCAGACCAATGTTCCCGGCGTTCTCGACCTGGCCGGCGAGACCGAAGCGACGCAGGCCCTCTACGGGATCGGCGAGAAATCGACCGACAACTTCGGCCGCCAATGCCTGATGGCGCGGCGTTTGTGCGAAGCGGGCGTGCGCTACATCCAGGTGACTTACGGAGACAACACGGCGAACCCCGCCTGGGACCAGCATTCGAACCTCCCGAAACATGCCGAACACGCCGCCGCCGTCGATAAGCCGATCGCCGCGCTGCTGGCCGATCTCAAACAGCGCGGCCTGCTGGAGGACACGCTCGTCTGGTGGGGCGCCGAGTTCGGCCGCACGCCGTATGCGGAAAAGAACGGAACCGGCCGCGACCACAACCCGGGCGGTTTCACCATGTGGCTGGCCGGCGGAGGAGTGAAGCCGGGTTTCGCCCACGGCCAAACCGATGAATTCGGCCATGCCGCCGTGGAAGGTCGCGTCCACATGCACGATGTGCACGCCACGCTCTTGCACCTGTTGGGCCTCGACCACGAGCGACTCACCTATCAGTACGCCGGCCGCCCCTTCCGCCTGACCGACGTCTCCGGCCGCGTGGCAGAAGAAATCCTTCTCTAACCGGTCTCGTTCCCACGCTCCGCGT
>DASYAR010000041.1:0-2848 GCA_036501235.1 Planctomycetaceae bacterium
CTTTCCAACGAGCGAATTCTCCGCGACAAATCGATATGGCCGAGAGGGACTGTCCCCTTTTTCAACACGGCGGGCCGGAAGTGTCTGGAAATCGAGCCTGAACTGCAATAGCAAGTTGTTTACCGGGCCGGCAGCTTCCGCACTTTGTGGTTCGAACTGTCGCCGATGTAAACATTCCCCTTGGGATCGACATAAATGCCGTGCGGCTTGTTGAGTCGGCATTTGCGGGGGGGGCCGTCGGGCCCGTCGCCCGGGCTGCCGTCGCCGACGAGGGTTTCGATGTTGCCGGTGGCGGCGCGGATCACTCGGATCACGTGGTTTTCCGTGTCGGCGAGAAAGACGTCGCCGCCGGGACCGACGGCAATGCCCTTCGGTCCGGCGAGACGAGCCGCAACGGCCGGGCCCCCATCCCCAGTCTTCCCCTGCGTGCCGGTTCCCGCGAAATGGCCGAATTTCTGGCGGCGCAGATCGACGCGACAGACGGCGTTTCCCTCGCGCAGGGCCAGGTACATTTGCCCACGTGAGTCGAAATCGAGGGCCCGGGGGCCGTTGAGGGGCGTTCCTGCGAGGGGCGCGCCGTCGGGCGTTGGCCCTTTCTCCCCCGTGCCGGCCAGCGTGTCGATCACGCCCGTTTGCAGGTCGACCCGACGGACGCGGTTGTTGCCGATGTCGGCGATGTATAAGCTCCCGGCGCCGTCGAGGGCAATGGAATGCGGCTGCTTCAATTTGGCCTTCATGGCAGGGCCCCCATCGCCGGAAAACCCGGGCTGCCCGGTTCCGGCGACGGTGGAAATGATGTGCGTTTTGGCATCAACGCGGCGGACCAGATGGTTCTGCATTTCAACGAAAAACATGTGGCCGTCGGAATCGAAGCGAACCTCGTACGGTTCATTGCAGAGCGCCTTGGTCGCGGGCTTGCCGTCTCCGAAGTAGCCCTGTTTGCCCACCCCGGCGGCGGTCGTGATCAAGCCAGTCTCTTCGTCGATGCGCCGGACGCAATGGCTGGAAATCGAGCAGACGTAGAGAGCGCCATCGGGACCGATCGTCAATCCGAACGGTCCACCGATCCCGGCGTCGAGCGCAGACCCACCGTCACCGGAATACGTCTGTTGGCCGTTTCCGCCGATCGTACGGACGTCCGCGGCTGAGCACGTCGAGGCAATAAAGCCCGGTGCGGCTATAACGACAGCCAGACTCAAGATCAGCAATCTCATCGAAGCGGTTCCGTTCGAGGCGGCGTGCAGTGTCTTCGCGGATTGTACTGCAACGGCGACAACGGCGCAAATAGAGTCGTAGCGAGCTCATTTGCTTCATCACCTGCAGTTTGGCTTGACCCTGATGCCGCAGGAATAGACCCTGCGGCTCGCCGGGCCAAACGAAAAACCCGGTTGCCGAGTGGGGCAACCGGGTGGTTTGGTGGCGATGCGAACCGGCGAAAGCAACGCGGTCGACTCACTTCGACTTTCTCGACGGGGTCGGGGCGCTGTCGCTGTTGGCGGACTTGATCGGCTTGGCGTCTTTCGTGCCATTCAGGACGGCCGGCTTGTCGCCCGACGATTTCCCGTCGGCGGCGTCTTTGCCGGAGGCGGGGGTTTGCTTCCATTCCGAGACGGTCCAGAGCGGCTGCGTTTCGGTCACACGGGTGGCCAACTCGCGGATCGATTCCTTGAACGAGGCGCTGGTGATTCCCTCATTGTCGATCATCCGTTCGAGTACGATCTGCCGCACCTTCGGGATGTACGCAAAGAAAATGCCGTCCCCCAGGTCGTCGTTCTGGGCGAGAAGTTTCAAAAGCGCTGTGCGGGGCACGTCGGCCGCCGTCTGGGGCATTTCTGCCAGGAAAGCAGTGATCCAGATCCCCAACTCATCCGTGCTCATCGTCGCCCGCATTGTCATGTTCCATTCGGATTCGGCCTTGAATGGAAACGTGAAATCGTAGCTGCTCTCGTATTTCGTCGGCTTGAGCCCCAGGGCTTCCAGAAGAACTCCCAGCGCTTCCAGGCTGAGCGGGCCTTTGGCAGCGGCCGACTTTTTGGCGGAGGCCTTGTCAGGATCGCCAGCTTTTTCCTTGTCGGCGGCCAGGGCGGCTGTGGCCAGAGTGCCGCCCAGGGCGGTCAGGCCGGTAGAGAGCAAATGGCGGCGGGAAATGTTCGAAGACATGCGACACTCCTTTATCGGCGGGCTGGTCATCCATGAGGAACCCCCACATCCGTGGGGCGGTTCCGAGCGTTATTTCGTGGCGAACAAGTGCGTAAGACACAGTTGCGACCAGGTCTCGAACTGGTCAACGTCGCGCAGAAGATCTGCCGTCGAAGCAAATCCTGTATCTAACATCGACTCTTCGCGGGGGCGAACTTTGGGCGCGTCGAGGTCAAAAATGTGCACGATCCCCAAATGGACCCGGCCGACTTCGCTCGTATCGTCGTTGAGCAGGCCCACGCACGTGTCGCGGTAAGTCGTTTCCAGGTAGACCTCTTCGTCGATTTCCCGGTGCATGGCCTCGATGTAAATCGACCCGGCTTCGTTCTGGTCCTGCGACGAAATATGCCCCCCCACGCCGATTGATCGCTTGCTGTGCAGGCGCCCTTCCCCCTGGGCCTTGCCTCGTTTGTAATGAAACAACTCCCCGGCATGGCGGAACAGACAATACGGAATCAATTGCTTGAAGCTAGGATCGTTCTCCATCTGATCGCGCGGGCGGAAGCTGATATACGCCGGATCGAGCAGCGTCTTCAGGTACGGCTCGACGTCTGTACAAAAACCGTGAAAATATCCGAGCTCACGAAACAACAGCGTCGGGACGACAAGGACATGCTCTACTTGCTGGGTCACTGACACAGGGTTGCTC
>DASYAR010000042.1:0-1640 GCA_036501235.1 Planctomycetaceae bacterium
CGACGCCGCTCCAGCCCCCACAGCCCTCGAAGTGATAGACGAATCCTGCGGCTCCCTGAACAAATCCATCGTCGCATGGCGCACTCTGAACTCCGACACCCTCCCCTCCGTCAATTCCACTCTGGCAAAAGCGAATCTCGCCCCTCTGCCAGTCGCAACTTTGGTTGCCGGGAACAATTCGCCGCCGGCTGCATCAGCAACCGCATCGTCACCAGCGCCAGGTGCAATCCCCGTCTCGGCTCGGATTGCATCGCCAAGAGCACAGACAGCTGCGTCGCCAAGCACTACCACAACCGCCAGCTCCGACGCCTGCCACATGTAACCCGCCCCAGACTAATGCGAAACGCCGGCGTCCCGCCGGCTCTTTTGACGTTGAAGGTTGCTTTCGATCTTGCTTCTGTCTAGGTAGCCACGACGACGCCTTCCTCGTCGTGGGCCTCTCACCTCATTTGGAATTTCAAATTCTCAAATTTGAAATTCCTCTCCAGCCTGTCATCCCGCCTGCCCCGAGGAACACAGGAACCGAAGCGGAGGGCTCTCTCTCTTTCGTTCCCGCCTCCCGTTTCCACTTCCCCAATCTGTGCGCTAAACTTACAGCGCACCAAATTCCTCCACTGCACCGAAAGCGAGAACCCCGTGCCAGAAACATTCCCCTGGATTAGCGAAATGGCCGGCGTCCTGGAAACCATCAATCAGGGCGTCATCATCAATGACGATTGCAGCCACATCGTGTTCGCCAATGCCCTGTTCCAGAAAATGATCGGCATGCCGGAAAACGAACTAATCGGCCAGAAGATGTTGGATATGTATCCGCCCGACGACGCGGCCATATTGCGTAACCGCATCCTGCAGCGTCAAACCGAAGGACATAGCCAGTACGAGTTCTATCTCCCGCAGGCGAACGGCGAACGTCTTCCTGTTCTCGTCACTGCGCGCCAGATCGAAGATCCCGATGGCAACGTTTTCGCCGTGATCACCGCCACAGACATCACCGAGCAGAAGCGCGCCGAAAACGCGCTCCGCGAAGCGAATGTACAGCTTGAAAAGCGCCACCAGGAAATCGAAGAGGATCTGCTGCTCGCCGCGCGGGTCCAACAGAGCCTTGCGCCCACGGGACTCACCTGGGGCGGCGTCAACGTGGCCACCTACTATCAGCCGGTTCGCACGATCGGCGGCGATTTCGGATTGGTCGCGCCTCGGCAAGATTCGCTCAGCCTTTTCGTCTGCGACGTTTCCGGCCACGGCATCGGCTCGGCTCTCGTCGCCAATCGCATCTACACCGAAACTATGTCGCAGATCGAACGCGGCGTCGCGCTCGGCCCGATGATGCACCACCTGAATCGCTTCGTGCTCCGCAATATCGGGTCGTCTGTCTTCTACTTCACGATGGTCGCCGCGCGTCTGGATCGCGACAATCGCACCCTAGAATTTGCCAACGCAGGTCATCCTCCCGCCATGATCGTTCAGCCCGGACAGGCTCCGCGCCTTCTCGAATCCGGCAGCGCCGTTCTCGGCTTGATCGAAGACGCCGTAGGCAAGGAAGCCACCGTAATCGTTCCCGTCGCGTCCGGCGATCGCCTCGTGATCTACACCGACGGCTTCACCGAAAGTTTCAACGAGCAGCGCGATATGCTGGGCGT
>DASYAR010000043.1:0-24342 GCA_036501235.1 Planctomycetaceae bacterium
AGAGCGGGACTCATGTTGGACAGGGAGCGCGCCGAAATCATCCGATGTTGGCGTTGGGGTGGTTCACAATCCACGCCAGCGATGGCCCTGATCGCGTGGCTTGAGCGCTCTCGTTTTACTCATTGTCCAGTTCGTCGGGGCCATCGCTGGGTTTCCGGCTCCGACGATTCGACGACCACTGCCACGAACGACTTGCGGCAACGCGAGATTTCTATTCACGCTCTGACCCCGCCACACGCGTCGTCATCCGCGGTTCCTTACTTTTTTAACGACTCCCATTGTCTTGATTCCATTGGTCCGCAAACATTACGTGGAATGTTGTGCAATGACTTCCGTGATTTCGAGTTCCGACGTCGCGTGCAGGAGTTTGTCGCGGGCTTCGTCGTTGCCGGCCAGGCGGGCCAGTTGTGCCAGGAGCGAAAGTTGCAGGTCAGGCTGGTCGGCCGGCGCGACAAACAGAAAGACGAGACGCACCACTTGCGGATCCTGCGGCGAAAACACGACCCCTTCCGACGAGCGGCCCACGACGATCAAAGGGGCCGTCAGAAATTGGCAGCGAGCATGCGGAATGGCCACACCGAAACCCAGGTTCGTGGAGATCTCGCGTTCACGGGCGATGGCCAGATCGGCGACGCATGCGTTGGGAGGCAGCTTGTCGGCCGGGATGGCCGCGACGAGCTCGGCAATCACCTGCTCGGAGGTGCGTCCCGCCAGCTCGATCACGATTCCGCCGGCGGCAATCGCATCGATCAGCTTCAGGGCGGCTTGGCGGGGGGGTTGGTTGTCGGTTCGCACCGCGACGTTTTTCAGGATGTCTTCGATCGTGACCAAACCATTCTCGACCAGGAGTTGCAATCGCAAGTCGCGGACCTTGCGATCGACGACTTCCCGACCGGCGCCCGTATCGGCCAGCACGAGCCGCGCCAGGGCGACCGCGGCTTCCGCTTCTTCGAACACGACGGCCGAAGCGCCGGCCCGTTCGAGGTCGTTCCGCTCGCGAAGATAGTGCGCCCGCACCAGCACGCGCGCGGTCGTATTGAGGTTCCGGGCGGCGGTGACGATGGACGTTCGATGGGCCTCGGCGGGCAGCGTCAACACCAGGTGCGAGGCATGCCTGATGCCCGCCTGTTCGAGAATCGACTCGTGCGTCGCATCGCCGTAAACCGCGGAGACTCCCTGGCTGGTAAGCTCGGTGATCGTATCGATGTTCATGTCGATGACGACCGTGGAGATTCCGGCGTCGTGGAGGATCCCATACACCGATCGGCCGACCGGGCCGAAGCCGACGACCACCGCCAGACGGTCGCCGTTCGCGGGGGGAGCGGTCACACAGGCTTCGCCGACCGGCTTCGCCAGTTGCATGCGGCGTTCGGCGCGGGCGTTCAGCAGCCGCCAGAGCAGGGGGCGGCGTTTGAGCCAGTCTTCAATCGGATGCAGCGAGCGAAACAGAATCGGATTCAGCGTAATCGAGATGATGGCGGCTCCGACCAGCACGTGATGCGCGTCGTCGGTGATCAATTTGTAGCGGCCGGCCAATTCCGCGAGGATAAACGAGAATTCACCAATTTGCGCGAGCCCCAGGCCGACCGTCAGTGCGGTGCGGGCCGAGTGCCCGAGCGCGGCGACGATTGCCAGCGCCGCGAGCGGTTTGGCGATCAGGATGATGGCCAGCGCCGCCAGGATCATCAGCGGCTGGTGCAGGAGGAACGCCGGGTCGAACAGCATTCCGACCGACACGAAAAAGAGCACGGCGAAGGCATCGCGCATCGGCAATGCATCGGCCGCGGCCTGATGGCTGACCGGCGACTGGGCGACGACCATCCCCGCCAGAAACGCCCCCAGCGCCATCGAAGCGCCGAAGAAAGCATACGACGCGACGGCAATCGCGATCGAAAACACCAGAATGGTCAGCGTGAACAGCTCGCGGGACCGAAGCCGGGCGACCTGCACTAGCACCCACGGAATGACGCGCGCTCCTCCCAGCATCACGATCGCCACGAGGACGCAGAGTTTCAAGAAGGCCAGACCCAGCGCGGCGAACAGCCCCGCACCGGAGCCTGCGAAATCACCTCCCGAAAGGACGGGGATCAGCACCAGCACGATCACGGTCAGAATGTCTTCGACGAGCAGCCAACCGACCGCGACGTGCCCCGACGCGGAACTCAAGACGTCGGCGTCCATCAGCACCCGCATCAGCACGACCGTGCTGGCGACCGACATCGCAATTCCGATGACCAGCCCCGCCTGAATGGGGAGCCCGAACCAGGAAAAGGCGGCGATGCCCAGCAGCGTGGCCACCAGACTCTGGCCGCAGGCCCCGGGGATCGCCACGGATTTGACAGCCAGCAGATCCTTGAGATGAAAGTGCAATCCCACCCCGAACATCAGCAGGATGACGCCGACCTCGGCCAACTGCTGCGCGATCTGCACGTCGCCGACGAACCCGGGCGTGTAAGGACCGATCAAGACGCCAGCGAGAAGATAACCCACGATCGGCGACAAGCCGAGCCGCTGCGTCAAGAGCCCCAGCAGCCAGGCGGCGGTGAACGCCGAAGCGATCGTGGTTATCAGCGGCAGATCGTGCATGCGAATCCGTGCAGGTTCAATTCGTCCGCGGCGTCGTCGCGCAGCACCGTCGGAAGGAGGCCCAGCAGTGTAGTGTTTCAACAAATGATGACGCAAATCGAACTGCGCGGGTTCGTAAGCCCGTGTAACAAAGTTGAATACGCTACGGAGGTGCCTGAGAAGGATTGAGATGAACGGAGCAAATGAAAAAAGCCCCCAAGGGAACTGTGTCCCAGGGGGGCTTGATGTTGGGTCGATGTGCGGGGCGATGTCGCTACGGTAGGGGACTCGATTAGAACTGGCCGCCACCCTGTTCCGACGACGGGCCGGTCGTGTGGATGTCGTTCTGGCTGTCGCACAGGTCGGCATGGTCGTTGAACTGGCTGCCGCTGTTCTGGCTTCCCTTGTTGTTGCTCATCCCCGAGAGGCAGAACGACTGGTTGAGGCTGCCGAACGCGGCCCCGACGTCTTCGAGCTCGGCGTTGATGCCGAAGGCGACTTCGCTCGAGCCCACGACGAGGGCCAGGACGGTGATCGTGCTGACGAGGACGAGCTCGGCCGAGACGATAAAACCAGCTTCATCGCGATAGAACCGAACGGCGAGGTTGATGCAGAAGCTTTTCATGATGCGTGTGTCCTTATGGTGCTGGGGGTTATGTTTCGAGTGAGAGGTGTTTCGTTTTCGGTCAGGCGTTTGCTGGCGATCGTGAGAAGATGTAAAGCAGGGCTCGTGCCAGGCTTTACAAAATGTAAAGCGGGCTTAGCGCGCGGTCCGTTTGGCGGAGCGCAACTGCAATGTCGGCTGGACGTAAGCGCTTTGGACCAGCGCGAGAATCGGACCGTGCCGCGGCTGCGCGGTTCTGCGGGCGTGAAGCGTTTCGGCAACGTCGGCCGAACGTGCTCGCGGCCCGGCGACCAGAAAACACCGGAAAAACGGCGGTTTCACGACGCTGCCGGTCGCGCGCCGCCGCTGTCGCCGTTCGGCAACGCCGACGATGACGCCTTTTGCCGAGTCGCACGTCGCTTACACAACGGCCTGCGTGGCGGGTTCAGAGCGTGAACGATGGACCGGGTCGCAACCGCGAATGCTTTGCATCAGGCTTGAAGTCGACGGAGCCAGACACCAAGCGATGGCCCCGACGAGTTGGACAATGAGCAAGACGAGCGCGTGGGGGCCACTCGGTCAGGGCCATCGTTGGCGTCGACTGTGGATCACGCTGACGCGACCATCGAATCGCGGTCATGCGCTCGACGTCCAATGTCGAGCGCGCTCTGACCTTGCCTCCCATTCGCAGTGTCGACGCTCGACAGCAATTCTCGCCCCGGCTATTTGGCCTTCTGTTCTTTCTCGGACTCCTTCTTGCCGCCGAACGCGGCACGGAAATCGTCTTCGATGGCGGCGATCGTCTTGGCCGGCCCGTCGAGTTTCAGATAGTACGGACCACCCTCGGTTTCGATGGCGACATTGATTACCCGCCAATCAGGCAGCCGCTTTTTCTTGCCCGCGATCGGCGGACCGATCGTTTTGTTATAGGCGCCGGACAGATCGACAAGCGTGTACTTTCCCAGGGTCGATTCGCCGGAGAGGATCCGCGCCTTCCGTCCCTCTTCTTCAACCTGGCCGATCCACCGTTCGATGTTGGCCTGCACTCCGCCGGCGCCCGTCTTGCCGAAAAAGAAGACGACGAACTCGCCCGCCTCTTTGTCGTCGCCGACCGGCGGGACGTCAAATTCGGCAACCCGCATTCCGGGCGCCTGGGGCTTTTGCTTCCACGTTTCTGGCACGTTGAGCTTGAGATCGCCGGCAGCGACCTGCCTGGTTTTCGCGGCTGGTTTCTTATCGGACTTGGCCGGCTCGTCGCCGCGGGTCGTCAACGCACAGAGCAAAGTCGTCGTCAGGACGCTGCAGAAGAAGTATTTCACAATCACCTCGCTGGAATTGTCTACCGGACACGGATGTCGATCAGGATTTCCGAGATGATGCTTCAAGCGGAGGTATATTGCAACTCCGCCGTCAATTGGGAAGCCGAATCACGGACTGGGTTCCATCGGCGTGGGCGGCGACGACGTGCCTGCCGTCGGGAGTGAATCGGGCGTCGTGAACGACTGTCGTGTGGTCAGTCTGCCTGATGAATCGGTTCCGGCTGCTTCTGCCACAGGCTGAATCCACCTTGAAACGAATTCGAGTTATCGCCGAGACGGCATCCGGGGGGCAGCTCCTTGAGCTTGCGCGCATTGCCGCCGCCGAACACGATGTAGTCTGGTTGCAAAGCCAGTTGCAGGCGTGTGGCGACGTCAGCCACGTAACGGCGCCATTTCTTCTTGCCGACACGCTTGAGCGCACGCAGGCCCACATAGTCTTCGAACGTTCCCTTGCGGTACGGCAGATGGGCCAGTTCCATCGGTTCCACGATGCCGTTGACGATCATCGCCGAGCCGAGTCCGGAGCCGAGTCCCAGAAATAGGAGTTTACCGTCCGCGTAGCTTCCCAGGGCCTGCATCGCGGCGTCGTTGATCATCTTGACGGGACAACCAAAGGCCGCCTCATAATCAAAACCGACCCAGCCGCAGCCCAGATTGTGCGGCTCGGCAACGGGCTGGCCGTGCAGAACGGGGCCGGGATAGCCGATGGAGATCGCGTCATGCGGCCAATCCGCAGTGGCATCTTTGACACCGGACACCATGGCTTGTGGAGTCATCTCCGGCCCAGACGGGAAGCGCCGCGGCGCGTCCTTTCCCTGCAACAGGAATTTGACGTGGGTCCCTCCGATATCAATGGTCAGAATTCTCATCATACTATTAGTGTTGCAGCTTGAAGGACAAGATCAGATTTGCCTACGGTCCATTCCAACCGAAGAATCTCTTAATCGGCATCTGCCAGTCGTAAGCCAGTATAGCGAATCAGTCGTCGAGAAATCACCGAGTTGGTGTTCAAGATCAGGCCCGGCTTCGACCGGAGGGATATTGGGTTGAAATCGGTCCGGGGCCGGAGCGAGGGTTTCTGGCGACCGGGATTGGGGCTGCCGACGGCAAGCTGGATCGCTTAAGTAGTGCACGCCACGGGATCCTCGCAAGAATCTTCTCGTCAGGCCGGACCGGATGCAGAGCTCCCTCGCAATGTGAAACTTTTGCAAGATCTGCGTCCCGAATTGCGGATCGAGGTACTGACCGCCGATGTCCACAATGCGGTCAACCGCTTTCCCGATCAATCGATCGACGTTGTGTTCCTGCCGGCGGGTCGAGAGAGCAGTGCGTCGCTCGCAGATCGGCTCGCGGCTTGGCGCCCGAAAATCTTGCCGGTCGGGAGATTGTCGGGAAATGGATGGGGCTCGCGGGAATGGGATGTATTCGCGGCCGCTATGAGATTCACGATTCTCTTAACGAATTGCCGTCGCGGCTTGAACAAAGCGGTATAATTCAACTCACCGGGTCGGTCAGATGATCAATTCGGGGAAAAAGAGGGATCGGTGCACTAGGCCCCCGGTGCGAAGCCGGATTGACAGGAAAAGAGGGTTGGCCGATACTCGCCGCACCGCGGAGATTGCGCCGATTCTGTGCGCTGTTTTGGCCCGTACCGCGAAGACTATGCACTCGACTGAAACCAATCTGGATTTCGCACTCTATGCGATGGAAGTCGCCATGTCGGCCCAGGTTGCGTCTCGTCACTTGGCGACGGCCGGAGGCGAGATCAAGAATCAGTGGTTGGTGCGCGCTGCCGAGTTGATTCGTGAACGAACTTCACAGATCCTGGAGGCGAATCAGGCCGACGTTGAGGCGGCGCCGGGATTCGGCCTTAACGCCGCGGCGATCGACCGCCTGACCTTAAGTCACTCTCGGCTGAATACGGCCGCCCAGGCCCTGGAACAGATTGCCGGGATGACCGACCCCGTCGGCGAGATGATCGACGGCAATGTGCGGCCTAACGGGTTGGAAGTCTCTCGCGTGCGCGTGCCGTTAGGCGTGGTCTTCTTCATTTATGAATCGCGCCCGAACGTGACCGTCGACGCGGCGGGAATCTGCGTCAAGAGTGGAAACGCGGTGATCCTGCGCGGGGGAAAGGAAGCGTTTCAAAGCAATCAGGCATTGCACAGCGTTTTGAGCGAGGCGCTCGTTGACGTCGGTTTGCCGGAGAGTTGCGTCCAACTGGTTTCGACGACGGATCGAGCCGCGGTCGGACACTTCTTGAAGATGAACGACAGGATCAGCGTCACGATCCCGCGCGGGGGCAAGTCACTGATCGAGCGGGTCATGGCGGAGGCGACGATGCCGGTGATCAAACACTACGACGGCATTTGTCATGTGTATGTCGATCGTGCGGCCGATTTTTCCATGGCGCGGGAAATCGTCGTGAACGCGAAATGCCAGCGGCCGGGAGTGTGCAACGCCGCCGAGTGCCTGTTGGTGCATGGCGAGATCGCCGACCGGTTTCTGCCGTTTGTGGCCCGCGATCTGATGGCGCGGGGAGTCGAGCTGCGGTGCTGCGAAAGGTCGCACGGGCTATTGCCTGGCAGTCAGGCGGCATCGGAGGCCGACTTCGAAACCGAATTCCTCGACTTGATCATGGCCGTACGGGTCGTCAACGACTTGGAGCAGGCGATCGAACACATCGCGGAGCATTCGTCGCACCATACCGATGCGATCGTCACTAACGATCTGGCGGCTGCCAGTCGGTTCACCGCGGCGGTCGATTCGGCGGCGGTAATGGTGAATGCCAGCACGCGGTTCAACGACGGCGGAGAACTTGGACTGGGCGCAGAAATCGGCATCAGCACCGATAAATTTCACGCTCGGGGGCCGTGTGGATTGAAAGAGTTGACGAGTTATAAGTACGTCGTCAAGGGGGCAGGGCACGTGCGGAGTTGACGGATCGACGAATTGGATTCCCGTTTCATCGAGGCCACGGATGGCAGACGTTTTGAGTCAATCGGAAGTGGAATCGCTGCTGGCAGCGCTCGATCCCAGCGCGGGTGGGCAGGCGCAGCAGCAAGAAGCGCGCAGCGAGACGGCCGGCGCGCAGATCAGCGTCTACGACTTCAAACGGCCCGAGCGCGTCAGCAAAGAGCAGATGCGGACCTTTCAGGCAGTGCATGAAGGGTTCAGCCGGGAATTCGGCGCCGATCTGTCGGGGCTGGTGCGGGCCATCGTCGAAGTCAAGTTGATCAGCGTCGACCAATTGACATACAGCGAATTCGTCTACAGCCTGGAAAATCCGACCTGTTTCAACCTGCTCAAGGCGGACCCGCTCGAGGGTCATATCATTCTCGACCTGAACCCATCGATTATCTTTCCAATCCTCGATCGTCTCCTGGGGGGAGGGCGGGCGCCAACGCAAAGCACTCCCCCACGCCGGCCACTTACAGAAATCGAGCTGCGACTGGTGACGCGAATCACCGACCTGGCGATCAAGGCGCTGGGAAACGCCTGGGCCAACGTCTACGAATTGAAACTCAGGGTCACGCAAGTCGAGAGCAATCCCCAGCTCGTGCAGATTGTACCGCCGAACGAAGTCATCGTGCTCGTCAGCTTCGAAGTCTCGATGGGGGAAATGCGCGGAATCATGAATCTGTGCATCCCGTTCAATACGATCGAGCCGCTGGCGGGAAAGCTGTCGGCCAATACCTGGTCATCGTATTCACAGAAACAACCCGATCGCCGGCAGGTCCTGAACCTGGAAACCGGAGTGTCGAACGCGGGAGTGGAAATGGTGGTCTATCTGGCCGGAACGCGACTGACAGCCGGCGAGTTGATGGGGTTGGCGGTGGGGGACACGATCGTCACCGAAAGTGATTGCCAGAAGCCGTTGGAAGTGTGCGTCGAGGGCCGCCCTAAGTTCTTTGGATTCGCCGGGCTGGTCAAAGGACACAAAGCCGTGCGGATTGGCCAGTCTGTCGTGCCGCCGGAGGAAGTTGTGGAACGCAAGCTGGCTGACGGCAAGGGAGGGCCGGGCCCCATCAAGGGCGCCGTGATCACGTGACTGTTGGTCACCTGACGGCCTGTGCCGTCAATCAGCAATCATGCCGCAGACCTGGCCCGTTTGCCAACTGATGAGATCAATGATTGACGGCAGGGCGCAGGACGGATACAAGTAACGGACGGTATAATTCACGGTTCAGAGTTTATTCAGGAAAGGGTTTTAGCGATCGAAGCGACGCATCGGATTAACGAACAAATCCGCATTTCCCCGGTTCGTGTGGTGGGACAGAATAATGAACAGCTCGGAGTCCTGGCGACAACCGACGCATTGGAGCAAGCCCGGCAGTTTGGCCTCGACTTGGTCGAAGTCGCTCCCGACCAGCGCCCGCCCGTATGCCGTATCATGGACTTCGGCAAATTCAAATACGAACAGAAGAGGAAGCAGGCCAAAAGCGCCAAGACACACCAGGTTCATCTCAAAGAGATCCGGTTGCGGCCGAAAACCGGTGAGCATGATGTCGATTTCAAGGTCAAGCAGGCGCGGGGCTTTCTGACTGATCGCGACAAGGTGAAAGTCACGGTCATGTTCAAGGGACGGGAGATGGCCCACGTGGATCGAGGGCGCGAAATGATCCTCGAAGTCATTGCGTCGCTGGAGGACATTGCCAAGATCGAGAAGCCGCCGGCGATGGAAGGCCGGAATATGACAGCCGTCCTGATCCCCAAATAATCGGGCGGTAGCGCTGCTGGGGCTGGAAAAACAGCGATCAGTGCCGCTATAATTTTGACCTTTCCCGTTTGCCGGCCAACCCCACCGCGAGTGTGGCGGTGCAGAACGTCGTTCCAGAGTGGCTTTCCAAGGATCCGAAACGAAACATTATGCCTAAGCAGAAGACACACAAGGGAATGAAGAAGCGGTTCAAGGTGACCGCTTCGGGCAAGGCCAAAGCTCGGAAGCGCGGCCGCGGGCACTTGTTGAGCGGCAAGACGTCGAAGCGGAAACGCCACTTGCGTCACGACGCAGTCGTCGGCGGCGTCTGGGCCAAGGAGATCCGCGAGTGTTTGGCGCCTGGATTATAATCGGATTTTCGGACGCTCGCGCCGTATCGGCAGGATCAAGTAGTTTTTCGAGACAGGACAGGTTGGAGCCATGAGAGCGAGAAAAGGTCACGCACGTCGCGCCGCCCGCAAGCGGCTATTTCGGGAGGTGAAGGGAAATTACGCCGCCCGCGGGAAACTGGTCAAAATGGCGACGGAGACGCTGTTTCGCGCCCGCGCCTTCGCTTTTCGTGACCGGCGGTACAAAAAGCGCGAATTTCGGGCGCTGTGGATCACCCGCGTGACGGCGGCCTGCCGCGCGCGAGGAATCCGGTATTCGCAGTTTATTCACGGGCTGGCCGTCGCCCAGGTCGAGCTCAACCGGAAATCGTTGAGCGAACTGGCGATTCACAGCCCCCACCTGTTCGACGAACTGGTTAAGATTGCCCAGTCGGCGGCCGTTCCGACCAGCGCCTGACTTCCCGCGATAGACTTTCTGCGCCTGAATTCATGGACCTGATCTCGCAACTCGATGCCTTCGAGCAGGCGGCCCTCGAGGAGATTGCGGGGGCTGCCGACGCGAAGCTGTTGGAGGCCGTTCGCGTTAAATTCCTCGGCGCCCGGCAGGGTAAGCTGAAAGAGCTGCAATCTCTGCTCGGCAAGGCCGGCAAAGAGGAAAAGCCGATTGTCGGCAAGCGCTTCAACGACGTGAAGATACGCGTCACGGCCGCACTCGACCAACGCAAGGGGGCCTTGGATCGGCCCGTCCTGGCCGCCGGCGGCCTCGATGTGACGCTGCCGGGGGCGCCGCTCGAACTGGGACGCCGGCATCCTTTGATGCAAACGATCGACGAGTTCAAAGACATCATGGGGCGTTTCGGGTTCACGGCGGCCGACGGGCCGGAAATCGAAGACGAGTACCATAACTTCGAAGCGCTCAACATCCCTCTCGATCACCCGGCACGCGATCCCCTCGACAATTTTTACCTGGCCACGGCGGGACTGACGGCCGGTGGCGGGTCGAGGCTGCTGCGTAGCCAGACTTCAACCGTGCAGATCCGCGTGATGGAGCAGACTCGTCCCCCGGTGCGAATCATTTCGGTGGGACGCGTCTACCGACCTGATACGATCGACGCCACCCATTCTTGCATGTTCCACCAGATGGAGGGACTGATGGTCGGCGAATCGGTGACGATGGCCGAGTTGAAAACCGTCCTCAGACTGTTCGCTCGAGCTTACCTGGGCCATGACGTGCACATTCGCTTCCGTCCATCGTTCTTTCCATTCACCGAGCCTTCGGTGGAAGTCGATATGAGCTGGAACGAACCTGGCAAGCCGTGGCTCGAAATCGGCGGGGCGGGCATGGTTGATCCGCACGTGCTGTCGGCCGTTGGATACGATCCCGATCGCGTCAGCGGGTTTGCGTTCGGCCTGGGCGTCGAGCGGTTCTGCATGCGGCGTTATGGCATCCGCGATATCCGCCTGTTTACCGGGAACGACGTGCGTTTCCTGCGGCAATTCTGAACCCAATCTGTTCCGCTTGACACATTGCCGAAAACGGCATACGAATCGCCCCGAAAGGCGGCCGATTGGTCCGCCGTGAAAGGCGCGGGCGATATGAAGCGGTTTGGTCACCAACACGTGGGGCAGGGGGGGAGCTGGCGCGCGGCCCTCCTGTTGGCTGCCGGCCTGGCGGCGACTTTTGCCGGATGCGCCTCATCGGGGGCGCGCCTTGTGGAATGCCCGCTCTCCTCCGAACAGCAACAGCAGGCCGTGCTGGAGATTGTGCCCCGCGGCTCGACCCGCGCCGACGCCGAACGTCGGTTGAAAGAGGCGGGAATCGAATATTCACCGGGGCGGAAGAACTCGATTTACTATCTGTCGCTGTGGAATCGGCAGGATGGGAAGCGCTGGCATCTCAACGTGGCGCTGCTGTTCGATGCGCAGGGAAAAATGTATCAGACTCGCGCGGGGGATTCGATCACCGAACCGCTGGTCGGCGATGCGGATGTCGCCTCCCCAGCGCCGGCCAGCAGTCGCAACTTCTACGGCGCGGCGGCTGCGGCAACCAACACGGCTGCATCGCGCGACGACGAACTGAAAAATGTTCCGTTCCCGGAGCAGTACGAATCGGGCCGGGGGACGCGATAGCCTGCATGGCCCTTCAATGTCGCTGATCGCCGTCGCTGGGGGACGTCACTGATCGACGTCATACTGTTTGACATCAATGATCGACAACGGTTAATCGGCCCGAGCAAGCTTTGCACGAGACTTTGACGCCGATGTACTTGCACGACATCCGCAGCCGTTCGGAACAATGCGGGCAATACACGTAAACTCCGACTTTCTCAATCTTGTCGGAGCCAAAGTCGAGCGGAAACTCACCTGAGCAGTGCTTGCAGGTCACCTGCTTTCCGGCAAATTTGCGATTGATTCGCAATTCGCGACTGCATTGCGGGCAGACCACGTAAAATCCGCGTATCGGAAGCTCCTGCACGCTTTCAATCTCCTGCAGCGGCACGAATTCCGGAATCTCGACGCTTTCCGGCTCAAGATCTGTATTGAGCAGTGTGCGACAGTTGCGGCAATGAATCATCCGTACGGGCATGACCTCGCCGCATGCGGGACATGGTCCACCGGGCCACGGAGGCATTGTCTCTTCCTGGTTCTGTTCGAGTTTGTCGCCGGAATCCGCCGAACCCGCCAGAAATGACGACCAGGCGGGTTAATCGGAATGCGATGGGAATGTGCCGCGGATTGCTTCACCCGGCAGCCCGGCAAAGGCGTCTCGGAAGACGACGGGCAAAAGCGCCAAACCGCACGCACAGACCACAACCTAGCATGAACGATGCCTGACCCGATTTCAAGCCCGATCTGACAGGAACTTGATTTCTGTTTGACCGCCGTCCCGATATAATAACAGGAGATTAGATCACCATAATTGGAGATCGGGTCAATCTGCGCCGTATGGTCGTGAATTGAACCACAGAATGGCGAGCTTTGCTCGCAGAGCCTTACAAACATCGTCTGCACACAACAATGATTGCGTATCTGGTAGTTCGGGAGGGTGATAAATGGCGTGACGTCTATCGGCTGACGCCGGGTCATGTCATGACGATCGGCCGGGCGCCGACTAACCGAATCGTCGTGCACGACGAAGTCTGCAGCCGCTACCATTGCGAAGTTTTTCAGAATGGATCGACATGGAAAATTCGCGATCTGCAAAGTCGCAACGGAACGCTCATGGCAGGCGAACCGGTCGAAGGTGAAGCGGAACTTAAGCCCGGCACGGTGATCGAAATCGGTTCGTGCGAACTGGCCTTTACTTACGATCTGTCGCAGGCATTTCCACGAACCGCCGGTGAACCGCCGCTGAGCGACTGCGATACGGGGGCGCAAACTCTCGACGTGCTCGAAATGGTTCCGTCCGCCACGGAACCGACGATCTTGCATCGCGAGGCCGAGAACCCTTTTGTCGGGGGACCGCGCGCCGAATCTCTGGGACGTGACCGCACCAGCCGCGAACTGGCCCAACTCTACCGAATGGCCCTCGATATGGGGGGCTCCATCAATTCGAAACAACTTGCCGAAGCCGTTCTGACGGGGCTGGCTTCGGGCACCAGCGCCGATATCGGCGCCCTCTTGCTGCTCCCGAACCCCGTAGAATCGGGGGAAGATCCGGGGGAATTGAATCTGGTGGCGTACCGGTCGAGCGGGGAACGGCCCTATCAAAAAGTTTCCGAATACCTGTCGACGACGGTGCTCAAAGGTCGTGAAGCGATTCTGGCACGGGACGTCGCAGACGACAGCCTGCTCGTCAATCGCGACAGTCTGGGAGAGATTCACGCCAAGAGCGTGATCTGCGCTCCCATTCGGCTGGGCAAGAAGATCTATGGATTGATCCATCTGTACTCGACAAATCCCGACATCAAGCTAGAACACGACGATCTCGTCTACACGCTGGCAGTGGCCGACCAGTGCGCGGGGGCGCTGGACAACCTGTTGCGTCAGGAGAAGCTTGCCGACGGCCTGGCCAAGGTTCGCAACGAAAACCTCAAGCTGCGGGAACAACTGGGGGTGGAAAGCGACCTGGTGGGAACGAGCGAGCCGATGCAGCAGCTCAAGTCGAAAATCGGGCGGATTGCACCGACCGATGCGACCGTGCTGATTCGCGGCGAAAGCGGCGTGGGAAAAGAACTGGTGGCGCGCGCGATTCACTTCACCAGTCGTCGCCGCAATGGATCGTTCGTGTGCATGAACTGCGCGGCCCTGACCGAGAGCCTGCTCGAAAGCGAGTTGTTCGGGCACGAAAAGGGGTCGTTCACCGGGGCCACAAGCCGCAAAATCGGGAAATTCGAGCAGGCCCACAAGGGGACCATCTTTCTCGACGAAGTGGGCGAAATGGGGCCCGGCATCCAGGCCAAATTCCTGCGCGTGCTGGAGGGACATCCCTTCGAGCGGGTGGGGGGGAATACGCCGATCCAGGTCGACGTCCGGGTCGTGGCCGCGACAAATCGCGACCTGGAACGGGCCGTCGAAGGGGGATCGTTTCGCAAAGACCTGTACTTCCGCCTGCATGTCGTCGAGATCGTGGTCGATCCTCTGCGCGATCGGCTCGAGGACTGCGAAGTCCTGGCGCGGCATTTCCTGCAGGGCTTTGCCTCCAAGACCGGTCGCAACATCCGCGACTTTACTCCGGCGGCCCTGGAAAAACTTGTCGCCTACAACTGGCCCGGAAATGTCCGCGAATTGCAGAATACGGTCGAGAGGGCGGTCATTCTGTGCACCGCGGAACTGGTGGGCGCGAGCGACATTCAGCTTTCCGGGCTGGGAGGACGCGATGAGCTGCGATCTGCGGCTCAGTCCTCCAGCAGCGGATTTGGGGATATTACGCTTGAAGCGCTGGAACAACAGCACATCTTAGCGGTTCTCGACCGCACGAGCTGGAACAAGTCGCACGCGGCCCAAATTCTGGGAATCGAGCGTTCGACCCTGGATCGCAAACTGAAGCGATATCAGGTGTCGCGACCGGGCCATTGAGTCGCCCCCCGGCGCTCCAAGGTAATTCTCATTGCATAGAATTCCCAGCAACTTTGCGAAAAATTGGATTTTTTTGTTGACTTTTAACGCAAAAATCAAAAAGATTTACCTCAAATTCACGTACCGTCCTGCCTGAGTCCTGCCTGAATCAAACGTCCGATCGCCGTTTTTGCAGTTTTGGTCTGCGAGCTGTCGGGTTAGCTGTTGATGTCGTGTGCGTTGGCTGCCGCGAATCGAAGGTCATCCACGAGACACTTGACGACAATCCAATTCCCGGCCAGGGCAAGTTGCACAGCGGTCATCGAATTTGAGTGGGAAAACAAGTTTCCGGTTTTTTGATGGAGAGCAAGCGACAATGAGTGAGGTGGAAATGATGGAAGACGACGTCGATCTGCATCTGGTGGGCGATCTCGACTATGATTTGAATGAATCCGGCGAAACATTTGACATTGAGGAATTCTTAGCCATGGGGATCAACCCTGTAAAGTCGACCAAGGCCAAGCCGGGAACCGAAGAAAAGGTTCTGATGCTGTCGGCCCGCTATGCAGCCGGTTTGCCGTTGTGGCACGACCGCGACTGTTATGATCACGGTCCAAAAGAACGCGACTTGATGGGGGCCGTGAGCGAATCGCTGCCGCAGCCTCTGCCGCTGCCTGAATCGGATGAAGAAGACGAATGACTCGTTTATGGCGCGTGAGGTAAGGCGAAAGCGGCCGAGAGGGCAGGGGGGCCGCACTCAAAATCATCACGCTGCCGACGATTCCCAGAAGCCCGCGCCGAATTCCTTCGGCGCGGGCTTTTCTTTTTTTCCTGGGTTCTCCACCAGACTGTTTCGTGGGCCTATTGACGACGCGCGTCGTTATACATATCATGATCGCAACGACACGTGTCGTCATTACTCGACATGGCGAAACTCAGGAGCAACGCAGTGGCTGCACCGGAAGGAAAATTGACTCCCGTCCAGTTCGAGATCATGCAGCTCATCTGGGACTCGCCTCGGGGGCTGACGATCGGGGAAATCTGGGAGGCGATCCGCGCGGGCCGCGACGTCAGCCGGACCACCGCGCTCAACCTCGTCGACCGGCTGGAGAAGCGTGCGTGGCTGAAGCGCCGCAAGGACCAAGGGGTGTATCGTTACGCGGCTGCCGTCGAGCGCGAGTCTGCCGAAGCGCAGCTCGCCGTCGATTTTGTCGAGGAGTTCTTTGCCGGATCGGCCGCAAACCTGGTCATGAGCCTGCTCGGCTCGCAACGCATTTCCAAAGCGGACATTCAGCAGTTGAAACGTCTGATGGACGAGAAGGCGTCGGGATCCGCTCGCAGTAAAGGAGCCGAACAATGAACTCGCTTGCGGAGATGTGTTTGCCAGCGGCTGTTCTCATCTTCTGCCTGAACGCGGCTCTGATTTCGCTGGAGGCCTGTGCAATCGCAACTGTCCTGGGCCGGCGTACGGTCTGGTCGCTGCCCGTGCGTCATGCCTTGCTCGTTGCGGCGCTCGGCGCCAGCCTGCTGGCTCCCGTGGCGATGCCATTGTTCCCGTCGGTCTGGGCAATTACCGATTCAGCGAGGGTCGAGCAACCGCAGCCAGCGGCCGCTGTACCGCTGATCGAGTCCCTGCACCGGAAAGAGGCTCTGGAACTTTCGGCTGAACCGGCCGTTCCCCTCGTTGAAATTGCCACTGACCGTACGGCCGGTATCCCGTCGACAACGATTTCTCCGGTTTCCGCTGTTGTCGAAGCGATCCGACCCGCGTCCAGTCGCGAACGACAATCGTTGACGACAGGCGAATGGGCTCGCGCGATGGGCACCCTGATATGCGGAATCTGGTTTGTCGGCCTCGCAGTCGGCCTGGAGAGGACGTTCGCGGGACTGGCGAAATTGCAAGGCTGGCTGCAAACCGTGTCACTCGCCGAAAGTCCGCTGCTTGCAGACGCCGCGCGTGCGGCGGCGGATGGCTTGGGGTTCCGGCAGACACCTGTTATCTATCGCTCGAATTTGCTGCCCGCGCCCGTCTCTTTCGGGCTTTTTCGCCCTCGCATCGTCGTTCCAGCCGGCCTCGAGTCGAACCTGACGCCCGATCAACTGCGAGCGGTCATCCGGCACGAGATGGCGCACATCGCCCGGCGGGATACTTGGATTGGGCTGCTGCAACAGGTCGCCGCGATCGTGTACTGGTGGAATCCGCTCGTTCTGCTTGTCAATCGCCAACTCGACGACCTGCGCGAGCAGATTTGCGACGACATCGCCATTCCCGAGCTGCCGGAGCCGGCCGCTTATGCCGCTACGCTCATCATGCTCGCCGAGCGCAGCAGTCTGAGCGTGCCGGTCCCGGCAACGCTCGGCATTGGCTCGTTACGGGCGGGGCAGTTGGAAAAGCGCATTCGCCGCATCATGTCGTCATCCAGCGAGTGTAGCGTTCGGCTTACTCCCCGCTCCGTCGTCAACGTGACTGCGGCGGCCGTTGTTCTCATGACGGCGACGATTCTCTGCGCCCAGGTGCGCGTTCAATCGCCCGCGAAAGGCGAGCTGCCTCGCGAATCGTCCACCGCAGCGCCCGCTGTCACGCTCTCCGATGATGGACAGCGGCTCGCGGAGGGACCCCCGGATAAAGAGCAGGGTATCGGTCTCTTGCGCGATCGTCTCGGGGACGTCAGGCGGGAGAGGACCAGCCCGCTTGTTTCGGCGCTTAAGCCTGTGGAGGCCGGGGCGCGGCTGGATGCGGCGGGCGAACCGCTGCCCACCGGAATGATCCAGCGGTTGGGGAGCACCCGGTTCAAAGTTCCCGGCTGGTGGCGGCGTCTGGCGTTCGCTGGGAACGACGAGTGGATCTGGATCAAGGCCGACTCGAGACTCTCGGTCATTCATCGCGAATCGGGCCGCATTGTCAAACAGCACCAACTCGGTCTTGGCGATCAGTACGTCGGATCCGTGACTGCTTCTCCGGATGGGACGCGGGTGGCGATCGGGATAAGTGACAACTCCCCCGATGCCGACAGACGGGTGCATTATCGCGTCGTCGTGATGTCGGCACAAACGACGGAGCACTTGCAGGACATGACGTGGCAAGCGCGGGTAGGTGACCTGACTGGCCTCAGTTTCAACGGCGACGGTAAGACGCTGCTGACGGCAATCGAGGACAATGACCTGCGGTTGTGGAATGTCGAAACTGGTGAGCTGCTGCGGCAACAGCACATCGAACGCGCGAGATCGCGCCATGCTGCGCTGTCGGCCGACGGAAGCTTGGCTGTCCTGGGCGGTTGGGATGGAGCGTTCCTGTGGAATATCGAGGCAAATGCGGACCCGATCAAGTTCCTGACGAAGCAGGGTGACTCGGTGTGCTTCGCACCGAACGGCAAGATGTTTGCAACCATCGCGCCCGACGGCGCCCGACTATGGAACGCGGCGACGGGTGAACAGGTCGCCCTGCTCGAGGCGGATGACGAAAGGGCTTATGCCGACGCCGATTTCGGGATCGCATTCACTCCCGACAATCGGTTGCTGGCGGTTCCGGCGCACACGGGGAACCGAATCGACCTGTGGGACGTCGAGTCGAAACAGCGCACCGCAACATTGCCTGTCCGGCATCCCCGAGGACTGGCGATCAGCAGGAACGGGCGCTGGCTGGCGGCGTCCGGCGACGAACAGTTCACGGCGATTTTCGACATGCAAACGCACCAGCAGGTCAATCAGCCCGGCGACGGGCACGTCCAGGAAGTTGCCAGCGTCCGGTTTGCGAATGCCGCCACGCTCGTCACCTCGAGCGGCGGGGACGCGCGCGTGTGGGACGTCAAGACGGGCCGGCAGCAACTCGTGCTGCCTCACGAGAGCAGCCGAGTCACCGTTCGCGGACTGGCGGCGTCGCTCGATGGGAACCTGATCGTCACCAGCGCCTTCGACGACACGCTCGGTGTCTGGGAACGGAAGACAGGAAAGCGAGTGTTCACGCTCCAGGGACACGGTCGGACGGGTAGCACGCGCCAAGTGCGGTTCACGCCGGACGACAGCCAGTTCGTTTCGTGGGGCGATGACGGCGTGCTGCGTCGGTGGAACGCGAAAGACTGTAGTCTCGCCGCAGCACACACGCTCGATTTGCCGGGTTATTCCGATCCATCGAAAGGAGCAGGGCGGTTCCCTGCCGTCAAATCTGCCATGTCGCCGGATTCGCGCTTGCTGTTCGTCTGGTTCGACCAGAAGTTGTTCGAGTTCGACACGGCGACAGGGAAACAATTGCGTCAGGCGCCCTTCAGTCGGCGCATGGCGCCGTTAGCGATTTCTCCCGACGGA
This sequence comes from Planctomycetaceae bacterium, assembly GCA_036501235.1. GTDB lineage: Bacteria > Planctomycetota > Planctomycetia > Planctomycetales > Planctomycetaceae > JACQFH01. Next base: position 18,838 of record DASYAR010000043.1, read on the forward strand.
CAATGGATCGCTGCCGGTGAAATCCACAGGTGAACCCGACGGCAAGACAACCGCGGTGAACGTCGTCCTGCGCGATCTGGCGACGCTGGAAGTCGTGCGCGAATGGCCTGTCAGTGATCCAGGCAACGACCTGAATACAGCCGTCCCGGATCCGGTGAATTCCGACGGTCCGAATGACGGGAAGAAAAGTCCCAAACCACCGATCTCGTTCGTGGCTCAGAACGACACCGGGATTGTCTTTTCGCCCGACTCAAAGCTGCTGGCCTGGTCACGACTCGGCGCTCAGCCCGGCATCGACATCGTCGAGATTCAGCAAGATCGAGTCCTGGCCAGCATTCCGGTCGAATCGCCATGCTGGTGCCTGGAGTTCTCACCCGATGGATCGCTCATCGCCTCGGGACACTCTGATTCAACTATTAGTGTCTGGAGCTGGAAGTAGGGAATTCTGATCCCATGAAAGAGGGGAGGGGGGAGATACAGCCGTGGTATTGCAATGAGGACGCGCCCATTTGTCGCAGCGTCGAACCGCGACCCGGTTCTGTTCTTACTTCTGCTGGACACGGGCCAAATGTCGTTCCAGCCGAATAAAGAGCGCTCCATCGGCGACGGCATAGGACGCGAGCGATTTTTCATGGAGAGGGTTCCTCGCCATTTCCTCGAAGGTCGGTCCGGGCTTCAGGACGATTCCTTCTCCTTCTTCACTCTGCAGGTAAATCTTCCCATCCGCATACAGGGGAGAGGCGGAAAAATCTCCGCCGATCCGTTCCTGCCAGCGCGGCTCCCCCGTTGCGGCATCCAGACAGGTGGCCACGCCTTTGTCGGATACGAGGTACAAGGCGTCGTCCACCAGTAGCGGCGAAGGATTGTGCGGCGCGCCCTTCGTCAGCCGCCAGACCACGTGAGTTTCCGTAACGTCGCCCGCCGCTCCCTTCGGGCGGATGGCCAAGACGGTGGGTGTATTGTAGCCCGTACAGACGATGAGCAGTCCGCGATCGAAGACCGGCCGCGGCACGACGGAATACCCGCCGGGATAGTTGACCTTCCAGATTTCGCGTCCCGTGGCCGGCTCGTAAGCCAGAACGGCATCGGATGCGGGGCAGACGATTTGCTTTTCCCCGGGCCGTTTTCCGTCATTCTGAATCACGAGCGGCGTGCCAAATGAAAATCCCCGGGCGGGTTTCGTGCTTCGCGGCGTCCGCCAGCGAATCTTGCCAGTCTCCTGGTCGAGCGCCGCCATGAATTGCTGATCGCCTCCGTCGCAACTGACGACCACCAGGCCGTCCACGAGCACGGGAGAACCGCCGTTGCCGTGAACAGGCGCATATTTCAGTTCCTGATTGCGCCACAGCACATTGCCGTCGGTCAGTGAGAGGCAGGCTGTGCCATTGGTTCCGAAATGAACGAACAACCGCTGGCCGTCAGTAATGGGAGTCGCGCTGGCATGGCTGTTCTTGACATGAATCGCTACGCCGGCTGCCTGTCGGAAGACTTCGGCGTTCCAAATGACGTCGCCGGATTTCGAATCGAGGCACAGGGCCCGCAGCGATTGAGCCGCCGCGTCTTCCGCATCATCCGGGACGGAAGTCGTCAGGTAAATGTGTTGCCCGAGGATCACCGGCGACGACCAGCCTTTGCCTGGAATCTCGCGCTTCCAGGCGACGTTTTGCTCGTCATCCCACCGGGTGGGTAAGCCCATCGCCGTCGAATGTCCCTGGCCTGTGGCACCGCGAAATTCGGTCCAATCTTCGCCCCAGGCGCTGCTTGCCAACCAGCCACATAGCAGGACCGATGCACCTGTTGATCTGATGCGCATGAAACGCTCTCCTCTGTTCCTGGAACTGCGGTGACGAGATTCGCACGTGCGAGGCACCGTGCGCAGCGGCCCACGGCCGGTTCGAGCCGGCAGATTACGATTCTTCGATGGCCACGATTTCCATCCGCCGCGACCCTTTGGGAAGCGGCACGTCGACCTGGTCTCCGGGTTTTTTGCCGATCATCGCTTTGGCCAGTGGGCTGCTCGTCAGAATCTTGAGCACGTCGCCGGAATAGTCTTCTTCACCCGGCCCGACGAACTGGTACTTTTCCTCCGAGCCATCGGCGACATCTTTGACGGTGACGATCGAACCGAACGCGGCGATCCCTTTGGGAATGGCGGCCTTATCGACGATATAGGAGCTGGCGAGCTTGGCCTTGAGTCGATTGATGCGCGCCTGGAGCAATCCTTGGGCCTCGCGCTGGCCGTGGTATTCGGCATTCTCGCTGAGGTCCCCCTCGGCGCGGGCGTCGGCGATTTTCTCGGCGATTTTCGGCATCTCTTCGTCTTCCAGTTGCCGAATTTCATCGCGCAGTTTGTCGTAGCCTTCTCGCGACGTGGGAATTCGTTCCATGGCATTCGTCTCCTCGCACCGGCCGACTCATCGAGTCGGGGCCGGGCAGGCGTGATAACCGATCATCATGCAAAACGACTGGCGGGAGGAGATGGGCCGCAGCCGCGACCATCTCCTTCCGCCAGCCGAACAGGCATATTATTGCCGGTTTTCAGGTGGGAATAAAGTCAACTCGGAAGCCCGCAATCCCAATTCCGCAATCTATTTGACCTTGACCCATTGCTTTTTCTTGGCGCTCGCCAGCACAGCGTCGCATACTTTCTGGGTTTCGAGCGCATCGCGGAATGTCGGCCCCGCGGGCTTGCCGGTTTCCAATCCCTTCAGAAAATCGGCCACCTGATGGACGAAGGAGTGTTCATAGCCAATCTGCAAGCCCGGAACCCACCATTTATCCATGTACGGATGCTCGCCGCCATGGTCGGTAACGTGGATCGACTTCCAACCTCGCAGGGGGCCCTCGTCATTGTGGTCGAACATCTGTAGGCGGTGCAGATCGTGCAGGTCCCACTTCAGTGACCCTTTTTCGCCGTTGATTTCGAAGGTGTACAGCGCCTTATGTCCGCGGGCGTAGCGGGTCGATTCGAAGGTCGCCAGCGACCCGTTGTCGAACCGGGCGAGGAAGGCGCAAGCATCGTCGATCCCGACCTTTTCCACCTTTCCCGTCAAGCTATGTTTGCGTTCTTTGATAAATGTTTCAGTCATGGCGGAAACGCTGTGGATCCCGCCGTTGATCCACAGCGCCGTATCGATGCAGTGGGCCAACAAGTCGCCGGTGACGCCGCTGCCGGCCGCCTTGGCATCCAGACGCCACAGGGCAGTGCCCCCCTGCGGAAGGTCGGCCGAAATCGTCCAGTCCTGCAGGAACACGGCCCGATAGTGGAAGATCTTGCCGAGGCGACCTTCATCGACGAGTTGCTTCGCAAACGTGACGGCCGGCACACGTCGATAATTGTACCAGACCATGTTCGGGACTTTCGCCTTCTCGACCGCGGCGATCATCTTCAGCCCCTCTTTCGTATCCATCGACAGGGGCTTTTCGCACAATACCATCTTGCCGGCCTTCGCCGCGGCTGCGGCAATTTCATGGTGGAGATTGTTCGGAACGCAGATATCGACGGCGTCGATGTCTTTGCGGGCGATCAATTTTTTCCAGTCGGTCTCGATCGACTCATAACCCCACTGGGCGGCGAATGCCTGCGCAGACGCGGCATTTCGCGCGCAAACCGCCTTCAATACCGGCCGATAAGCCAGATCGAAGAAATGGTTCGCCTGGCAATACGCATTGGTGTGGGCTCGCCCCATAAAGCCGCAGCCGATCAGGCCGATATTCAGTGGTTTGGTCACAGAGCTGTCCTTTCAGGGTGATTCCGAATTCATCATTCACGAGACGTCTGCCGTTAGACACGTATTTTATTCGTGCCACCCATGAGCATTCCTCACGTCGATCATCGCTCGCAGGATGTCGTTCCAGGTGGCGGGCTTCATCATCACGTCGTTGGGGAACATGCAACCGTCCCAGCAGATATGCCGGAATTTTTTCGTCGGATTGCCGTACGAGTCGCGCATCCAGTAGCCGGCGTGATGGGCGATCTGAAGTTTGCCGTTGGGGTCTTTCGGCAGGCAATGCCGGCCAGTCTTGTCGTGCGAGCCGGAGCCCTTCACGGTGGCATCGTTCTGTGCCACGTGAAAGTCGATCGTCCAGGGCCGCAGCGCCGCCGTGAGCGTCGCCAGGGCGCTGTCGAGCCTGGCCGGATCACTCCAATTCCAGTTTTCCGGCAGAATGCGGTCTTCGGGCGCATTGTAGCCCATGGTATAGAGCAGGGTATGGGCCATATCGGCCTGAAAACCAAGCGTTCCAGGACGGTCAGTGAGCTCCAAGAGCTGAACCATCCGTTTCCAACTGTGCATTCCGCCCCAGCAAATCTCTCCTTCGGCCGCAAGCCGCTCGCCATGATCGGCGGCCACGTCGCACGCCAGGCGGAACGTGGCGGCTATTCGCTGCTGATTGGCTTCGGTGTCTTTGAGCCAGTCACCCGGGCCGGAAGCCGAGTCGATGCGCACGACGCCATACTTCCGAATGCCGATCTCGCGCAGCTTCTTCGCGATCCGGCAGCCTTTGCGGACCTGCTCGACGAATTGCTGGCGTTCGGCCTCGGTTCCCATGGCCGAGCCGCCCCCCGTGGGGGGCCAGACCGGCGCCACGACCGACCCGATCACCAGATTCTTAGCCCGCACTTTATCGGCGAGCCGCTTCAGGTCGTCATCCGACGAATCGATGCTGACGTGCGGATCGAACAGAAACAAATCGACGCCGTCAAACTTCGTGCCGTCGACTTCCGCGGCGGCCGTCAGGTTCAGCATCGTGTCGAGATCAATGAACGGTTCGGCCCCCGGCGATCCCTTGCCGACCACGCCGGGCCAAGCCGCATTGTGGAGCTTGGGGAAGTTTTTGGCAGCTTGCGTGCTCATGGTGAACGACCCTGATGCGAGATCTGATGACGTTGAAGAACTGATTGAATTAAAACGAGTGCTCGTTTGTAATGTCGACGCTCACCCCAAGCCGACCGCTATCTGGTCGGTTCCGGCCGCATACCGGCCGGCTTGGGTTGGGGGGCAATTGTGCGGCGAAACTCATTTCTTTTTTCGATAATCGCCGACATTCGGCGCATCGGGAGACGCGTCGGGGCCGAAGTATCTGAGGCCGACGAGCGGTTCCGAACCGGAATTGCTGAAGGTCACGCCTGCACCGGCGCGCTGGGCGGTCACGAAGACTTCATCTTCCGTCATGGCGCCGAACCGGATCATGGCGGGCGTCTGCAGGCGGACTTCGCCAATGTAGCCTTCGCCCTGAACGGTGATCCAGCCATAGGCGCCTCCATCCTTGATCGTGCACTTCGCGCCGGGTTGTACAGTCAATTCTTTGGCAGTGAAAAGTTGCTTTCCTCCCACTTTGCCGTAGACGATCCAACGGTCGACCCAGCCTTCCTTCTCGGTATTGGCGACTGCGATCGGCTCGAGATAGTGGTTGTCCTTGAAGTTGGGGTCCACATTGCCTTCCCAGTCGAGTGCTTCGACCAGGTATTTGTTGTCGTTGTGCTTCTCTTTGGGAAAATCCTTG
>DASYAR010000044.1:0-12449 GCA_036501235.1 Planctomycetaceae bacterium
TTACGAGCGGTTCGACGTCGACAGCCCGGCCAGTTTCCGCCGTAGCGTCTATCGGTTCATCGTTCGCAGCGTTCCCGACCCGTTTATGGAGTGTCTCGATTGTGCCGATCCGTCGTTGCTTACACCGAAGCGGAACACGACGCTCACGGCGCTGCAGGCGCTGTCGTTGCTCAACAATCAGTTCATGGTCCGGCAGGCGGAACACTTCGCCGCCCGGCTGGAAGCTGTTTCGCCTGATCGGCAGCAGCAGATCTCGCTGGCCTATCGCCTGGCATTCAGCCGCGAGCCGACGGAAAACGAACTCGCGCTCGTCTCGGAATATGTCGTCCGTAATGGTTTGGCCAATCTGTGTCGGCTGATTTTGAACAGCAACGAGTTTTTGTTTGTGGATTAATCTCTCGAACGCGCCACAATGACCAAACTGACCGATTACCACTATTCGCTACGAACCGATCGCGAGATTGCCGAGTTCGTACGACAAAACAACGTCGAACTGCCTGCCGAATTGCGAGCTTTCCTGAGAACACTTCGGCCCGGCGAGCCGCAATTCCATTGGGAGCTGCTGGACTACGGCTATTTCCCGATTTGGAGCGACAAACCGAGTGCCGAGTTTCAGTGGGACAATGAGGATGCTGAAATCGCGATCGTTAAGCGACTCGGGAGTGATCACGGCTTCATGTGGGACGGTGAATTGGATTTCGAACACAGAGGGTTCATCACACTGGCGAGTCAGGGCTGTGGCTGGATGGACGTGTTGGTCATCACCGGAGAACAGCGCGGGATGGTTTGGGGTGGCGGAAACCTTTGCTGGTTTCCATTTCACGACGAATCGGGACGGCAGTTCGGGTTCTGTGACTGGTATGAGAAAATTGAAATTCCAAGTCGTGAGTGGCGAAAAAAGCACGACGAGGAAGCCAAGAATCCAAAGCCCAAGCCCTCGCGAAATGACGATCAGTTGCCGGGCGATGAATTCTATCCCTTCCCTGTGTACCAACGTAACCGCATCCGAGGGTAGATTATGCCTGGACGACCGGAACAACATTCCACGACACCCCCCCTTGCTAAGGGGGGGAGAGTGCCGCGGCGGGAATTCCTGTGGGAGTTTGGAGGCGGGTTGGGAGGGATTGCGCTGGCGGATTTGCTGGGGCGCGAGGGGTTGCTGGCGGACGACAAGGCGGCGGAGCAACGAGCCGATCTGAATGGCGGGCTGCATCACCGGGCGAAGGCCAAGCGCGTCGTCCAGCTCTTCATGTCGGGGGCGGCCAGTCAGTGCGACATGTTCGACTACAAACCGGCCCTCATCCAGCGCAACGGCATGCCGTTTGATCCCGGCGAAAAAGTCGAGCTGTTCCAGAGCAGCCCGGGGGCCTGCATGCAGAGCCCGTGGGGTTGGAAGCAGTACGGCCAGTCGGGCAAGTGGATGAGCGATCTCGTGCCGCACCTGGCGAGCTGTGTCGACGACATGGCCTTCATTCCGTCGATGGTCTCGAAATCGAACGTGCATGGGCCGGCCACATTCATGCAGAACACGGGGTTCGTGCTGCCTGGATTTCCACACATCGGCTCTTGGATTTCCTACGGACTGGGAAGCCTGACCGACAACCTGCCGGCGTTCGTCGTGCTCCCCGACATGCGCGGCTTTGCTCCAAACGGGCCGGGCAACTGGAGCGCCGGCTTTCTCCCCGCGTCGCACCAGGGGACGATGATCCGGCCGAATGCCAAGAACCCGATCGCCGATCTTTTTCCGCCGCAGTCGGCCAAGTTCGTCACCGCGCAGAGCGATCGCGAATCGCTCGACCTGCTCAAGAAACTGAACGGCGAGCACCTGACAGACCGCACGGGAGACACGCGGCTCGAAGCACGCATCTCCGCCTATGAGCTGGCCGCCCGGCTGCAGGTGAGCGCTCCGGAAGTGCTCGACATCTCGGCAGAAACGCCGGCGACCCGCGCGCTGTACGGACTGGACGAAAAAATCACCGCCGACTTCGGTCGCAACTGCCTGATCGCCCGGCGGCTGCTGGAGCGGGGCGTGCGGTTCGTCCAGGTCTGGAGCGGGGCCGACAACGGCTTTCCTCGCCGCAACTGGGACAGCCACGAAGACATCGCCCGCGACCACGGCGACATGGGAACGAGCATGGATCAACCCGCCGCGGCGCTTCTGAAAGACCTGAAAGCCCGCGGATTGCTCGATGACACGATCGTGATCTGGACCACCGAGTTCGGGCGCATGCCATGCAGCCAGGGGAGCAAGGGGCGCGACCACAATCCGTTCACGTTCACTGCGTGGGTCGCCGGCGGCGGATTCAAAGGCGGGACGACGTACGGCGCCAGCGACGAATGGTCTTACAAGGCGCTGGAGCATCCGACCTACTGTTATGACCTGCACGCGACGGTGCTGCACCTGTTGGGGATCAATCACGAAAAACTCACGTTCCGGCATAACGGAATCGACCGCCGGCTGACCGACGTGCACGGGGAAGTGATTGCAGAATTGATTGCATAAACACGTCACATGCGAATGGCCGCACCGCTTTCCGCTCGCACTTGCGAATGAACGATTCGCGTTCAATTCAACCCGAACGGTGTCGCCTCTTGTCGCTGGCGCGACCCAGCCGCCCAGTCGGGACGGCTGAGCCACCCGAATGGCTTGGTTCGCCGGGGTTACTCGGCGGTACGTAACACGACGCGCAGGTGGTCTCCTTCGACGCGGTACGCCAGGCCGGCGGGGCGCAGGAGACCGGTCAGAATATCGCCGACCGTTGTCTGCTCGAGCCTGAGAGCGACCGGCTCCGCCAGGTGCGCCCCGGCGGATCCCAGTTCCTCGCGGTCGTACTCGATTTTCGCGCCGGCCATTTCGGCGACTGCCGTCACCACTTCGGCGAGCGACTTCGAGCGTGGTTGGTCGAACCGCACAATTGGCTGGCGGAGCGACTCGTTCAGATCGATTTTGCGCACCGCGGGCACCGACGCCTCGGGCGCAAAAACGGGCTCGATCGGCGGTTCTTTATCAGCCACATCTACAGCATCCGGTCGACCACTCGCTTCGTCGTCGTCGGCTGGTTCCCCGGCCAGGAGCGAGGGGCGATCTCCCGGTTCACCCGGTTCGGATTCGTCGAGCGGGAAACCATCGGCCTTGGCCGCCATGCGGCGCATGATCCGCGCGTCAATCTTGTCGCTGATCGAAATTACCCTTCCGTCGGCCATCAAAGCGTACATCGCATCGGCCGCGCCGGTTCCGAATCCGTCGGGACCATTGATATAAGGTTCGCGCGTTAAACTGCGCATGGTTGCCGGGCCTCCGGCGCCCCACGAACCAAGCTGGTCGCGCACACCGAGAACCAGCAGCGTATTCGCGGCGCCATCACGAATGTCTTCCAGACGAGTCTGGTGGTCGTTCCCGAAGATTCCCGCGCGAGCGCTGCGCTGGTCGAGCCGGGCGGAATCGAGACCGACGCCGGAAACGCCGACGAAGTGCGAGGCAGGATAACCATCGGCCCCGGTCAGTTCGGCGATCGCCGGGTTCTGAAACATCGATAGCCTGCGGCGGACGAACGGTTCATTCTGGGGAGCGTTCCAGGGCTTGTCCCAAACCGGATCGGGGGCTGAACCGGCGTCGAAGCGATCGGCCAATTGAGCCATCCAGCTCAGCCTGTTCTCGGGAGCGATCCCCAGAATCGGCACGGTTCCCGACGGAAACCCCTTCTCCGTTTCGGCAAATTCGAGCAACAGGTCGCCGATTTTCGAGAGTCGTTGTTCGAGCTCGCTGCGCGGGGGCTGGTCAATTTGCTTCGGGGCGGCGACCGCGTTTTCTCTCTCGTCAGGATCTTCTTGCACATCGCCTCCTTCTGCGACGATTGGATCACCGGCCCCATCAGCGCCTGCCGGGCTGCCGCCGTTGGACTTGAGATAAAGTGCCGTGCCGCAAACGATGCCGACGATCGCGATGGCTACACCGACGGCCAGCAGCGGCTGCTTTCGCTTCCCGTTTCGGCAGGGCGAAGTCGCCGGAACGGCCGCGACCAGTGCCGCGGGTGCGGCAGAAGCACCGACATTTTCCGGGACTGCCGTCACGACGGCTGCCTGTGGCGATTGCGGCGCTGGTGATTGGTTTCGCGCCGGATTGGGTAAACCGACGTCCGGCCGGCGCTCGGCCCGTTCGACCCCCATCCCGTCTCTGGTCTCGACGATTCGCAGCGACTGGGCGCACTCGGGACAATCGACGTGCCGTCCTACGTACAGTTTTTCACGGACCCTCAGCGGCGCTGAACAGTGCGGGCAGGCAAAGTGGAACGCATCCATAACGCAGAGCCGAGGGAGGGCCGGCCGATGATTTATTTCGCTGCCGGTTCGAGCGGGAACGGTGTCAATTTCTTGCGTTCGACGATCGGCATGCTGGTCACCGTCGCCGTTTTGTTTTGCTCATCGACGACCAGCACCAGTTTTTTGGGGGCGAGGATCTTCTGCAAAACGGCCGTCGCCGGCGCGTCTTCCATTGCAAATGTCTGATACTCGTTCTGCGTGATGCCGACTTCTTTCATGCCGGGCCCGTCGAGTTTGATCGCGACACCGGTTTCGTCGCTGATGAATTCCATCGCCTTGTACATGAACTCGCGCCGAAAATCGACGGTGATCTTTTTCTTCAGGCGATCGGCGACCTTGTCGGGCAACGCCGATTTTGCCGCGGCGACAACCGGCGCCGTGGGGGCCGACCCAAAGCCGGGCAACGTCGTCTGGTGCCAAGTGAGCAGCGTTCCGAGCGCCAGGTTCGGGCCGGCCCGTTCGGGCAGCTCGACCTTCATCGAGACCAGGCGATGTCCCGTGTCGAAGCGGGTCAACTGCTCGACGATCTTCGTCATGATCGGATAGCGGCCAATCAGCTTCTTCTCGCCGATTTTCTTGGGATGCGTCATCTTCACCAGTTCCAGCACCTCGTCGGGAAGCTGGGCCAGTTTCTTTTTCAGATCGCCCTGGAGCTTCGCCGGGGCTCGCGAGAGCCGGTTCCGCACCAGAACTTGCGACTTCATCGGATTGGCCCCGGACGCATCGCCGAGCTGCAGTGTCCAGCAGACGGCATCGACATCGTCGCCGAAGAAATCGACAATCGCTTCGAGAAATTTCTGCGCGTTCTCGGGGACCAGCGTCCTCGTCCCCAGCCGCACGGCTTCGAGATTGCAGACCAAAGTGAAATGCCGTTTGCGATCGGTCATCGAGAGCAGCGCCTGGACGCCGTCGGACGTGGCGGAGGGCGTTTCGGTCGATTCGACCATCGATTGGACCATTTCCGGCGGGGCGGCCGGTGCGCTCGCGAATGTGCGGCTCCCGCCGATGATCCAGGCCCGTTCTTTGCCGACATAATGCGGCTTGGGCTGATCGACAAGTTCGCCGTCGAATTTCGAAATCAGGTCCGACCGCTTGAGATCGGCCTTGCTGTGGACGACGACGGCGACCTCGAACGTATCGCGGCCGCTGGGAATCAGGGCGAACAGCGCCTCTTCGACGTTCGCCGGTTCCATCAAGCAGCGCTCTTTGATGACGCCTTCGATCCACACGCCGAGCGGACCCAGGCACGCCCGAAATTCCTCCGCCGATTCATCCGCCTGCCACAGCTCGGCCGGCCGCAGATGGATGATAATTCCCGCTCCATCAGGAACGAGATTCAGTGCAATTGGTTCGCCGGGTTTTTCAGACGCTCCTCCACTCCCTTTCGCGTCGTCGACTTCTGTTTCGTCTTCATTCGCCGATTTGGCTCCGGCCGCGGGCAAGGCCCCCTTCCTGGCGATTTTGTGCGGCGACTTGGACGAACTGGCATACAGGCCCAAACCTACGGCCAGTGCGACGGCCGCCGCCACAGTCCCCATGATGATGCGTTTACGTTTCGTCTGCTGACGCAACTTGCGCACGCGCGACAGATTCTCACCGTCGTCTTCGCCGGTCGAATCCGCGAGCACTTCGGACAGGGAGGCGATTTCCGAGGCCGCGGGGGGCGCCGGAGGCAGGGTGGCGACTTGAGGCGGCGAGGGGACGAGTACAGGTCCGGGGCCCGTCGGTTCTTCGGGCACGAAACGGACGGCGACACCCATCAGCGTCTTGTCGGAGTCGACATCCAGGTTTTCATCGGCACCGGCGAATTCGACCTGCATCTTTTCCGACTCAGGAGCGGGCGCCTCGGCGAATTGAACCGCCTTTTCCGCCGGGGCCTGCATGATGAAGCCGTGGCGGCACTTGCTGCACCTCCCTTTGCGGCCCAGCATCGACCGATCGGGGAGTTTCAGCTTTCGACCGCATTGCGGGCAGGCGATTTCAATAGCGGGCATGCGTTCGTCAAATCTCGCGGTGGCAGATTGGTCCGGCGGTCTCGAGGTTGTGCTGCGAAGACCCGGGTGGCACAACGAATGTCGGGGGGGAATTATTCTCTGTCCTTATGTTACGCCGTGAGCCGGCGGATGCAAAGTGTTCTTTCGGGCGCATCGGGCTACCATTCGAGCCAAAACCGCGTATCATTAAGAGGAATCTCGCACGCGCCCGGCGGTGCATTCTTTCTACCTCTCTTTCGACGAACACCTGGAGTATCACGATGTCGGCTGCAGCACCCGCACATGCTTCGAAGCCCAAGGCGGGAATCGGTGGACTGGCGAAAGCCCGCACGGAGCTCGAAGTCAACAAGCTGTTCCGGGCGATGATCAAGCTCAACGGGTCCGACCTGCATTTGAAAGAGGGCAAGCCGGCGACGATCCGCATTCGCGGCACGCTGCGCGAGCTCGACATGCCCCCCATCTCCGACGAAGAGATGAAGAAGCTGATCCTGCCGATGATGGACGAACGTCAGCTCGAAATCTTCTACTCGGAAGGGGGGGCCGACTTCGCCCACGTCGTCGAATACGAAAACGAACAGGGGGTCAAGGAACCGTGGCGGTTCCGCGTCAACCTGATGATCCAGATGGGTCACCCGGGAATGGTATCTCGTAAAGTCGAGAGATCAATCCCCAACTTCGAGGGATTGTATCTGCCTCCCGTGATGGAAAAGCTGTGCCATTACGACCAGGGGATGGTGCTGCTGGCCGGCGTGACCGGGTCGGGCAAAAGCACGACGATCGCGTCGATGCTCGACTACATCAATCACAACGAACGCGTGCACATTCTGACGATCGAAGACCCGATCGAATTCGTGTACACCGAAGACAAAGCCCTCATCAACCAGCGCGAAGTGGGGGTCGACGTGGGCGACTTCAAGATCGCCATGAAACACGCCGTGCGGCAAGACCCCGACATCATGCTGGTCGGCGAAATGCGAGATCAGGAAACATTCGAAACGGCCATGCATGCCGCCGAAACGGGACACCTGGTGTTCGGAACGATTCACGCTTCGAGCGCGCCGTCGACGATCGGCCGTATTCTCGACTTGTTCCCCCGGGCCATGCACCCCGCCTTACGAAGCAGCATGGGCTTCAACCTGAAGGCGATCGTCGCCCAGAAGCTGCTCGCCACGATCGTCGATAAGCCCAAACGCGTCCCGATCATCGAATGCATGATCATGAACGGCACGATTCGCAAGCTGATTCACGAAGAGAAGGACGAAAAACTGTTCGACGCCATGCGTATCGGCAAGGACGAAGGGATGCAGATGTTCAACGACAGCCTGTACCACTTCGTCACCAAGGAATACATCTCCCGCGCAACGGCGTTCGAAGTCTCTCCCAACGTCGAACAGCTCAAGATGATGCTCAAGGGTATCGACGTGAAGGGGCCTGGGATTCTGTAAGCGCTTACGCTTGCGCATCGCTCGGCGCGTCGTCGGGACGACGCAGCGCCACTGTCAATAGAATGCTGAGTCCCATGATCCCGGTGCCGATCCAGTAAGGCAGCACGCCGCTGACGTCGTGAATCTTGATGTCGTAAACCTTCAGCCCCAGCCAGGGACCGAGGATGCGGGCCAGGGCCGAGATGCTTTGCCCCAGCCCCAGGATCCCTCCCTGCTGCGTGGCTGAAGTGTGCCGCGACAGCAGCGATTGCAGCGACGGCGTGACCGATGAGAATCCGACGACCGCCACCGGCAAGACGCAGTACAGCATCGTCGTCGAGCGGGAATTGGCCGACACACCGATCATCGCCAGTCCCACTGTCATCAGGATCGTGCCGGCGACCGACATCACTTTCTCGCCGAGACGAGGGACCAGCCGGCGGACGAGCAGGCCCTGGCTGAGCGACAAAATAAATCCGATGTACGCGAACACGTAATAGTTGTTGCGATCGGCCAATCCCAGACTTTTTGTGAGCAGCGAAAGGGTGCTCTCGAACTGGGCGAAGGCGAACGTCGTCAGGAAGATCGTCAGCAGCACCAAACCCACGGGGGGATACGACAGCGCTTGCCGCAGGCTGGCCACATCCAGCCATTTCCGGGCCGCGCTCTGCGACTGTGCGCTGAGCGACTCGGGGAGCAGAAAGATCGCCGAGAGCATCGCCACCAGCGACAGCACGCCGGCGACGTATCCCGGGGCTGCACTGGGAGGCGTCTGCGACTCGCCGGTTGCATCGGCCGCGACGTCGACTGCGATTGCGGACGTCGCCGGCGCCGTTCCCGGGACGAACGGCGCGCCCAGCAGAGGACCGAACGTGAAGCCGATTCCGAACGCCGCGCCGATCAGGGCCATGCCTTTCGCGCGCTCGGTGGGCCCTGTGACGTCGGCGATGTACGCCTGGGCCGTAGAAATCGTGGCTCCGGCGATTCCCGCGCCAATCCGGCAGATGAACAGCCACGGGACGACCCCCAGTCCCAACAGTTGTCCCGCCGCCCCCAGTGAGGTGGCATACCCGAACAAGGAATAGAAGAACGCCGAGCCGGCCAGCCCCAGGATCAGAACCGGGCGGCGGCCGATGCGGTCCGAAAGGCGTCCCCACATGGGGGCGAACACGAATTGCATCGCCGAAAACGACGCCATCAAGAGGCCCAGCGTGCCACCGTCCACCTGGAAATGCTTGGCATAGCGAGGCAAGAGGGGCAACACGATGCCGAACCCCAGCAGGTCGATGAATACCGTGATGAAGATGACCAGCAGCGGCGCGCGGGACGAGCGATTCAACGGGGCGAACCTCGGGAGGGCATGTTCGGTGGAACCGTGACGGCAGAGCGCAGGGTAAAGGCCGTGTGCGGAATTCGCAACGCTGGATGCTGGAGTTCAGCCTTTAGCAGCCCGTTGAAAAAAGGGACAGTCCCTTCCGGCAAAATCGATTTGTTGCGGAGAAATCACTCACTGGAAGGACAGTCCCCTTTTTCAACAGGCTGAAGCCTGGACTCCAACAGCCAGCAGCTAATGCCGCACGAACCACCAGGCCAGCCAGGCCAACAGCGGGAACCCGACGAAGATCAGGAGAAATGTCGTGGCGGCCGAGCGCTTTTCGTTGGGCCAGCGTCCCATACCTAACCAACGATTTCCGGGTCGGTCTCCGGCACTGCCGGGTCGGTCGGGTCGAACCAGGCTTCTTTGAAGACGATACGCTTCTTGTGTTTCATCGCCAGGTTGGCCGTGATGGCCATGATGGCGTCGGCCATGGCGTGCTTGCCGGGGCACCGCAAGCCATGCTGGTCGATCGGCGTGTCCTGCGCAATGTTGTTGCGGATGCACCAGGCGAAGTGTTCCATCTCTTCGGTGTAGCCTTTGCTGACTTTTTCGTCGCTCGAGCTGGACGCGGCGGCCGCCGCAGGCGCCAGGCTGGGGCTGGCCTGCAGCACGGCTCCGCCGCCGCCCGCCGCCGCCTGGACGAGTCGCAATCGTTGCCCGGGCCCTCCGGCGCCCGTATCGCCTCCCGCTTCCTTGTAGAGCATCATCTTCTGCTCCAACTCGGTCACGAGTGTGCCGCGGCTCCCATAGATCGTCTCGCCGTAAGGCTCCATCCGATTCGTGTTGATCGAAGAATAGGTGACGATCACGATGTCGTTCTTATCTTCCGAGTAATGCGGGCCGGGGAACTCCAGCGTGACGTACACGTGATCGTCGATCTCGCGCGGGTCATCTTGCTTGTCTTTCGAGCCGACTCCCTTCACGTGATAGAAATTGCGGCCACCGTAGCCCTGTACCGCCAGCGGATGCACTTTCCCCAGGAAAATACTGCAGGCGTCCATCTGGTGGCTGCCCAGCTCAGCCATCAGACCGCCGCCGGTCTTGTTGAAGAGCCGCCAGTTGACGAGCTGATTGAGCGAGTCAAAGCCGTACTGGCTGACGGAAGTCTCAAGCTTCTTGTCGTCGGCAGGGATCGACTTCCTCCAACTGTCCGCATTCGGGAAGCTGTTGTTGCGGTGCCACGAAGCACGGATGAACTTGATGTCGCCCAGAACGCCTTGCTTGACGAGGTCGTTGGCATTGTCGTAGAGCACGCTGTAGTGCCGCTGGTGTCCGACGGCCAGGAGCTTGCCGGCTTCCTTGGCGACCCGAATCATCTCCTTGCATTCGGTGATGTTGTGGGCCATCAGTTTTTCACACAGAACGTGCTTGCCATTCTTGAGGGCGTCGATCGTGATCGAGGCGTGCACGTTGAGCGGCACGGCAATGACGACAGCCTCGATTTCCGGATCCTTGAGCAGCTCCCGGTGGTCGGCATACTGCTTGATGTTTGTGGCTGTCTTGTGCCCCAGCTTTTTGATGAGGCCGATTCGCTGTTCGATGCCGTCTCCCGTCAGCGCCCGCTTGAGGTTCGACGGTCGCAGGTCGGCAATTCCCACGATCTCCATGTATTCGGGAGGATGCTCGGTCAACAGCACCGAACCTTCGTCCCCCGTGCCGATGAAGCCGACCTTCACCGGTTTCCCCTTGAGCTTCTCGTAGCCGAAGTAAAAGGCCCCCAAGGCGGGTGCGGCCGCCGCGGTTTTCAAAAAGGCGCGCCGGCTCACGCCGACTGCGTCCTGGTAATTCTGTTTGCCGATCGCCCGTTCTTCAGGACTGAAATTCATGACGTCCTCCGCCTGTTTTTAAAACTCAAGTTGAATCGTCGTGGTATGAAAAAAGAACATTAGCCGCAGATGTACGCGGCTCACTGTGTTACTACGAAATCAGTCGGTTTTCCTACGGAGAATAAACCTGCGAATCAGCGCGTCGACGCCGATCCAGCGGCCCGTCGGCAGCGTCGCCAGCGCCAGACAGGCGATGAATTCGATCAGGTTCTTGTTGACGAACAGACTGTGTTCGGGACCGGGCGCGTCCGGCACGCCGGGCCACGGCGGCCACGGCAGGTAAAACAACAAGAGCAGCCCCGCCGCCCCGAACGCCGACAGTCGCGAAAAGAGGCCCGCCATCAACCCGGCACCCAGGATGATCAGCGCCCAGATCGTGAGGTGATTGATCTGACGAATTTTGCTGTCGGGCTCCGGGACCGGCCCCCGCGTCATGTCTTCTGCCGGCAGCAATTTGTAAGCGGACGAATGCAATTCGGTCGTCAGGGCGTCGACAGGCCCGATGAGCTCCGCTTTCTTCTCGAGGATCTCCCGCCATTGCCTGTCGAGATGTTCCTGGTTGAATGCTTCCCGGGCCTGCTTCAGGTTTTGCTCGTAGCGCTCCAGCAGATGCTTGTAACTGTCCTTCTTACCGGGGCGATGGTAATCGATCGTGCCTTCCTGCGACTCGTGAATCACGCCCACTCGATCCGGATCTTCCTTGAGCAGTACTTGCAGCCGTTCGTTCAGACTGAGCTTGCCCGTTCGCGTGTAGAGCTGTTTGACGGCGTCCCGCCATTTTTTCACGAGTGGATCGACAGTCGTGGGGGCCGTTTCTGGTGCGGCCGCTTCGGCCGGCGATTCGCCCTGAGTGGCCTCGTCGGAATCATCGGCAGCCGGTTGGCCGCCAGCCAGCGCCAAGAGCGCGTCGCGTTCGGCGGGCAGCAAGTGCAGATTGGTTTCGAGCTGCCTGGCCTTGTCGTTGTATCTGACGAAAGTTCCCTTCGGCAGCTTCAGCGCCTTCAATTTCGGATTATCGACTCCGGGTGGAAGCTGATCGAGCTTCTGCACGAACTGCTTGGGGCCGTTGACCAGTTCTTCGAGGCCCTTTGCTGCGTCGGGATACAGCTTCAGGAAACGTTCGCGCCATCCATCCCAGCGCTCGACGACGGCGTTGTAATCGAGCTTCTTGAAGCCGTCGGGATCGTCGAGCAGCTCGCGGAACTTGTCGCGAAAGGGACCGCGTGCGTTGGCCAGATATCCTTCGGCCGTCCACGGTTTGGCGGTCGTCTGCGTATTCCGTTTCCAAATCCCTTCGTACAGAAACTGCCAGCCGATCGCCACGCGCAGCAGCACCAGCAGGAAACAACCCAGGTATCCAATCTGTCGCACGTTATGGGGCACAATTTGCTCCGCGCGGCGGGCGCGTCTAGCGTTCAGGGATGAAAATCAGGTCGGATTCGGGGATGCCGCAGATGACCGGTTTCAGCCGGTTTCCACTGGCAAGGGTGGGGATCAACAGCGCCGC
>DASYAR010000045.1:0-13930 GCA_036501235.1 Planctomycetaceae bacterium
CTGCTGCGATCAGCTGCTTCAATGGGGCCGCGGCATTTCAGCCGCGGAAATCCGATCGAACGGAGGCAATCGTCGCGATCACCGCGCACGCTTCAATGGGGCCGCGGCTTTTCAGCCGCGGAAATGACCGGACCATAGTTCCCGCGCCTTCCAGGTTCTCGGCTTCAATGGGGCCGCGGCTTTTCAGCCGCGGAAATGCTTGATCCGGCCCCCGCCGCCCTGGATTGTGATCTGCTTCAATGGGGCCGCGGCTTTTCAGCCGCGGAAATTCCGTTGTCGACGATCTGCAATCCGCGACTGATTGCGCTTCAATGGGGCCGCGGCTTTTCAGCCGCGGAAATAACAATCTTGTCGTCGACTCGCGGAACATATCCCTCGGGCTTCAATGGGGCCGCGGCTTTTCAGCCGCGGAAATTTTTGAAGACTGGGAAGTGGACGACATGGACGTCGCGGCTTCAATGGGGCCGCGGCTTTTCAGCCGCGGAAATCTGTCGACGATCATTTGGTGATGGCGCGAAACTGCGCGCTTCAATGGGGCCGCGGCTTTTCAGCCGCGGAAATCTGGTGAATATCTTTCCGTTCCGCGCGACGGACCCGCTTCAATGGGGCCGCGGCTTTTCAGCCGCGGAAATACGTAGGAGGCGAGTAATGAGATATTTACTCAAGTGTGCTTCAATGGGGCCGCGGCTTTTCAGCCGCGGAAATTAGCGGCCAAAATGCTTGATCGCGTACCGGACCCGGCCGCTTCAATGGGGCCGCGGCTTTTCAGCCGCGGAAATTCGCCGCCAACCAGATAGCGCCAACCAGAAACGGTAAGATGGCTTCAATGGGGCCGCGGCTTTTCAGCCGCGGAAATCTGAATTATCACAGTTATCACACACGGCCGATCAGGCTTCAATGGGGCCGCGGCTTTTCAGCCGCGGAAATCTCGTGAAACGCGGCATGGCCAAGCCAAGAAAGACGCTTCAATGGGGCCGCGGCTTTTCAGCCGCGGAAATTCCTGACCGCGGCAGGCGCGAACGGGGCGAACATTTGGCTTCAATGGGGCCGCGGCTTTTCAGCCGCGGAAATCCGAAGTTAACGAAATGCTCCCCGTGATCGCCGAACGCTTCAATGGGGCCGCGGCTTTTCAGCCGCGGAAATGCCGACTTTATGGAGCGTAACAGGCTTCAAATTTACGCTTCAATGGGGCCGCGGCTTTTCAGCCGCGGAAATCGCGCGATGGTGCCTTACGTTGTCAATTCGCAGACGAGCTTCAATGGGGCCGCGGCTTTTCAGCCGCGGAAATGTCTGCGATTCCGTGGAAGTGATTTCCAGTCGGCCAGCTTCAATGGGGCCGCGGCTTTTCAGCCGCGGAAATCTCTCGCCTCGCAACGTCTTAAACTCCGCAGACTTAAGGTGCCCGTTTCGAGCGGTCGCCGGTCGAACGCACGACGCTGTCTCTGCATGGGATGCTCCTCGTCGTTTCTCAAACGGTGCCTTCATCTTGTGGCTGCGAGAGGTGCCGGGTGTTTTCCCGGCGCCTGACCTCTCGCAGGCCGAAAATGACAAAATGATCTCCAATTTCCAGGCGACTTCACGAAACCGAGCAGGCGAGGCGCCCGCACCACAATCGCGACAGCCACTCGTCATACGACCACCGCCTTGTGCTCGCTCGGCATCACCCGCGGCGTTCCCCAGAACTCGATGCACTCGGAACCACGGGCCTCGACCGGGCCCAGGTCGACCAGCATGACCCGGTCGTGGTCGAAGTTCAAGAGCGGCCACAAGTCTTCTTGCAGCCGCTGCCGCTCGATCGGCGAGAGCTCGCAGCGAAACACCGAATACTGCAACGGATCGCCGTGTCCGCACATCTTTTTATGCACTTTGCGCAGCCGTTTGGCGTCCGCCACGTCGTAAGCGACCAGATACACGTTTCGCATGATGGAAAAGGAGTCGAAGAGTTGCAGGGGTGTCACCGCGTGCAGAAATTCGGATACTCGGACAGGTCTCCCAGCAACACTCGCGACAAGAGCCGCGCCTGCACTTCCAGAATCCGCCGATAGCTCACCTTGTAACCGAAAATCGGATGCGTGATCTCGGTCTCCAGCCGGCGTTCGAAGGCGTCGATCACGGCCCGCCTGCCGGCCGTCGTCAGCGCCACGGCACCGCCGCGGCAGATAAAACTCTGCGGACAAACCTCGCCGTTGTTCACCAGCGTCAGCACGGTCGAGTCGGCAATGAGCGGCCGAAACTCTTCCGCCAGGTCGAGCGCCAGCGACGGGCGCCCATACCGCGGCCGATGAAAGAACCCCAGCAGCGGATCGAACCCCACCGCCTGCAAGACGACCGTCAGCTCGCGGGCCAGCATGCTGTACACGAACGACAACAGGGCATTCGTCGGATCAGTCGGCGGCCGGCGGTTTCGCCCGTTGATGTTGAACGACTTCCCTCCTTTGAGCAATTTCGCGAACCCGGCGAAATACAGCTTCGCCGCCATGCCTTCAATCCCCAGCAGCGTCTCGGCACACGAAGCCCGGCCCGCCTGTTCCGCCAGGTCGGCCAGTTGCCGCAATACGTCCGGGTGCTCTCCCGTCGCCGGATTGGCACTGGGCAAATGCCGGCGCAGCAGCGTCCGGCAATTCTTGATCTTACCGACGATGAATTGCCGCGATAATTGCAGCGCGGCCCGCGCGTCGCCGGCGACCGCGAATTGGCGGATCCGCAATTCGACGTTCTTGTGCACCAGCCCCGAGGTGATGGCGCTCAGCCAGCCGCCGTAGCTGAAGTGACACAACGGCACGCCGCGCTCGGCCAATTCGCGAACCGCCTGCGCGCTGACCTGCACATTGCCGAACAGCGACACCTGCGAAACGTCGATCATCCGTACGCTGTGAATCAGCTTGCCTTTTTCTTTGACCGTCAACCGGTCTCCCGATTTACCCAGCGACGCCCCTTGCTCCTGCACATACAGCGGCAGCGCGTCGTCCCGCGACGGCAACAGCTTCCGCACCCCCGGCCGCGGAGACGGGGGAAAAAGAGTCGAAGTGGCCGAACGGGCGGCGGGTGTCAAAGAGGTCAAAAAGGTCGAAGAGTCCGCCGCTCGCCCGTCACTCTCTCCCCCCCTTAGCAAGGGGAGGGCAGGGGGGGTGTCGCCGCCCGTTAACTGATCTCCCCTTTCTCCTCTCTCTTCACTCCTCTCTCGCGCAGCGCCGGGTAGCCGTTCCACAATCCCGTGCGCTTCGAATTCGATGCCGTCAAACGCGCTCGTGATGAGACTTTCCGCCCCGGTTTCTCGAGACTCTTCGACACTTTCACCCTTCGACTCTTCGACCGTCGTTATTTCCCGCAGAAAATTCGTCTCGTCCGGCAGACAGATTCCCACCAGCGAGCAGCGCGGACACTTGGGGCTGTCGACCAGCGGCGGTGGCATGATTCGGTCCCGCCCCATCTTCCGCATGGCGCCGATCAACTGCCGCGTGCGGGCTACGAGATCGTCGTCGAACACGACCGGCACGCGCGTCTTCGACTCGATGAAGTACAGCACCCCTTCATCCGAGCGATATCCCGCCTCGCGCAGAATCAATCCTTGGGCGCACACCTGAACGCGTTCCGGCTCCCACGCCCCCTCGGCAATGTCGGGGGCTTTGCCGCGCTTGTAATCCACCGGCGTCGCGACACTGCCTTCGAGCTCCAGCACGTCCATCTTGCAGATCAGCCCTTCGTCGGGGGCCGAGAGCATGAGCGACCGCGCATGGATCGGTTTATCGCACGCCGGGTTTTCCAGGCGAAGGGCAGAAGCGGTCGAAAGGGTCGAAGAATCGAAGAGGTCGCCGGAGGCTGCTGGAGTCCCGTCTTCAGGCGGTTCGTCAATGATGCGGCAGGATGCCGCATCGACAGTGTCTCCACTTTCTACTTTCTCCCTACTCCTCTCTCGCGCCGCGCCCGGCACCTCCCCGCGTGTCGGCTCATCAACCCGCCGATGCCCGAACCGCCCTTCGAGCGTCTCGAGATTGTGAACGAACTCTCCCTGCACCCATTCGAGATACGCCAACCTGGGGCAGTAGGCAAATTCATTGAGCATCCGCGCCGCCAGCAACCCCGGAACCTCCGCCAGCGCCTCGCCGTTGACGTCATCCGGGTCTCCCCCCCTTGGCAAGGGAGCCGGATCGACGCCGGTCAGTGTGGCGGCCGTCGCGACGGCGTTTGATGCGACTGGGGAAATCATGGCAATCTCCTGTTTCAAGGAATGGAAAGAAATCAATTCCCTCCCTGCCCATGAAATCACGCTCCGTCCCGCACGGCTCCCTCATTCCATTCTCCGCACTGCTCGACGAGACCCACCCGAAAATCATCCCGCACCCCTGACACTTGTATTACTATCCGTCGATTTGTCGTTCGGCCGCGCAAATTGTAAATCTGGGTAAAAGAAGGCAGAGGACCGCGGATGACGCGGATCCGCGCGGATAAATACGGACGAGGTCAATTGCCCTATCCGCGTTCATCCGCGTCATCCGCGGCTAAAATTCTTTTCTTCTTTTGGTTGTGGCCGAAGACCGCGCTGGTTAACCGCGACCCGGCGGGGAGCGCGTGTCGGATCACATCGGTCGGTTCTCCGTCCGCTCGTTGCCCGACGAAGCAGCTTGGCCCGAATTGAAGGCGGGGCTGAACCAGGAGCGTGCTCGAGTCGGCGCCAAGATTATTCAATGAATGACGTCGTCCTGCTGGACGCCGGCCCGCTCGGAATGATTTCGCATTCCCGAATCACCGGCAACGCGCGGCGGCAGGTGAATCAAATCAATTCGAAATACGATTCCTGCCCCAGGTGCGGGAGATAGTCGGCCGCCAGCTCATCCAGTGAGCGTCCCGGCGCGAGAGGCAGCCAGCCGTCGACGGAGCTGCGATAGCACCAGCGATCCAGGCAGAACAGACGGTCGCTTTCGCACATCAGGGTAAAGCGGTACGTCGGCGAGTAGTGGGCGTGCCCCGCGATCCAATCACGGTTGGCTTGTGCATGCGCTCCGAACGTCCCGAACATCTTTTCCAGCAGTGAGGTCGCGGCATCAGGATCGCGATCACAGACGTAAACCACCAGGCGATCGCCGTTGCGATCGATGCGGAAGTGGTTGATGCCGGCCAGCTTGCGGATTTGCTCTGCGAGGAATTCCACTTCGCCGTCCAGGACTCGTGTCGGCCTGATCTTCCGCACGGAAACCAGCCCCGACTGCGGATGCTCGTAGATCTCGAAATCGGGCGGCAGCGCGGCGACGCCGACGCCGCCCGCCTTGCGGGAGCAAAAATACTTGGGCTTGCCGGTCTTGGTTCGCCCCTCATAAACAAAATATCGATCGCCTCGACGATTCGTGTATTCGAGGGCCAATCAACACCTCCTTGTAATAATGGGCACGATCAAAAATCGCTGGGAACAGACTGCACGTCACGTTGCTCGTGAGGATCTTGTTACTCGTGAAGATATTGTTCGAAATCTCGAAAGCCAAGTCAATTCGAGCTTCCCCCCCTCTCCACGGCCAGCGCGTCCGCCCGATTACGCCCCTCTCCCGCCGTCCGTTCTCCCCTCTACTTTCTCGCGCAGCGAACGCTGGCCGTGGAGCCCAAAACTCCGCGGTTTGAAAAAATAATGGCAAATTGTTAAAGAACAACTCTCACGACAACGTCACGGCGACGCTGGCACAGGCGACTGCTCGGCGACAAACAGACCCAACCCGAAATGGGCCGAGTGGCCGAGAGATATTGGACCTGCAACCGACATCAGTTTGCCGTCTGCATCAAAGAACGAGACACGAAATGCACCAGCCGGGCAACGACCACCATCATCGTCGCGCTTCCTGCGAAAGCGTTTGAACTGAATCGGGCGCAGGCCCTCGTGTTTGGAAACGCCAATGCAATCGCCAGACGAGATCCGGAACACGCCATTCTCGTCGCGCATCGGTTCGAGCCGCCACGATTCTGGGAAACTAAGTCCCTCTCGCAATCGGCGCTCGCGTAATCGCATTAACTCTTCGTTTAGCACTTGGGCTACAAACGACGCCTGATTCTCGTGGCCGAGCAGTTCGATTGGATCTCGGCGTTTCCCTCGCTTTTTAGGATGCCGAGTCACTACAAATGGCGTCGCCGACCGCCACACTGCTGACGATTCAACGAGTGCCGCTCGAAAATCCGCGGCCCGACCCAACCCAACGAGCAGCATATTGAGCGGCTCCCGGTCGCCGAATGGCAATTTGCGGAACTGATCGAGAGCTTTGATCTCTAGCGGATCATCGGAGCCAAATTCCATCTCTGCAATCAGCGTCAAATGATCAAGTCGCCCATCGCCGTCCTCGTCAGTAGGGAGATAGTACGTGTGTTGATGCCCCTGGAGGGGCTGACTTTGCGAGTCCTTGCCACTGAACACCCGCGATCGCGGCACGAAGTCGGGGCGCTCTGGAATTTCTCGCCCGAATTTCTCGCGAAGCTTCAATCGTTTGAAAATACCCATCAGTGTTCCTCGAACCTTCTCTGCGAGAGGCAATGTTTCCGTGACCAACGGCAACACGACCCCATCGAGTACGTAGCGCGCAACCGTGATGCGCGGTGTCGGCCGAAGTTTCGTGCGAACAGATTCGATTTGGAAGCAATCGGTTCGGCGAAGGTACGTCACCCACCGCGAGCCAGGCGGATCAGACCACCCGACCTTGTGCAGCTCAAGCGTTTCGAGGCAAAGGTGCCAGTCCGGCTCATAGATCGGGATACTCGCTGTTGGATTGCCTTTCGAACCCTTAACCGATTGCTTTGGCGTATACTGGTTGTCAAACGCCGAGGTTGCATCGGCACAGAGAACTCGAATTGGTTGTTGATCGCGGTGAGACGGGCGCCCATTCAATGGAGTGCAATTTGGCGGGCAGGCCGTCGCCTCAGCATCGGACAGCAACCGGGCCTCGCACCACGATTCGGAACGTCCTAAAAAGCCAAGATTCGTCAGCAGGGTATCGAGCAATTGGCGCTGGGCGATGTCTAACGACACGTCCGGCCAAATTGCCACCAAATCGGCAGACCGATCAACCGCGACGAACGCATCGAACACCTTGGTCTTCGCTTTTTCAGGCTCATCCGGCTTCCAGCTTTTCTCCCACGGCATGTAGTGGCGGGAGTGGCTGGTGGTTGCCGGTGGCAAGACGAATGACGGCGGGGTGATTAGCCGTTCCAAGAGTGCCTTCATATCGTCGGTTTCGATCACTGACTGCCCGTCCAACTTGCGCTTCCACGTCGCGACCAAGGCTCGCAGCAGTCGCCACGGCGATGGCGGCCATTCTGGGTTGCCCTCGTTAACATGATGGCCCCATGGCGTCGCATGAAACCGGCCAGCCGGGAACTTCAGTGCGATTCCAATCATGAATTGGGCTCCGCACACGAAGTTTCACTGGCCGCATCACCTGCCTTTGATGGGGCGGATGCATTTGCCAAAGCGGCCTCGATCGCTTTGTGAACAATCTCATTTCCGGGAAAAAGCTGTTTTGCCGCGACGGCAATGTCACTGTCAAGTCCCTCCGGGAACTCGATTGCCGGCGGCTTCTTTTTTGATCCCTTCTTCCATTTCACTTTCGGCTCCACGTCGGCGGAATTAGCCGGCTCAAGCGTTCCCAATGGCAATTCGACAATGATCTTTCTCGCATTTTCTCTTTTCTTTGCATCGGTTGACCAGATCACAGTGGTAACCGATGGATTCGCAAACAGGCCATCGATCGAAGCACACGTTGCGATTCCTGATTTGCATTCCGCCAGAAGCAGCGACTCGTCTGGCACAAGAAAATCCGGCACATTCGTGACACGAAGCGTTTCGGCGGCCAGATCGCATGCCGTCCGAAGCCTCAGGCCCGTAGAGAGAAATCGACGAATCTTGAAGAGCGAAAGCGCGATCAGCAACTGCTTGGCAGCGTCACTGAGCCGATAGGCTCGCAACAGGCTCAGATCTAAATTGAAAAAAGCCGTCAAAGAGCTAGCCGTGAACTCGGTACGATGAAATGGCACATTCCCGAAGCCCTCCTTTGACGTCTGGCCCTCATCGCCTTTGCCTGGATTGACCCGGTCGTTTTTTACGCCACCGCTCTCGGCGACGCGAACACCACGAGCCTCGATGAAGCCTGATAACGTCCGCGTGAGACGAAGGCGGCCGCCAGCCAGATCTGGCTTCGCGATAAAAACGCCGTGCAAGATTGCGCCTGCATCGAGCTTGAAGACGAGCTTCGCAAGTGCCGACAATCTGACCGGTCCTGCCTCCAAGCCGGCCGCATCCGTCTTAATCCGATCGAATACGCTCTTGTCCTCACTCTCCAGGATATACGGCGAGTTGATTCGATGTGCTTCCAGGACCGAGTTGGTTAGCATACTGCCGTTGGGACGGTCGACCCGAATGTATGGCAACCCTTTGAGGTCCGCGATTAGGTCGTCGGTCGTGTCGTCCCAGCAAGCCAATTCCATGCGGTTCGCGACCGACTGAGCCGACTCGACTAGAAGCATCTCGGTACCGTCAGACAGAGTGTAGCGTGCCGCGCCGAGGTCGGGAAAACCTGTTGGTTGAAAGCGAGTGCCCTGAAGAGGACGAAGTGACGACTCGAACAGCAGCCGGGGAACGCTATCTAGCTTGGCGTAATCTAGGGTCATCGAAGGGGCTTCCTTTATCAAAGGATGGATGTGGCAATCTCGGACGATGGCCGCGTGACAAGTCGAATGAGGTGAGTGAGTGTCCGTGACGAAATTGGAAATAGAAGTGCAGCGGCGAGGCGATGGGAATCAACAATATTGGATTGATCTTCCCATTCGCTGTCTCGCGTTATGCCGCCGGACAGACGGTGAGGAAGCGGTAGAAAACCACTTACACGCAACCGTCGCATCGCTAGACCGCAAGCTTCTGTCAGGCGCCCAGCCCCCAAGAGCGATAGTACTTCTGGTTCGCACGCGATACGGAGCCCGGACTCTGCCACGCCTTGCTGTCCATGCTTGCGCACGCGAGCGAACTCTGCCATAATGCGGCCGTGTTCGTCCATTCGCGTTCGGATCGGACTGTGCAAAAACAGCAGCTTAAGCAGCGCGTACGCTCGGGGCAGGGGCGGAGCCGACGACTGATCTTGCGTCATGTCGGCATTGCGCCGCGTATGATCGACTGCGATCAATCCCCAGAGCAACCCTTCGAGGCGTTGATCATCGACCTGCCCAGCGAGAAACCGTGAGATCGCACTCAGCGGTGTGTGGCAAGGCGACCCGATCGGCAGGTTTTTGGATCCCGCTCGCCTACAATCAATGACCCTTCGCCCCAAGATTGCCGCCAGGTTTGATGAAAGGTTGGCATTGTTCCAAACCACTCGTCGATCTTTAGTAGCCCAGTTCCATCGGCCATTCGCCCAAACGACCGGTTCAAGATTGGATCGCAATCCTCCGATCTTTCCGGTTCGGTCGTTCACTGCGGCGAGTGAGCACGCGATGTCGAATTCGGCGGACCCATCGGCCGCTGCCGTTAGCCATCGAGAAGAAAGCCCCGCCAGAGGTCCCACGTTTGCGGCATCCTTGTTGCCTTGCTTCGATGCGCACAATGCCAGCTCTCGCTCGGCTCGCCCCAATGACCAAATGATGTCTGCAAAGCGAAATTCGGTACCATACCGGCAGAACTCGAAGATATTCCGGTCGATGATTCGCAGCGATGACGCCAATCGTGGTGATGACGTGTCACCTTGCGATAACTGGCGGAAACGGTCAAGCCACGCATCGGCGTCTCGAAGCAACGATGCCGCGGGCTGGGCTCGCACTTCAAATCGTCCCAGCGGTGTTGCTAGGTACGACTGGCCGAGACGTTCTTGGAATTCGTATCTGACAAAGCTCTCGATACCGCGATCGACTCCGAGGCTCGCCACCGCCCGGGCAAAGCCGACCCCGGTCGTTGCTCGACGGCCACTGATGTCGGCGCGTCCTTCTCCGAGAAGGCTGCAAATTTCTGAAACTGACGCGAAGCGTGACCACAACGGCAACCAGATCTCGCCGCGCGTCTTGTCAACGCCTGCCGAACCGTATCCGACCGAAGAACTTCGAACAACAAATGGAAACACGCCCGAGTTCCGACTCGCACCAAGACGCCGCGTTACGGCACCGCCCAAGGACAGACAGCCTTCCAGCATCAAGACGTAGTCCCACGGATTGTTGACTGGCTCACCCCCTGTTCCGTGAGTCGAATTTGCACCCCCGGCCATTCCCGGGTCGAACTGACCGATGCTAAACTTCGGCAGGTTGCAAACGGTTTCGCCAAACAATGCTGATTTGAGGAACGCGGATGAGTTCGCCGGAACTTTGGCATCATGCAACAGCGGTAAAATCTCCGCGGTCGCCTGCATAAACATCGCAGAAAAGTCGGAGTTCCCGACGTTTCCGCCGCTGCCAAGCACCGGAGCTTCCCTGCGGTTCTTTTTCTGTCCCGAGAGCAATACGATGGCGGCATCCAACCACAGCAATGTCTCTTCTCCGACGACACTCGAGCGAACGACGGCCAGGAAATCGTCTTTGTTCGCCTTGCCAAGATTCATTGCCTGCCCATTAACTTCAAAAAGGAGCATCGAATCGAGAAGTTTTTTTCTCTCGTCGTTACTCAAACCGTGAGTTGCCTGCTCAACGTCGATCGGCCGGGCAATTTGCGCGAGGGCTCGCTTCGCCGTCGCGATTTGTTTGCGGTACGGCTCAAAGCGCGGACTACTGGACATTGCGATCCGCTCAAGCGATACCACGACGTCCCGGTTCTTGAAGCTGTGGCTCTGCGCATCCCATTTCTTGTAGAATCCGCAGCCTCCATTCCAGGGCGCGAGTATTGGTGTCGGCCGGTATTGGTCTAGGAAGAACGCGGCGAGTCCATCGCGAGTCAAACGAGACCGCAGGTAGAAGATGCCATTCTGCCAGGCACCGCGCGCTTCAGTATCCCCGTGTTCGGCGTCTTCGGAAATGAGCCGCAGGATTCCCAAGGACTTCAGGTAGTTCATAAGCGGTTCGGGCGTGCAGCCTTGGAGTGCTAGTTGATTTTTCATACTGTGACCCCCGAGGCGATCCCGATCGGTGACGGCAATGACTGCCGCTCGGTTGGCGCAGACGCACGGCAATCTGCAGCCCGCAAAAGGGATTCGAGGAAAGCGAGCCGAAAGATGCCCAGGTCAGCGCGGTCGCGCAGCCGGAGCACTCGGTCGGCCCAGGATGGTTGTCCGTCCGGTCCGAGACCCAACTGCATGGGTTGCAACGAGAGGATGATTTCTGGCGCGCCGCCATCGTCACCGCCCAGGTCAGTAGTGGGTAACCGATCGCCGTCCCAGATGCCACGTGCGAATTGGCGGTCGAATTGCTTGCGGCCATTGCTGTCACAAGGTAATCGCTCACCCGGCAGCGAGCGAATTGAAAGTCGCACCTTGCCGTGATGCGCCGCGATGAGGTAAGCAATCAGGTCGTGGTCGACACCCGCGACGAGCGAATCGCACTGAAGAACTGCGAGGGCGGATGCCAACTCGTGCCGAAAGTGCTTGCGGTCGTATCCTTTATGGCACCAGAACCCAATATCGACAACGGCTCCATTCCTGTCCCGTCGCTTGCCAGGCGCTTTGGCGACGAATCGGCAACCGGCCCACTCCGGCGGTCGCGGCCGACGCCCATCTTGCCCGTCGTCGATTGCAGCTTGGAACACTTCATGTGCCTTGCCGAAGTCATGCCATCGAGCCGCATCGCGCAGGCAGGCGGCAATACTTTCGTCCAACACAAGGCTGCCCAAGATCGGATCTAGTGTCTTACAAACCGCGTCGGTGTGCTCCGCAATAGTCTGCCACCGGTCGGTATACGAAAGTCCGTCGCTGTCGTAGCTGTCGGTCGAAGGCAAGGCCCGCTCGACGTCCTTGACGTCAACAATCCGGTCGCTCCGTGGGCTGAAACCCTCGTCCGACAAATAACCCCCTGCATCCGACGCCACGAGAAACATCTGGCCAGGAAAAATCTCGCCCGTCCGTGGCTTGGTCCACCTTCCTGCTAGGAAGTCCCACCGCCAAATGCGGTCTTTGTGCAATTCAACGAATTTCGCAAATGAATGGAACTTAATCGGGCAGAGTTCGTCACGCCCCGCGGGCGCCGCATCGTTATCGGGACGACCACCTGGCGGTACCGTTCGCCAAAAGGCATGTACGTCATGCTCATCGCCGTCGCGAATATAGCGCGAAATATCGAGATCGTTGCCCGCGAGATCCGGCGTGGTGTCGAACAGTTCAATCAAGTCTTTACGCCTCAAGACGTGCTGGGGGCGATAGGGTAGCTTGATGCCTTGTTCCTCTCGGTACGTGTCGAGTGCATTGGGCCCGACCGATTTTCCCTCTAGCGCGGCAAGGTGTGCTCGTGCAGCATTAAGCTCCCCAAGCTCATACGGTAACGCCGCGTTCTCTTCATTTGGCAAATCCAGCCAAAGAACGACCGCTTCCGCATGCTCACCACGACGATTGCAGCGTCCGAAGCGTTGTACAAGCGAACCCCACGGGGCGAGTTGCGTCACCAGCAATTTCGCGGAGATGTCGACCCCGGCTTCGATCACCTGCGTCGAGACAACGATGGCACCGTGTTGTGAAACACGATCGACAAAAACCGTTAGCTCTGGATCACTCGCAATTGGAACTGGCTGACCCTTCGAGATCGCGTCAATCGCTTGTTGTGCCAGCAGCAGCTTTTTGACAACTTGGTGGCGATCCCCGGAGCGAAACCGTGAGTGGAGTAGCAGCAATTCGGGCGCGGGTACTGGAGGAACGATGTCTTCCCGCGCCTTTTTTCTCTTCTTGGTTGGCGAGGTCACAGTACGAACGCCATTGTAAACTTCGCTGGCTAGGTCCACGGTGTTGAGCACAACGGCCGTCAAAATTGGGCGTCGCGTATGTAGCGTCTGCGACCGATGCTCCACGATGATCGCCCCAGCAATTTCCTCAGGTTCTGCCATATCCGGAAGGCTGAAGCGGCAGAGTTTTTTTGATGCGCGCAGACGTGTCGCGAGTTGTCCCGCCGGCGAGTCAGGATCAGTTCCCGGCGGTGGGTTTCGCTCTTCTGGGGCGAGCGTCTGCCCAATGAGCCGGCTCGCGTCATGGTCGACTGTATCGAGCCAGTTGCACTCGGATGTCGCGCTCATCCATAGGCTTTGGCAGGCACCGATCGTACCAATGGGACGCGACTGTTTCCCTCCGTTGCGGAAAGCTGCGAGTTGTGCGCTCGTCGCCAATCCACTCCCCATAAGTTGCACTTCATCAAAGATCCAGAGGCAGTCATTGTTCAACAGCGAAAAGTCGATTGGCCAGCGCGCGCGGCTTGCCGCGTAACCGCGGTTCAGTGCCCGGGAGAGCAGCATATCCTGGGTGCCAATAAGAATTGCGTCCCTTTCCGGCCAAGAAGCCCAGTCGCGCATTTCGTCGCGGTCGGTTCCTCCCATAATGACGGAAATGGCGATGCGCTGTCCTGCGTCTCCGTGATTAAGTGCCCAGCCGTCAACAGTACGGCTGTCAGCGGGGTCGTCCGCCAGCATCCCCAGATTGGTCAACCAATCGCGTGCGCACTTCGAAGTTTGCTCAACGAGAACGCGCATCGGCAGGCAGTAAACGAGCCTTCTCGGTGTCGAATCCTTGATCTTTGCCTGCGCGAACCGACGGCGATAGAGCCAACCTAATACTCCGGTCGCTGTTTTGCCGCTGCCGGTGGGGACGTTAAGGAGATCCGGCAGCACCTCGTCTTCGGCAAACTTGCGCTGATATAGAAAAGGAAGCATCGCGGAGGCAAGCACAACCTCGTTGGCGCATTCAAAGAAGTCGCTAAAGCTGATTTGCTGGGACACGCTGGCCTCCGGTGTTCACGTTCGCTGTGTAATCTGATTCACGCCACCTTACGGATTCAAACTTTGGAAACCAGTCTGGGCGAG
>DASYAR010000046.1:0-2109 GCA_036501235.1 Planctomycetaceae bacterium
CCCCGCGGAACCAAAATCCGCCACTGCGCATTGATTCCCTCGTGATCCGCTGTTGCCAGAATGATCTCAAAATAGGGATTTCCCAATGGTGACACTTGCCAATTGCTCGCCGGCCCCTGGACACGGTACAGCCCCGGTTGCAGCATCCGACGCTCCGGCGGAAATGTCTTGAGCGTCTCGTCGGTCCCGCGAACCGACGTCATGAGCAGCACGCCGCCATTTTCAAATCGTTCGGCTCGATGCACGGCATAGATCAGGCCCGAGCGTTCCGTGACGTGCAGGGCCGTCTGTAAGTCGACAAGCCGACCGAAGGCTTCATCGGCATCCACGATTTCGACGTGGGGCCCGAATGCAGGGCGGAAAGTCTCAGCAGGGATGGCCACGTCATATTTCCAGGTGCGGACCATACGGACCTGCCATTTCCCACCTGTCATTTCCAGCGCTTCCATGCGTCGGACCAGGAAATCGTCGCTGACATAGACAAATACCTCCCGCTCGGGCTCCGGATGCGTCGGTTTGGCTTCGTCCGCAACAGACGGCGCGATGACCTGATAACAACGACAGGCCTTCTGATCGATCTCGCGGTCTCCCTCGGCTAAGCGTCGGCAATTCCGTTTCAGTTGGCCCTTGACGTCAAGCTCTTGTTCGAGCAAGACATCGGGGCCTTGACTCCGCGAACGCGATCCGAAATTCGTTCCTGTCACGTGCTCCCACAGGAATTTCCCGTTGTCGATCCGCGTAAATTCGCTTGTCACGCAGGCGAAGCCTGTTCCTCGCGAAAACCAGAGTTCGCCGGATTTGCTCTCTCCGTTCGGGCCCTTGAATTCCGAGATGACGTGAATCGTGCTGACCTTCCTGGTCGCCTCTTGCACCTGAGCGTAGAGCGTCGATTCCAATGTGGACGGCCCCAAAAGCTGCCAGGCTCCGGCGAAGACCATCGCAGCTGTCGCGATGCCGATGGCCAGCCTGCCAAACCGCACTTTGCTCTGCTGCCACCGCACGGGCGGCGATGCGGGCGGACGCAACGGCGTTGACCGTTGGCCCTCGGCGTCGACAAACTGTCGGGCCGCGAGTCGCACACGTTCGATCGCCGCGTTGTCGAGCGGTGCGTCGGCGACGGATCGAACAGCCTCCGCCAGCGGCGAAGGAAGAACGGTATCGAGCTCAGGATCCCGATTCATGGCAAACCTCGTTCCGATTGGGAATAAGCAGTATTTGTTGAAGTTGTTTTCGGGCCTTAAACAGGGCCACCGAGACGGCCCCCGGCGTCATCTTCAGGGCGCCTGCCACTTCGTCTCGCGACAATTGCTCAAAATACGTCAAGGCGAACACTGCCGCGGCCTGCGTGGGCAGTGCGACCAGCGCTGTCTGCAAACGTTCGCCCAGTTCCCGCGCCTCGATTTCCGCCGCTGGTCCGGGCACCGGCGAAGCCTGTTGGTCGTCGATTTGGCTGAACATTCGGCGGCGGCGCAGCAGGTCGATCGCACGACACGTGGCGATCCGGCACAGACACCCCCGCCAGTCGGTGACCGACTCGGTCGCCGACAACTCAAATGCCTCGCGAAACGTCTCTTGGGCAACGTCTTCCGCATCCTGGATTTTGCCCACAATGCGGTAGGCGACGCCGTACACGAGCCGGGAGTAGCTGTCCACCAATTCAGCCCATTCGGGCATCTCACATCTCCGCAAAGTAACACCAGTGTTCCCGTATATGTCGCAGTACCCGGCCCGAGATTACCTGATTGTTGGAAAGGATTTCGCGATTCCATCACGAATTGCCAGCGATCATTCAGCAAGGGGGCTGAACACCTCCGCCAACGATGCGGCGAATGCAGGACGCGGGGACTGCTGCTTTCCGTTTTCATCCGCGCGTTATCCGCGGCTCTCTTCGTCTTTTCTTTTTCCAGGCGGACGATCTTCGCGGCGCGGCAAACAAATGCCGGCCTGAAGTACAAAACGTCGCCGTCGAACCCCTTCACTTCACCCGGTTTTGCGTTTTCGCTTCCAGGCTGGGGTCGAAGAGGCGGCCGGCGGCTCGGTCGGACGGTTGTCGCGGCCCATGTCGGCCCAGATGCGGTCGCAGATTTCCCCGTATTCTTCCAATGATTC
>DASYAR010000047.1:0-16314 GCA_036501235.1 Planctomycetaceae bacterium
CCGTTCGCCGAGCCGGTGCCGGGCCATCGCCAGCAGCAGGCCCGGCCCCGGCCCCAATACTCGCCGGATGTCTTTGTCGGTTAGAAGAGTGCGGGCGTTTTCGAGTCGGCCGGCACGGTAATCGGCAAGCGCCTTCGCGAAGCCGAAATAGGGGAGCAGCCAGTCGGGTTTCTCCCGCTGCGAGGCCAGGGCACGATCGATCAAGGCGGTTGCCTGCAGCAGTTCGTCGTCCGTGGTCGGGAGCAACAGGCAGGCCCGGCCGGTACGCTCGGCGGCTCGCGGGTCGGTGACGTCTCGAAACCGGTGCAGCAACTCGGTGCGGGCACGGCGGAATTCGGCCTGGTGGCCGAGATACAGACAGAGTTCGGCATAGCCGTCCCAGGCCGCATGGTCCCCGGGCTTTGAGTCTGACCAGAACTCGGTTCGCCCCTCCCAGAAATGCAAATCTGAAGAATTGCAGGTCAGCCATTCGTGCCAGGCTTCCCGCGCCTCCTCCCAGCGCTTGAGAGTCAGGCAGTTTTCCTTGAGCATCCGATGAGCGCGCGCGAAGGTCGGATCGGCAGCGACCGCGCGCCGATTGGTTTCGATCGCCTCGTCGTGCCGGCCCTGCTGAAACAGACTCAAGGCAAGTCCCAAGAGGCACGGGGGATAGGCGGGATGTTTTTCGAGCACCTGCCGAAACCGGCGCTCGGCGGCCGCCGATTGCTGCATATTGTTCAGCACCGCGGCGACAGCCGTGCTGTAGACCGCCGAGTCGGGGGACAAACGCGACGCCTCTTCCAGCTCGGCGAAGGCTTCGTCACAACGACCCACCTCGCATAACGCCTTGCCAAAATTGTGGCGCAAACCGGGATTCGACGGTTGGAGCGCGACTGCCGCCTGGAAGTAGCGCACAGATTCCGCGGCATTGCCCCGCACAAGCAAGGAGTTGGCCAGCGTGGCGTTCGCAATGTCGCTGGCGACGTGCGCCTGTTGGACGCGCTTGAGAAGCGCGATGGTGTCGCCGCCGTGGTCGTTCAGTTTCCGACTCAGGAAAATCAGGAAGGGAACGGACTGGTTTGCAAGGGGCGCCGATCGGGCGAACGCTTCGAGAGCGGGCTTGCTCTCCCACAGCTTGCCATCGCGCAAAGGCCGGCTCGCCGGGTCTTCGTCCAGCAGGCGGGCGACCTCCAGCATCCAGGTCAGAGGAGCGGGGTCGCGCCCCTGCGGGACGTCGGCGCAATAGTCCAGCGCGGTCAGGATGGGCGCCGGAATCCCGGTGGCCCGAATTCGTGCCGCGACGACCGCGGGGGCGTCCTGACCTTCGAGGAAACGGATAGCCCGCAATGCCGCTTCCAGGCGCGCCGTCCCTTGCGCCCGAACGGGTTGCGAGTCCAATTCCGTCACCTGGGTGAAGATGATTTCTTCCAGCGTGCGGACCAGCGCGAGTTCGCGCTCGAGTTGCTCTGCGCGCCGGCGGAGCTTCGGAGGGCCGCCGGTGCCGAGCCGCCCCTTCGCCCGCTCCAGGGCCGTGCGAGCCTGATCGTAGTTCCTCTCGTTTTGCGCGGAAACGACTTTATCAAGGTCTTTACTCACGGCCCGTTGGAGCGCCACCCGCTCGAGCAAGACCCAGCCACCGACGCCGGCCAGAACGATCGCCAGCAGGATGCCGGTCACCAGGGACGCGGCAAGCGAGCGGCGGCGGCGAGCCCACTTCAGCAGTCGTTCCGCCGGAAGCGCAGGGCGAGCCATAATCGGCTCGCCGCGCAGGTAGCGTTGCAGATCTTGGGCCAGCTCCTCCGCGGTGCCGTACCGCGAAGTCGGTTCCTTGTTCAAGCACTTGGAGCAGATTGTTTCCAGGTCTCGTGGCACCCGGTCGTTCAGGCGGCACAACGGCACTGGTTCCTGAGAGATGACTTGCTGGACTGTTTCGGCAGCAGTCGCGGCACGGAACGGGGGCCGGCCCGTCAGCAGTTCATAAAGGATCGCACCCAGCGCATAGACATCTGCCGCGGTTCCTACCATATCCTGCCGCCCGCGGGCCTGCTCGGGCGCCATGTAGCTCGGCGTTCCGATCGCGACGCCGATCTGAGTCAAAGCCGGCCCGTCCGTCTGCCGGCGGGCGAGTCCGAAATCAGTGACTTTAGGCGTGCCTTCAGCCGTGAGCAGGATGTTGGCTGGCTTCAGATCGCGGTGGACAATGCCGCGCTCGTGCGCTGCCCATACGGCCCCGGCAAGGGTCGCCACCAACTCGGCTGCCTGGCGTGCCGGCTGCGGCGCTCCGGCCAGCTTGTGCGCCAGGCTGCCTCCATCGAGCAGCTCCATCGTGAAGTACGATCGGCCAGCAATGTCGCCAACGTCATGCACCTGGACGATATTCGGGTGTTGTAACCGGGCCACATCCTCGGCTTCGCGCTGAAAGCGCGCCCGTTCGTGCGGGGTGGCATAGGCGCCGGCCAACAGCATCTTCAGGGCGACCAGGCGATTGAGGCGCAAGTGCCTGGCCCGGTAGACAATCCCCATCCCGCCGCGGCCAAGCACGGTCTCGACCTCATAGCCCGAAACCAGCGGCAGGTCTGCCCCGGGTGGCGGCGGCGGCGCGTCGTCCAGGGGGGGCGGGAAGAGGTCGTCGAGGTCGGCGTTCAGGCGACGGACTCTCAGCCATCGCTGGCGGACGACGGGCAGCAGTTCAGGGCAGGAGCTGCAGACCGCCTCGGGGGTCGTCTCCGAACCGAGCAACTCGTCGACCAGTTGCTGAATGCGCGGGTCGTCTGTCATGGTGCAGGCGCCTCCACAAAATCGAATCAGGGCTCGCCAGGATCCTCGTCAACCGGATACAGATCGCCCAATTCGGCGGCCAGCGACTGCACACCCCGGCTCAGACGCCGATTCACGGTCGCTACCGAGACTCCGAGCACGCCGGCGGCCTCAGACTGCGACATCCCCTGGATGCGCACCAGTTCGAACGCTTCCCGCTCTCCTTCCGGCAGCCGTTCAATCGCGTCCAGCATCCGCCGGGCGTCCGGAGTCAAACCGGAACCGCTGCTCGCCGGCGCGGGGACCGACTCGTCCAGCAGCTCGGCCGCCGCCGGCTGTTCATCTAAGCGGCGGGCCATTTCATTCAGCTCCCAGCGCATGTGCTGGCTGGCCAGCGCGAAGAACTGCCGCGTGTTGGTCGGGCGGGCCACGCGCAGCGCCTTGAGCAGCCTCGCGGCCACGGCCCCGAGCAACTCGTCGGTCTGGAGGTTCAGTGGGGGACGGGTCAGACGCGGGTAGCTCTTGTACAGGAACGAAGCACAGAGCCGGTGCAGCCGCTGGACCGACCTGTCGAGCAATGCTCGCACCACCGGCTCGGCAGGCGAATCGCCGTCCGGACTGGGCCATTCATCCAGATAGCGCTGGACGGCGGCGGTTGTGTTTTCCTGTTCCACGACAACTCCAGCCGGAGTAGGGCAAAAATAAGGCCGCGAACCGCGCTGCAGGATGAAAAGCCTTAACGCTTAGTCTGATAGCCGACGAGAGACGGACCGGCTGGAAGCAATCCCCGATCCCGAAACCCGCGACGACCACAGTCGCCGCGCTTCGCGCGAATAGGATTTGCCAAGACGGGATTGTATCCCGTTCGATGATCTCTGTCATCTTACGGTGCGAACCATGCTCTACGAAGAGATTCTCTATGATGTGGCAGACGCGACCGCCGCGCTGATGCTCAATCGACTCGCGAAGCTGAACGCGCGGAAGTAGAAGATGGAAGAAAAGGTCGAGGAGCCTTACAGCATTTCCAACGGAGAACGCATCATGGCTAAGGGAATTGCAGTCGCGGATTACATTGTCCAACGGCTCGCACGCGAGGGGATCACCGACTGCTTCGGTGTTGCGGGGGACTTCGCGTTCAAGGTCGACGATGCGATCGCACGGAGCGAGGCGATCCGTTGGATCGGCTGTTCCAATGAGCTGGACGCGGCGTACGCGGCCGACGGCTACGCCCGCGTGCGAGGCTGTTCGATGCTGTGCACGACATACGCTGTCGGCGAACTGTCCGCCCTCAATGGCGTGATGGGGGCCAAGGCCGAGCGGTCGTGCGTTTTTCATCTTGTCGGCATGCCGACCATGCGCAAGCAGCGGGTCGGCCAGATCGTCCACCACACGCTCGGCGACGGCGTGTTCCAGAACTTCGCGAATATCTCGGCTCAAGCGGCGTGCGTCCGGGCCGTGATCACCCCCGACAACTGCGTCCACGAGATGGAACGACTGATCGCCACGGCGCGGGCCGAGAGTCGGCCCGCTTATATCCTCGTCGCCTCCGATTACGCGATCACTCCGGTCACGGCTTCGGCGGCAAGTGCGTATCCGAAGCCCGCCAGCGGTCCGGACCTCGCCAAGGCCGTCGCGGCAATCACCGAGCGGATTGAAGCCGCCCGATCGGTGGCCGTGCTCCCCGCCTGCACAATTTCGAGGTTCAAGCTCCAACGCAACGTACAGGCGCTCATCGAAGCGCTCGGCTGCCCCTTCGCGGTGACGTCGATGGAGAAAGGCGTCCTCTCCGAGGCGCACCCTCAGTTCGCTGGAATGTATCTCGGGGCCGGGTCGTCCCCCAGCGTGCTGGAGGCCG
This sequence comes from Planctomycetaceae bacterium, assembly GCA_036501235.1. Classification (GTDB taxonomy): domain Bacteria; phylum Planctomycetota; class Planctomycetia; order Planctomycetales; family Planctomycetaceae; genus JACQFH01. The sequence continues at coordinate 4,592 of DASYAR010000047.1, forward strand.
TCGAGGCCGCCGATCTGGTCATTGATGCCGGCGGAGTCAGCTTCAATGAGATCAATACGGGGGCCTATTCGAGTCAGCTTTCGCCTGCGAAGCTCGTGACGATCAACATCGATCACGTCCGGATTGGTGAACGGATCTTCAACCCTGTTCGGATGGGCGATGTGCTTGACGGCCTGGCCACAGCGGTCAAGAAAAATTTCAGATACTCGGCGCCGCCGCGGGAAGCGCCGGCCAAACCTGGCGGCAAGCCCGGCGATCCGATCACCGCGGCCACTCTGTATCCCCGCTACCGGGACTTTTTCAAGCCCAGGGATTTAATTGTCCTGGAGAGCGGCAGCTCGAATTCAGGAACTTACCCGCTCCCCCTTCCCGATGGCGCGGAGGTGCAGGGTGCACCGTTATGGGGCTCGATCGGCTGGGCCACCGGAGCGGCGCTGGGAGCTGCTCTTGCCGATCCATCGCGACGAACCATTCTCATCACCGGGGAGGGTTCGCACCAGATGACGGCCACCGCCATTGGGACCATGGGACGCTACGGGCTGAAGCCCATCATTTTTGTCCTCAACAATGAAGGTTACATGGTCGAGCGGGCGCTCGAGGCAGATCCGAATTGGGTCTACAACGACCTCGCCCCCTGGAACTATCACGCTCTGCCGGCGGCGCTGGGCTGCCGGGACTGGTTCACGGCGAAAGTCACCACGCTCGGTGAGCTCGATGCCGCAATGGACAGGGCCGCCAAGGGTGATTCCGCGTGTTACATCGAGATCGTCGGCGGGAAAACGGATTATCCTGCGGGACTCGTTGCGGCCCATGGTCGCCTCGACGAATTGTACGGGGCCGGCTAAATTGCCCATGCGGATGACGCAGTTAATGAGCTCCGCGATCACTCTGCCGGCCACCACATCGAAGGCGCCCGGGTCGATTTCCAGAAGACCTATTCCTACTTTCCGGCGATCGGCAAGCCGCTCATCGCAGCGATCAACGGGCTTGCGGCCGGCCAAGGCTTCGTGCTTTCGCTGTACGGCGACATCCGCTTCGCTTCGGATCAGGCGAAGTTCACGACCGCCTTTGCTCGCCGCGGACTGATTGCCGAATACGGCATGGCCTGGATGCAGCCGCGCCTGGCGGGTGTTTCCCACGCGCTCGACTTGCTGTATTCAGGGCGATTGATCTGGCTAACCAGGAGTTGCTGGAAGCATGACGAGCCAGGAGTTCAAGGAGGGGGTCGCCGCGTTTCTCGAGAAGCGCGCCCCAGTGTTCATGGGGAAATAACCGAGGAACGACAAGTGGTTGTGGTTTGTCGAGGCGCACATGCAAATCGAGCCGGGCCGTGACTGTCATCGAACGCTGGTCTATCAAGAGTGAATGGTCGTCACGCTTAGTAAGGGCAGACCAGGACAACTCACAGCGAGTCCTGATTCAAATCCATCCAGGCGAAGGAGACACACGATGCCCGCGCCCGCAAAGGACGTCCGACCGCAGAAGCCACTGCCGGCGCCGAACAGCGACTTTTACCAGCTCGCCGACACGTTGAGTGCGGAGGAACGCGCCCTGCTGCAACAGGTGCGCACCTTCATGGAGACGAAGGTCGCGCCGATCATCAACAAGTACTGGGTCGAAGACTCGTTCCCGTTCGAATTGCTGCCTGCATTCAAGGAACTCAACATTGGTGGACTCGGCATGGAAGGCTATGGCTGCAGCGGCGGAAGTGCGCTCCTGTTTGGACTGGTCGCCATGGAAATGGCGCGCGTCGACTCATCGATCGCGACGTTCTTCGGCGTACACAATGGCCTCGCGATGGGGTCAGTTTTCGCAACTGGCTCAGAAGAGCAGAAGCAGAAGTGGCTGCCGCAGATGGCCCGCTTCGAAAAGATCGGCTGTTTCGGTTTGACCGAGCCGCTCGTCGGCTCGGGAGCTTCGGGTGGGCTTCTGACGACGGCGAAACGCGACGGGGATACGTGGGTCCTCAATGGCCAGAAACGCTGGATCGGCAACTCGACGTGGTGTGATCTGTCGGTGATCTGGGCGCGCGACGTCGCCGATAACCAGGTCAAAGCGTTCCTCATCGAGAATAAGACGACGCCCGGATTTAGTGTCGAAAAGATCCAGAACAAGATCGGGCTCAAGGTCGTCCAAAACGGCGAGATCACGATGAAAGATGTTCGTCTGCCCGAAGCGAACCATCTCCAGGAGGGCAAATCATTCCGCGACACTGCCCGCGTGCTGAAGATGACACGCTACCTTGTCGCGTGGGAGGCGACCGGGTGCCAGATGGGCGCATTCGAGCACGCGGTCAAATACGCCCAGGAGCGCTCGCAGTTCGGCAAGCCGATTGGCTCGTTCCAGCTGATCCAGGATCTTCTCGCCAAGATGCTCGCCAACATCACTGCCTGCCAGTGCCTGGTCGTCCGCATGGCACACCTGCACGCAGAAGGCAAACTGACGGACGCTCAAGCGGCACTGTCCAAAGGCTTCGCGACGGCTAAGACGCGCGAGACCGTTGCCTGGGCGCGAGAGATTCTCGGGGGGAACGGTGTTTCGACCGACTATCACGTCGCACGTCACTTCACGGATTGTGAAGCCCTCTATTCGTACGAAGGCACCTACCAGATGCAAAACCTGATCGTCGGCAAGGCGATCACCGGGTTCAGCGCGTTCGTGTGACCGACTGATACCGATCAGTTCGATTTCAATCCTTAATCCTCATCATCAGGAACACCGCATGAGTACGGCTACCGATGCGCCCGCGCGAGAGAATGTTCTGTTCGAGAAAAAGGGCGCTATCGCCTATGTGACTCTCAATCGGCCCAAGGTGCTCAACGCGCTCAATCAGCGAACCTGGGAGGAACTGCGCGCGACGTTCGAGGAGGCGCAGGAAGACCCCACGGTACGAGGCGTGATCCTGACGGGAGCCGGCGATAAGGCGTTCATCGCCGGGGCAGACATCAGCGAGCTCGCCAAGGTCACGGCGGTCGAAGCGGAGCAGTCCAGCAGCGACGGGCAAGCGGTCCTCAACTTCATCGAGAATCTCGGCAAGCCGGTCATTGCCGCCATTAATGGCTTCGCCCTGGGGGGCGGCTGTGAGACAGCCATGGCATGCACGATTCGAGTGGCTTCCGAGAACGCGAAATTCGGCCAGCCCGAAGTTGCCCTCGGGGTGCTTCCAGGCGGTGGCGGAACACAACGACTGCCGCGGCTGGTCGGAAAGGGGCGCGCCCTGCAGCTCATCCTCTCGGGAGAGATGATTAGCGCCCAGGAGGCCTGGCGAATCGGGCTCGTCAACGAAGTCGTTCCAGCGACTCAGCTCGTCCAACGCGCTGAAACCATTCTTCAGAAGATCTTCTCCAATGCGCCGATTGCCGTGAAGTATTCGCTCGAAGCGGTCAATAAGGGTTTGGAGGCAAGTCTCGACGAGGGCTTGTCGCTGGAGGCCTCGCTGTTCGGACTCTGCGCCGGGACGAACGACAAGAAAGAGGGGACGCAGGCCTTCCTCGCCAAGCGTGCTCCGCAGTTCGCGGGAAGATAGGGGAAAAGCGGCTCCGCCCGCGACCAACGAACGGTAGGAAAGGCCCACCCGACAGTCGACGCATCGTGTGCGGCGAAATCAAACTGAAAATCAATCAGGAGCTTCTCATGACGACTGACAACGTTTTTTCGGGTTTGAAGGTCGTGGACCTGGCGAGTTTCATCGCCGGCCCTTCATCGACGACCGTCCTTTCGGATTTCGGCGCTGATGTGATCAAGGTCGAGCCACCAGGAACCGGTGATCCCTACCGGTATTTTTATCGAACGCCAGGAAACCCTTCGCTTCCGGACAACTATTCCTGGCAGCTTACGAATCGCAACAAGCGCAGCCTCGCTGTCGATTTGAAGAATCCGGAATCGGCCCAGATCCTGGCCCGGCTCGTCCAGTGGGCCGACGTCTTCGTCACCAACTTCCCTCCCCGAGTCAGAAAGGGCCTCAAGATCACCTACGAAGACCTGGCTCCGCTCAACAGTCGCCTGATTTACGCTGACATCACCGGCTATGGGGAGACGGGACCGGAAGCCGATAAGCCGGGATTCGACATCACTGCGTACTGGGCGCGTTCCGGGCTCATGCAATATACGCGCAACGCGGGGAGCCCACCGGCCATTCCCGTTCCCGGCATTGGCGATCACGCGACGGGAATGTCGCTCTACGCCGGAATCGTCACGGGGCTTTACCGCCGCGAGCGCACCGGGAAGGGTTGCAACGTCTGCACCTCTCTGATCGCCGAGGGCGCGTGGGCCACGGCGGCATGGCTGCAGGCGGCCCTGTTCGGCGCGAAGTTCTCCGGATTGGCGGATCGCACAAAACCCCTGAATCCGCTCGCCGGTGGGAGCTATCAGACATCGGACGAGCGGTGGCTGCTTTTGGCCTTTGTGGAAAGCGACAAAGCCTGGCCCGTCTTCGCCAAGGCGATCGGGTGCGAGGACCTGCTGGCCGATGTGCGGTTCGCGGACGCCAAAAACCGGGGCGCCAACGCCACGGCGCTTGTCGTCGAGCTCGATCGGACGTTCGGCGCTCAACCCCTCGCTCACTGGAAGAAGACGCTCGATGCGGCGCGCCTGCCGTACGGTGTGGTGCAGGTCCCGGAGGAAATCGTCAAGGATCCGCAACTTCTCGCCAATGACATTATCGTTCCGATCGCCGACGGCAGCGCCACGCCACGATATACCGTGAGCAATCCCGTCACGATCCGAGAGTCGCCCAAGGTTCCTCCGCGCGTAGCACCGGAATTGGGAGAACACAGTGACGAAGTCCTGCGGGACATCGGCTTCGACTCCACCCAGATCGACGGCCTGCGGGCCAGCGGCGCCGTCGCGGCCACACAGCATCACGAGCCGGCAATCACCTGAGCGGCGGCTTCTTTTGTGCATGAATGCGCGAACCTCAAAACGAGTTCATCGGAGAAGAAGACCATGACCAAGTCACACGTCTCCAGAACGCAATCCGCGCCTCGTGGCACGGTCGCAATCGGCCGTCTGTACCTTCTCGACCTGAGCGGGGGCCGTGTCCTCTCGCTGAACTCGGACGGCTCCGACAAGACGGTGATCGCCACGGACTGCCATTGGCCTGACGGAGTGGCCGTCGATGCTGGCGCCGGGCACGTCTACTGGACGAACATGGGCGTACCCCATCTCAATGACGGCTCCATCGAGCGCGCGGACCTCGATGGTCGGAATCGTCAGACGATTGTGCCCAAAGGGGAAACCCACACTCCGAAGCAACTGCATCTCGATAAAGCAGGTCGCAAGTTCTACTGGTGCGATCGCGAAGGAATGCGCGTGATGCGCGCGAATCTCGACGGCACGAAAATCGAGACTCTCGTGCAGACCGGCGCGGGAGACGCCGATCGCCGCGATCAGACAAAATGGTGCGTTGGGATCACGATTGATGCGGAGCGAGACCAGGTTTATTGGACACAAAAAGGCCCGGACGATGCGGGCCTGGGGCGAGTCTTTCGCACCAGCCTCGAAATTCCGAAGGGTGAGAGCCCGTCGAATCGAAGCGACATCGAGGTCCTCTTCGACCGTCTGCCGGAACCGATCGATCTGGAGCTCGATTATGAAACGCGGGATCTCTACTGGACCGATCGCGGAGACCCCCCCCTTGGCAATACTGTCAATCGCGCGCGAGTCGACGGCAAAGCCGGACAGCTTGGCAAACCGGAAATCTTGCTGACTCATCTCATGGAGGGGATCGGCCTCGCTTTGGACCTTCGCGGAAATCGGATGTTCGTGACCGATCTGGCCGGGTCGGTCTATACGGCGCGGCTTGACGGATCAGAGAAACGCCCGCTTCTCGTGGCCCAGGGAAACCTCACGGGAGTTGCCTACGTCCATTGACCGGGTTACGAATCAATACCTCAGGCTTAGGGAGCACGATCATGTCCGTCAACAAATCAGTCAAACGAATCGCCATCGTCGGCACCGGAGTCATCGGCGCCAGTTGGACGGCTCAATATCTGGCGCGCGGTTTTGAAGTTGTCGCGACCGACCCAGCGCCGAACGCCGAAGCCAACCTGCGCAAGTACGTCGACAATGCATGGCCAGCCCTCACACGGATCGGTCTTTCACCGGGAGCATCACGCGACCGATTGAGCTTTACTACCGATATGCGGGACGCTCTGACGAAGGCCGATTTCGTCCAGGAAAACGGCCCTGAGCGCCCGGACTTCAAGATGAAGCTGTATGCCGATATGGATGAGGCCACACCGTCCGACTCGATCATCGCGTCGAGCTCGTCGGGAATCACGCCGACCGTTATGCAAACCAAATGCCGGCACCCGGAGCGATGCCTGATCGGCCATCCTTTCAATCCTCCGCACATCATTCCGCTGGTCGAAGTCGTGGGAGGCGCCAAAACGTCGCCGGAAGCGATCGAGCAAGCGATGGCGTTCTATGCATCGATCGGCAAGAAGCCGATCCGCCTGCGGAAGGAGATTCCCGGGCACGTCGCGAACCGGCTGCAGATCGCCCTCTATAAGGAAATCCTGTCCCTCATCCAGCAAGACGTGCTGAGCGTGGCCGACGCGGATGATGCCGTGAGCTGGGGGCCAGGACTTCGCTGGGGAATCATGGGGCCCAATTTGCAGTTCCACCTGGCCGGTGGCGCCGGAGGGATCGAGCACTTTTTTGAAGGCGTGTTTACCGGGCTGGCCCCGGTCATGAATGGCCTGGGATCTCCGAACGTCACGCCCGAGCTGAAGCAAAAGGTGACCGCAGGAGTTCTCGAGGAAGCCGGCGACCGCTCGGTAGAGCAACTCGCCAGCGGAGAGAATGACGTGTTGTTGGGGCTGCTCAGTCTGCGGGCTAAGTCCGGCAAGTAAGGACTGGCAAAGCAAGATTCGGCAACTGGAGAGATCATCGCCATGACTTCGTCGCGAGTGGAAGTCGCCGTCATCGGAGCTGGACCGGCAGGGGTTGTTGCCGCGCTGCGCGCGGCCGAGCTCGGTGCGCGCACCGTGCTCCTGGCCCGCGATGAATTCGGAGGCATGGCCGCCAACGACGGTCCGGTCCCGGTACGGACTTTGGCCCATGCCGCCCGCCTCCTCCGCGATGCCCGACAATTGGGTCAATACGGCATCGCCGTGAGCGAACCGGTCCTCGACTATACTCGGCTGCTCGCGCGTGTTGAGGAAGTCGTGTGCGATCTCAGAACCCATTCCGATTTGCGCCGTCAGATCGATTCCGCAGGTGTGACCCTGCGCGAGTACGCCGGGGCGGCACGGTTCGCAGATCCACAGACAATCGAGACTGCGGCAGGACTGCGGCTTCAGGCCGAGAAATTCATTATTTGCACGGGGGGAGTGAACCGGCGTTTGCCAATCCCTGGGATTGAATTCACTAGCGCGCATAGCGACGCCTGGAGTCTGAAGTCGGTCCCGCCGACGATGCTGGTTGTTGGAGGCGGGGCGACAGGGGCGCAGGTCGCTTCGATCTTCTGCGCCTTTGGCACGCGCGTTCAGCTCTTCGAGGCCGCGCCGCGCATCCTGCTGACCGAAGACGAGGACATCGCGGCCGCGGTCAGGGCTGCGTTCCGCGAGTCGGGCATGATCGTGCAAGAAGACTTTGGCGTCATTAAATCGTTCGAGAAGACGCCGGCGGGCGTGCGGATGAACTTCACCAAAGATGGCAAGCGCGTTAGCGCCGAGGCAGCACTGGCCGTCGTGGCGGTGGGCTGGGCGGCCGATACGGCCGGGCTGAACCTGAACGCGGCGGGCGTCGAGCTCAACACGCGCGGATTTGTGGAGGTCGACGACTCCATGCGAACATCCGCTCCCCACATCTTCGCGGCGGGCGACATTACCGGACGCATGATGCTCGTGCCACCGGCGCTTCAGCAAGGCTATGTCGCGGCCACGAACGCCGTACTGGGTTCCACGGCGCTGCCGCTTGTGAATCATGTCAGTCCCGCCGGCAGCTTCACCGATCCGGAGTATGCCCAGGCCGGCCTCAGTGAGAATAAAGCCCGCGAAACACATGATGTCGTGACCGCAGTCATTCGGTTCGACTCCACCACGCGCACGATCATCGAAGGTCGGAAGTTTGGTTTTTGCAAGCTCATCGCCGACCGCCGGACGTGTAAGGTTCTGGGCTGCCATGTCGTGGGCGAGCGAGCCGTGGACATCGCTCAGGTGGCAGCGGTCGCGATTGCCGCGGGAATGCGTGTCGACGAAATGGCTCAGATTCCCCTCTCGTTTCCGACGTACGCGGGAATGCTGGTGAACGTCGCAGCCGACGCGGCACGTCAACTCAACCTGACATCCACCGCGAACGCAGGCTGATCGATGACCGTCATCACCAGCTGCTCGATCGGAGAGGCGATAAAAGCGCACGGGATTCCCAAAAACCTTCAAATCAGGAAATCAGCAATGTTTGCGACAAAAAACGATATCTCAGAAGGCGTTCGCACCAAAGTCATCGAGTTGCTCAATGCTCGCCTCGCTGATGCGATCGATCTGGCGACGCAGATTAAACAAGCTCATTGGAACGTCAAGGGACCCAATTTCATTGCGCTGCACGAGCTGTTCGACAAGATCAACGAAGACGTGGAGGATTACATCGATGACATCGCCGAGCGTGCCGTGCAGCTCGGGGGCATTGCCGAGGGAACCGCCCGGACAGCCGCCAGGCGCAGCTCGCTGGATGAGTATCCCCGGAACACAGTGGATGGCGGCAGGCACGTCGACGCACTGTCGTCGGTCTTGGCTGTGTTCGGCAAGTCGGCACGACTGGCGATTGATGCCGCCAACGATTTCGGAGATCTCGACACGGCTGATACCTTCACAGAGATTTCGCGTGGGATCGACAAATGGCTGTGGTTCGTCGAGGCGCATCAGCAAACCGAGTGATGGCCTCCCAGCCGCTTCGCCGTGGCGTGTCACGGTAGCCCTACAACCTTGGGGTTGTGCGACGGACCGGTTCATTCCACGGCACGCTGGTCTTAGGGTAAGCTATGGATTCCGCGCTTGTGACTGCGATTGCCGCCGGGTTGGGTTCGATGGCCGGCGCCTCCGCCACCATCGTGACAACACTCCTCACGCAGCGGACGCAGATGATCCGCGCGAATGCCGAATGGCAACTCGGCGTACGCGAGTCTTTGTACGGGGAATTCATCACGGAAGCGTCGCGTCTGTCTGTCGATGCGCTCGTCCATTCGCTGGACCACCCCGAACAACTCGTGGCACTCTACGGAATTCTGAGCCGCATTCGACTTGTGGCCGGCGCCGACGTTCTCAAGAGCGCGGAAGTCTGTTGTCGGCGGATCGTCGAAGGGTTTCGTCAGCCGAACATGACGTCGGATCAGATTCGCAAAACTTTCGACGCCAATGAATTCGACCCGCTCAAGGAATTCAGCGCCGCCTGCCGGGGCGAGCTCCTGGCAATGTCGTCAAATGCAACCTCCAGCGCCGCGCGTGGCGGAGCGAACGACTGAACAGCGGATGCAATGAACGACGTGAATACGAAAATCTTTTCATGCGGGTCATTTGGCTCATTCGTGGTCAGTCCCGTTTTCTCACGCCATCAGTAAGCCCCCGATGCCCGTCGAACTGGACATCACGAATACTTGCAGCGCTGGGGCGTTGGCCCGCAACCCGGCAAGACGGACGCCCGGTGTATCATCCAGGCGCCCGTTCTTTTTTTGTAACGTCCGACTTCGGCAACGCGTCCATAGTCAATCGGAACACTGCGGGTGATTCGACACGAGCGTCGGTGCTGTGCCGCGGCCTCCGGCCAGGGAGGCCGTTACGGCACGGCCTTTAAACGAGCGAACGAGCGAGAGTAGATCACGGGCGAGCCGGCAAACCAGCGGCGGATCAAGGTGTCACTCCGGCATTCGAGCTTCCAGCGGTCGAAACTCGACTCTGCGCTGCGACCCTCCCATGCGATTTGAACCGGAGCGGTTCCGATCTCTCGCTGATCGTGACGAAGAATTCTTCATTCACCGTCCCCGGCTCTGCGGGAGCAATCAGAGTGAGAGGCAAGATTTGGACAGGCTTGACGTCCTTCGGCATTTGGATTTCAAACAGTCCCGACGACGTCTGGCTTTCAATTTTTTCGATTTTGAACGGCCTCTTGCCGCGAACGACGACGTTGACTGTCTTACGTTCTCCAGGAGCCAGAGTACCGAACGAAACGACTTCGGGGCTGACGGAATAATCCGCTTCAACCAGCCCATCGAGAAGAACGGGAATAGATGAAGATCCGGGATCATTGGTGATCAGAATCACCTGGTCGCGGAAAGGGCCGAGGGGCGCGCTGTCTTTAAGAGCAATGCGCAGGTCATACTTCACGATGCCTGCGGCACGTTGAGTTTCCACGACTTGCGCCTGAACATGGGGATTCCTGCAGATGACGTCCCGAATCTTCCAATCGTTGCGGCCGGCATAAGCAATCCCGATCGTCCGGTTGAGGCTCGTGCCTTTCGCGACGGATCCGAATTGGGCGCCGCCGGGGGTCAATACGACGTCTCGACGGATGTAAGACTCGATGGGAATGCGCACTTCGGCGTGGGCCGGTCGGTCGAAAATGACCGTCACGCTTGACGACTTGTGTCCCTCGAATTTGACGGTGTTCATGGTTATTTCAACATTCGTCGATTCGCCCCTGCCGAGCGTCTCTTTTTCAGGCCTGGCCGCCGTGCATCCGCAGGAGGTAGTGACATCGGCAATGTGCACCGTCTGTTGAATATTATTCGTGATCTTCAGCCGATATTTGACGTCCGCTCCGCGAGCGACCGCGCCAAAATCATGATTGAGCTCGCTGAACATCCGCTCCGCCCAGCGGGCATCCTGAGCGAAGGTCGGTATGTGCCAGACGAATAGGACAAGTCCCCCCAGTGCGGCTTGCAGCATGCGAATGTTCATGGGCGTCTCCAGCGGAAAGTCGTGATTCTGCAGTGCGCTCCCGAGGCCGCGCAACATTGATCATGAGCGGGATGCAGCTTTTGTACCGGCGGCGTACGATTCGCGTGCTCCCTCCACGATGCGTGAAGTCCGAGACCGCAATTGTGATGGGAAGCAGCTTGAGAAACGACGGTAACCCGTGGACGCCTGCCGGTCACACTGGCTGGATTTCGGCCACCTGCCATCATCAACGTCTGTCCCACTGGAGAACGGGGTCAACCCCGGAGTGGGCGTGATTTGCGCAGCATGCGGACCACCTGCACCACAAATCGGGACGGCATCTACGGTCCGCCTGCTTCTTTGCGCGATTCGCCTCTGGTATCATAAAAAACGGCCCGTGGGATAGAAATGGGGCGAAGCGCGAGGTTTGACAAATGTCTGACATCCGCAATCCGAAACTGCTGTATCTCAAAGGGGGATTGTTTCTCGTTCTGGGGTTAATGGCGGCGGGGATTCTGCTGGCGGAACATTGGGACCTACGATTCGCCGCGCTCCTGGCGGTGGCGATCTGGGCTTTTGCGCGGGCCTATTATTTCGTCTTCTACGTCATCGAGCACTACGTCGACCCCGGCTACAAATTCGCGGGCTTGTGGTCGTTCGCGCAATATGTACTGCGACGCAACAGCGCTGCTCATCGAAACGATTCTTCTCAAAGGAGTCCGCACGATCAGATCGAACGGAAAATCACGTACGAGAATCTCAAATGACAGCGCATCTCAATCGACGCACGTTCATCCAAGGGGGCGTCGCGGCCACGCTGACGGCGGCCAGTTGGCGACGCGTGCTGGG
>DASYAR010000048.1:0-47436 GCA_036501235.1 Planctomycetaceae bacterium
CGACGATTTGTATCGGACGCCGCTGTTCTTCAAGGCGGTGGCCGTCAACACCGGCCGGCGCGTGCTCGACGACTTGTTGCAGGCCGACGCCGAGCGCGAGACGGCCGCCCGCCGCAACGCTGCAGACCTGGCCGCCAAACCCAATGGCGTCGGCGATTCGAATCGACCGCTCCCAACCGATCTGAGGCCGCACTGGCTGTTGTGGGGGCGCGATCGATTGGGGCTCGACCCTGAAGAATCGGTCGATACGGCGGCCCGCCGGCAGCAGCCGCAGATTCTGGCGAAGTACTCGAACGGCCTGCCATTCCTTGTGGAACGTCATATCGGCCGGGGAGACGTGTTGTTCGTTTCTACGGGTGTGCTCTCGGGTTGGAATAACCTGACGCGCACGAATGCCGTGGTGCTGCTCGACAGACTGCTGCGCCGAATGCTGGTGAGCACGCTGCCCCGTCGGAATTATGGAACCAACGAGCGGGCCGTGTTCGCCGTTGCGCCGGCCGATCGGCGGGCCGATTTTTCGCTCGCCCGGCCTGGCGGCACGTCCGAACCGCTGTTCGTCGACGCGATCGGCCCCGAGCGGTTCGCCGTCACGTTGCGAAATCTGACTCAGCGCGGCGATTATCGACTGTCGGCCGGAAAACTGATCGAGTCGGCCCGGCCCACCGCTGCGGATGCCGGTTCACGCACGTCTGTGGCTCGCGCCGTGCATGCCGACCGACTGTGGCAGGTCGACTTGGCTGTGAACGGCCCGGCCGACGAATCGGACCTGCAGGCAATCGGCGAGGTCGAGTTCCAGAAACGGTTGGGCGACGCGGGGGTCCGCTGGGTGGCGCAAGGCGAACCGATTCGTCTGGAAGGGGCCGCGGTGCGAGGTCAGGAATTCTGGAAATGGCTGATGGCCGCCGCACTCGCCGGCCTCATTCTGGAATTGGCCGTCCTCAGTCGCAGCCACGCCGCCACATCACAGAAAGTCGCGCTATCGCCGGATGTCGTTGTTTAGACAGAGAAAATCATTGAACGTCAGGATCGAAGGTTTGGCTCGTCGATTCAAAAAGAAATTAACCCGTGATCAAACTCCTCGGCCGATTCCTGAATATCGACAACCTCGACTCGATCGAGCGCATCGATCTGTCGCTGGCGGCGCCGTGGGCCCGGACCTACTCGGCCTGGCTGCTGCCGGGGTGCCTGGCACTTTGTGCGCTGGCCGTGCTGTTCTATCTGCGGATGCAAACGTGCGGCCGCCGGCCGTTGCGGATCATGCTGGCCATAAGTCGGGCGATTCTCTTGTGTCTGCTGTTGCTGTTCCTGGCCGATCCGGTGGCCATCATTCGCCTGACGCATTCCCCGCGCCCCTGGTTCTGGGTTTTGTTCGACGGCAGCGACAGCATGGCGATCGAAGATGAATTCTCTGATTCCGATCGGCAGAGTCTGGATGCCGCGGCCGGATTGCCTCACGCCCTCACTGAAAAAACCTCGAATCCGCCGTCGCATCCGTCGCGAAATGACTACGTGCAGGCCCTGCTCAAACGGCCAGACGACAACTTGTTTCGCGGCCTGTCGGAAAAATATCGTTTGAAGGGCTTTCGATTCGAACGGCCGGACGGCGCCACCGAATTGGCGAACCAGGTTGGCGCCGACGAGCCGCTCGAGCCTGCCCGCTGGGCCGATCAACTCTCGACGTCGGGCAAAGTCACCGCACTCGGACAGGCTCTCGAAGACCTGGCATCGCGACAATCGAGCGGACATCTGGCAGGAATGCTGATCGTCAGCGATTTCGATCAGAACTCGGGCCCGCCGGCCGTCGCTGCCGCTCAGAAGCTGGGAATCCCGGTTTTCACGATGGCCGTCGGGGCCGAAGCAGCAGTCGATCTGGCCGTCGACTTGCAGGCGCCGCTGCTTCTCAAGAAGGCGGAGCGCACGGGACTGGTCGCCACGCTTCGCAGTTCCGGTCTCAAGGGGACGAATGTCGTCGTGCGGCTGTCGGCCCGACCGATCGCCGAGAGCGCATCCAGCTTGGGCGCCGATCCGATCGCCATCGACGAAAAACCAATTCGCATCGACTCGGACGAGCAGGCGGTTGAGTTCAATTGGATGCCGACCGAAACCGGTCGATTCATCGTGGCCGCCGAAACCGATCCCGTGGCGGGCGAACTCGTCACGCAGAATAACCGGGCCGAACGCGAGGTGAATGTTCGCGATGATTTCCTGCGATTGATGTTCGTCGAATTCGAGCCGACCTGGGAATGGCGGTTTATTAAAGAAGTCTTTCATCGCGACAAGCTGGTCGGACAGCGCGGGTTTCGGACGTTTCTGCGTTCGGCCGACCCAGCCGTGCGTCGCTCGAACGAACTGTTTCTCTCCACTTTGACGCCTAAACGCAGCGAGTTCTTCGCCAACGACGTGATCTTTCTGGGAGACATGCCTGGCTCGGCTCTCGGCCCGCGGTTCTGCGAAATGACGAAGGAATTTGTGGGAAAGTTCGGCGGTGGACTGGTCGTCGTCGCGGGGCCGCGGTTCGGTCCCGGTCAATTGGCGGATACGCCCCTGGCCGATATGCTCCCAGTCGTCGTCGACCCAGGCGCGCGGGTGCGAGAAGACCACGGTTTTGCTTTGCAGCTGACCCCCGATGCCGCTACGGTCGATTTCATGGAGCTGGGTGCGAACGACCGCGAGAATGCGCTGGCCTGGAACAACATCGGGGCGCTCCCCTGGTATCAACCGGTTTCGCGGTTGCATCCGCTGGGGACCGCGCTCGCCGTGCACCAGGCCGATAAATGCGTCGACGGCACGACGCGGCAGCCGATCGTCGCCATTCGGCGCTACGGTCGAGGCGAAGTCGTCTACCTGGGGTTCAACGAGACGTGGCGGATGCGCCGCAAGTACGGCGAGCTGTATTACCGGCAGTTCTGGGGGCAGATGATCCACCGGCTGGGTCTTTCGCATGCCCTGGGGAGCCAGAAGCGATTTGTCGTCCGCACCGACCGACAGCAGTATCAGCCCGATGATAAAGTGCTGGTTTCCGTTGAGGCTTATAACGCCAACTACGAACCGTTGTCTGCCGACGACCTGCCCGATCACGCGCTCGCCGCCGAATTGACGACGCCCGGTTCGGCCACTGACGAAAAGCGCACACAGCCCGTCTCGATTCCACAGTTTCGCGAAGGGGTGTTCGAAACGCGATTAAGTGCAGTCGTACCCGGAGAGCACAAGATCGTCGTGAAAGATCCCGTTACGGCGGAAGAGGCAATGGTCTACTTTCAAGTGGCCAATGTCTCGGTCGAGCGTCGCAGCGCCGTCCGCAATTCGGCCCTGGCCCGCGAGATCGCCCTGGCGACCGGCGGGCAGAGCTATGATCTGACCAATGTTTCCAATCTGCTCAAAGACTTTCAGCCGCCACCTCGGCACGAATCGTCGATCCTCATTCGACCGCTCTGGAACAACTGGCTTGCGTTCGGTCTGGTCGTCTGCCTGATGCTCGGTGAATGGCTGCTTCGTAAGCTGATGAATTTGCCTTAAATTGCCGCCAAAAGGACGAACTACGAATGAGTCGAATGACTCTGATAGCGTAATCTTTCAATTTTATGTCACAAAAACTTATCGGTTTGCAGATTCATTTGTCGGCCTTGTGCTGGCGGCGCTGGTTTGCGCGCCTGGCGGATGGCGCGATGGCTGCGGTGCTGGTGCTCGCGCTCGCGCTGGCAGCCGACTTTCTGCTCGACTGGACTTTTCGCTTCGGCCGCACGGAGCGGGGCGTGTTGCTCGTCGCCATCGTCTTGCTGTTGGCGTGGGGACTGAAGAAATTCGTGTGGCCGGCGTTGGCGTCGCGCGAGTCGGTCATCGAGATGGCGCTCCAGGTCGAACGCCGGCAGGGAATCGATAGCGATCTGGTTGCAGCGCTGCAGTTCGAATCGACCGCGGCGAAATCGTGGGGATCGACCCAGCTCGCGGCGGCAGTCGTCGATTACGCCGCAATCCTCGGAAAAAAACTGCCGCTGAGCCAGGGAATGTCCGATGTCCGGCTGATCCGCCGGGCCGTGCCGCTGGTGATTGTCGTGGGGGCGGCCTTGTGCGCCGCGGCGATTTACCCGCGTCATATGGCTGCGTTTCTCGACCGTTTCCTGCTAGGCACGGCCCACTATCCGACGCGGACGACGATCGAGCGAATTATCGTCAACGGTGTCGAGGCTTATCCCGCGAAGCCCATTGGCGCCGCCGTCAAGGTTCCCTTCGGCCCGACATTGCGCTTCGAGATTTTAGCTTCGGGGGAGATTCCCACGTCCGGTGAAGTGCGGTTGATTGCCGAGGAAGGGGCTGCGGGGACGAGCGTGCTGCTGTCCGCTGGCGAACCGGCCGAAAAATTCACGGGCGAATTATCCCGCACGCCGGAGAACGTCACGTATCAGGTATTGCTCGGAGACGCGTGGACAGAGCCGGGAATCGTGCGGGTGATTCTGCCTCCGGTGGTTTCGATGGAATTGGATCATACGCCTCCGCACTATGCGAAGAAAGCCAGGTCGTCGCGGGCGGGGAGCGGTTCGCGGCAGATCTCAGTCATGGAAGGCTCGCAGGTTTCGCTCGCCGTGCGGTGCGCCAACAAATCGCTGGCGAAGGCCGAGCTCGTCATTGGCGACGGTCGGTTCGCGCTCGTGCCACAAGATGCAGGAAAGAAGACTTGGACCGCGCCGCCGGGAACGCCGCTCGATCGAGTGAACGCAGCGACGGCCTTCGAAGTGGAAGTCGTCGACGAAGACGATTTAACTCCCGACCAGCCTCTACGAGGGCAGATCCACATCGAAGCCGATCGGCCGCCGCGCGTGGCCGGCGCCGTGGTCACCGAGCGGGTGCTGCCTGCGGCTCGCCCGAGCATTGTCTGGGGGGCGGCCGACGACAACGGGCTGGCGGAGATTCGCCTGGTGAAGCAGGTCACGCGAGCCACGGGTGAAGTGGAAGAATCCAGCGATCTCGTGCGCCGGATTTCCGCCCAGGAACAGCCCCTGTCCACGCTGCGCGGGAAGCACGTCCTCGACCTCAAACCACTCACTCTTGCCAAAGGTGACGAGGTCCGTGTTACACTGGAGGCCATCGACTACCGCGGCCACCGCCCGGGCGCCCTGGCGCGCAGCGAGCCGATCGTGTTTACCGTCACGGATGAGACCGGAATTCTCGCCGGGCTGGTTGAAGCCGACGAGAAATCGGCCCGCCAGCTCGACCAGATTATCCAGCGTCAGCTCGGAATTGGAGAAGCCCGATGAAGGAAGGAAATTGCAGAATGAAGATTGCAAACTGCAAATTGCAAATTGGTGCAGCGCCCCCGGTCAGGTTTCAATTTTCAATTTTCAATTCCTTCCTCGTCGTGGTATTGCTGTTCGCATTGTCTCCCTCGAAAGCCGGCGCCGTCGATACCGACGCGCTCCGCCGCAAACAAGACGCCCAGGAGCGGGCTCGCGACATGGCCCGGCAGTTGCTCACAGGCGTTCTCGACATCCAGTTGCAGCAATTGGAAGAGAACGGGCTCAAGCAGCTTCCGCTGTATCGCGACATCTCCCAGATGCGAAAAAACATCGGCGCCCTTGTCGACAAAGAGATGGAACAGGCGGTCGAAATGCTCGTCAAGGCGCAGCGCGGGACCGAAGCCGAGCGCGAGGCCGCGTTTCATCAGGCCCGGCAGATGATCCGCCAGATCGTGACGCGTCTGGCGACCGAACGGCAGAACTTGATGCGGCGTCTCAAATCGGCCGAGATCGCCGCGCAGGTGCAGCGATTGATCGACGCCCAGACCAAGGTCTGGCAGACCAGCCGCACGATTCCCGATCAGCTTCCTTCCCGGCAAGAAGGGTTGGCCCTGGCCGCGATCGAAGACCAGGGGGACGTCAAACAGCTCTTCCTGCAACTGGTGGAAACGCTGGCCGACGTCAGCCAGTGGGGCGGCACGCTGGGGACGGGCGCGGCCGAGGGATTGCAGATTTTGCAGGCTGTCGGCGTGGGTAAAGAGCTCGACGCCGCGGGAACGCACTTGGCGGCACTCAGTTATCCCGAAGCGGCAGCGAGTCAGCAGCGAGTCATCAAAGGGCTGCGTCTCTTGCTCGAAAAGTTGAACGATACGCAGAGCCAGCTCAGTGCCGATCGGCATTCCAGCGTCGCGATGGCCCGCGAGCTGATCGACAAGCAGGAAAAGCTCCGCGAGAAAACAAAGCAGACCGATTTGACGCAGCCCGAAGCCGAGCGACTCGTCGAAGAACAGGCCGCCATTCGCAAAGAGCTGAACAATCTGTCGCAGGCGCTCGGCGCCTTACCGGCCGCTGAAACGCTGCTGGAGCAGGCCAAGGCTGCGGCTTATGAGGCGACTGGCCGGCTGTTCGACGCCCGCCAGGATGAAGCGCTGGCCGAGCAGCAGAAGGTTCTGGCCAATCTGGCCGGTCTGGCGGAACAGTTGGCGCAGGTCTCCGATGTCATGCGGTCCGACAAGAGCTCGGCCGAAGCCGCCAAACAGGTGCGCGATCTCGAACAGGCCCGCGCCGATATCGAACGTATCCGGCAGGAACAAACGCAGGTCGACCGCACGGCGACAGAAAACGCTCAGGCCGCCGCGCCGCAGGAACAGCAGGTGTCACAAGGTCTGGCGAAGGTGGACGACAACCGTAGTCTGCCGAAAGCGGTCGTCACCCGGCTGGCGGCCGCCGAGCAGGCTGCCGCGGCGGCCTCGAAGGCGCTGGCCCGCGGGCCGGCCGCTGCCCCCGATCAAATCCAGCGCGACACGCTGGAGCAGGCGGACCGGGCGGTGGAACGGGCGGCCGCCGAGATTTCCGCTGCGCTCGACGACGCCCGTCGCACGGTGAAAGGCGTAGAGATCGGCGAACTGGCCCGCGCCGCCGAGGCGCTCGAACGGGCCGCCGCCGCCGAGCGCGACATTGCCCGGGGAACGAAAGCCGCTGCCGAGAAGTCGGGATTGGATGCGGCTGCCGCAAAGCAAATGAGCCAGCGCCAAGCCGATGTGGAAGGTTTGGCCCGCGCCGTCGCCCAGGCGGTCGAACCCAATGCAGGGGAAGCGGCGCAGGCCGCCAATGCCGCAGCCCAGGCTGCCGCCGCGTCGCGTTCGCAACTCGATCAGGCTGCCGCCAAGCCGGGAGCTGAATCGAAACCCGCCGCACAATCTGCGGCCCAGTCGGCGACCAGCGCCGCGGAAAAGTTGTCGCAGGCTGCGGCCAAGCTTCGCGAGCAGATCGGCAAGTCCGCCGACGCCCTGGCTGCTGAAAGCTCGCAGCAATTGGCCAAAGTGTCTCCTGTTCGCGAAGCGGTCGAGCAGGCGCTATCCCAGGCTGAAACGCCGGTCAGCGACAAGATGCAGCGTCTCGCCGCCGCGGAGCGGGCGGTTCGCGACGCTCAGGTCGCGCAAGAGCGCGCTGCCGGCCGGCCCGCCGCGGCCGATGCCATGCAGATGGCCGATGCCCTCCGCGACGCCCAGGACGAGCAGGCTCGCGCCGATCAGGCGGCTCAGCAATTGGCATCCGGGAAACTGTCGTCTCCCCTGGAAACGATCACTCGCGAACAGGCCGTTGCCGAGCAGGCCGCAAAGATGGCCGAAGCTGCGGCGAAACGTCCCACTGCCAAGGCCGCGCAAACGGCGGGGAAACCCGATCCGCTCTCGGAGTCGCTAAAAGACGCCTCTCGTGCCGCCAGCCGTGCCGCCCGCGCAGCACTCGATAATGACCAAAGTCAGGCCCAGGCCAGCCGCGACCAGGCTCGCCAGGCTCTCGACCGGGCCGCGCATCTGGCTTCGACCGAAGCCGAACAGGCGGCGGCCGCACCTGCCGGCAAGCCCGATGCGGCCGCCCAGAAGAAGGTGGGCGAGTCGATTGCCGATGCTTCCAAACTCACGCAACCCGATGCGTCACCTGCCGGCGAATCCTTAGCCAACGCGGAAAAGTCATCGGGCGAGGCGCAGAAACAAGCCGAGTCGGGGAGCAACGACAAAGCGCAGGCCGCTCAGGAGCAAACCGCCAAGTCGCTGCAGGCTGCCGCCGAGCAACTGAAAGCGGCTCGCGAAAAGATGTCACAGGACCAGTCCCGGCAACTGACGCAACAGTCGAAACAGGCCGACCAACTCGCAAACCGTTCGGTCCCCGCCGATCCTTCCGCTTTGGCTGCTTTGCGCGACGCACAGTCGCGGGCGCGCCAGGGAGCCTCCGAGCCGGCTGAAAGGGCCCAGCGTGCCTCCGACTCGCAGAATCAGGCCGCCAAGGACATGCAGCGCGCCGCAGCCAATTTGAATGCCCGCGAGCAACGCCTGCAGCGCGATAAGGCGATCGCCGAAGCGGTCCGTGACCTGGCCCGCAGCCAGGCCCAGGCTGCCGAAGAAATTGCCCGCCGCAGCCAGGACTTGCTCGCCGCGGGCGAGGGGACACAGGCTGCCGGTGAAGAGAACGGCGAAAACCGGGGAAAGAATGAGGCCGGCGAACCATTTGCCGGTGGGCCCCCAGCGAAAGGGGGCAAGCCCTCGAAGCGCCGCCGGGCCGCCGAGCGACTGTCGCAGGCGCAGCGCGATTTCGCCCAGGCCCAGCGCGGCACCGGCGAGGCGGCCGAAGAAATCGCCGGCCAGTCCAACGTCGGAAATCGCCAGCTCCGCGAGGCGCTGGCGCGAGCTTCGAAGATTTCTCCACGGAACTTGCCCAAGTCCGGAGATCTGCCGGAATCGGCTTCTTCTCTGGGTTCCACCAAGCACGATCCCGCCGATGGGCCCGGCGCCGATCCTTCCAAGTTGCCCCTGGACGACAGCGCCGATCTGGGCACCGGTTTCATTCCGAATTCTCCGGAAGCCACTGCCGAATTGATGGCCGGCGAAGAAGCCGCGGCGCGGGCGGCGGCCGAACTGGGGAGCGAATACATGGCCCAAGCCGAAGGCCGCAGCAGCTTGCCGGATGATTCGGCCGATCCGGGAGACTCGGGGAACAACGACCAGGGGCAGGCGGCCACCGATCAACAAGGCCAGCGCGGCGGCAAGCGCCAAGCCCGCGCCAGTTCAGGGGGCTCGTCGAGCGGCAGCGCCAAAGACGGCGAAACTCCCAACAACCCCGATCTGAAGCAAGGCCCGCCCCAGACCGACCCGCTCACCAAAGCGAAGGGCGATCCCGGTAAGACACATGCACCGAATCGCGACCTCGATTTCGCCAATCGGGCAGTGGGACGCGAGTCGTGGTTCGCGAAGCTCCCGCCCGACCTGCGAAAGGCCATCCGCGCCAAAGCCCAGCGTCCCCCGCCGCGCAGCTATGAAGACAAGCTGCAGAAGTATTTCGAGAGCATCGATTGAACCAATAGGCGGCCTGACCGTTCAACCAAACTAAAAGTCATTTCACTCCGCGAAATGATGTCTGTGCATTCGCCCGCGATCCGTCTCGCGATTGACGGTTGGCTTTGCCGTGCAGCAAGCGTGAGAGGGCGCTGACCTTCAAGACATGGCAAGACTTCCGATTCGCTCGATTTCCGTAGCATCCAGCCGGAAGTCGAACACGCTGAGGTCCTCCTGCATGTGTGTGACGCTGCTCGTTCCCGTCAGCGGCAACATGCCGACGTCGAGCGCGAAGCGGAATGCAATCTGACTCACCGTGCGGCGATATTTCTTGGCAATGCGGGCGAATTCCGGATGGGCCAGCGCGTCGCGGTTAGCAGTCAGGAGCGAAAAGCCCTGGTAAATCAGGCCATTTTCGGTGCAAAAGTCGCGAATGGCGCGGTCCCAGCCGTGAACGGCGTAGCAGCGGTTTTGGACGAAGCGCGGCCTGATGCGCGCTTTCAGGATGAGCGCACGAAGCTGTTCGAGTGAGAAGTTACTGACACCCAGCCATCGCACCCGGCCGCCGTCGTGAATCGCTTCCATCGCCCGCCAGGCCGACCAGTCGTCGGCGACGAGTCCCACGCGCTGTATCGGGCCGTGCAGCAGATACGAGTCGATCGTTCCGGTCCCCAGGTGTTCCAGCGAGCTGGCAAACGATTGCTCGACTTGCGCCGCGACCGGCGCCTCGGGATCATACGGCAAGCGATGGTCCTGGCCGCGTCGGAACGTGAACTTCGTTTGCAGGAACAGATCGTTTCGCGCGACGAGACCGCGCTTAACGACTGCGGCGATCGCGCGACCCACCGCCGCCTCATCATAGTGGCGGCGCTGATTGGCCGTATCGATCCCGCGAAAGCCCTGTTCGAGCGCCGATTCGACCAGTCGCTGCGTCTCGTTCTCTTTCCAAGCCGTCCCATAGAGGAAGTGAGGCGCGGGCAGGCCGTCTCGCGAGAATTCCGGCGGGGTCATTACTCGCCCTTCGAATTCGTCGCATCCGACGCGACTTTCTCATTCGCGACTTTCTCATTTGGGATTTTTTCACCGGCAAGCGGCTCGGACTTGAGCGTGACCAGGTTGCCGTCGCGAATGACTTCGGCGGCCAGCGGGAGATCGCAGCGCCCCAGAACACGGCGAATCTGCCAACTGCTCAGCCTTTCCGCGTGGCGCTCGTTGAGTGTTTCGATCCGGTCGCCTGGCAAGAGCCCCAGCCGCGCCGCCGGGCCGTGGGGGTTGATTTGCGTCACTGTCACGGACTTCTCGTCCCTTTCGACGGCCACTTGCCACATGTTGAGCGGCGCGTCAACCGTGTCGAAATTCGCCCCTTTCTTGAGGTACATCCTGGCTCGGGGGAAGTCGAACGTGACCAGATAGCGAGACAGGTAAGAGAGCCCCACGCTATTGCCTTCACCGGAATTCGCGATGATCCCCTCATGACGGAAGCTGCCGATCTGGATGGACTCGATCCGCACGGTCTGAAACGACCGGGTTCCCGTTCGCGCGACGGCCTTCTCCTTGGACAGCACCGTGACGTGTTCGTCTTCTTCCAGCTCCTCCAGGAATTTATTGTCGACGTCGAGCGAATTTCCCGCCCGCCCGGTCGAGACGAAAAACCGCTGCGATTTCTCACCCGGGACGGTCAGCATCAAAATGGGGACGCTGTATTCCTGCCCCTGCTGAAAAATCCTGATCGCCTCCCCGGATCCCGTCGGAACCGCCGGCAGGAAGCGGAGGATTCCCTCGTCGAAATCGATCTGCACAATGTAGCGCTGCAGCACGTCCATCCCGAGCTCGCCGTGGAAGTCGAGATCGAGCCCCTCGCGCATGGTCGTGTAGTCGCCCGTTTCGACACCGGCGGGGAAGGTCAAATCGAAGTTGCCCAGCCGCGCACCCAGCTTGTAGCGTTTCTTCCCACGGTTACCGCCGGTGTTTCGCGATTCGGCCGCCGGCAGCTCCAGCTCGTCGCGCAGCTTTTCGTCGATGACGGTGGTGGAGAGTCCCGTGCACACCAGGAACCGATATTCACGACTGTGAATGATCAGGGGCAGCAGCACGAAATCGCCGTCTGGTGCAATTTCGAACTCGGCGAGCGGCCGAACCCCTTTCCGCTCGGCAGCCGATGCCGGCGGCGCCGTCCAGAGCATGCAGAAGCCCACGATCAATATCCGTCGCACCATGCAACACCGTCAACTGGATGACCAGGCGCGTTCCCAAGTGCCACGATTGTAACGATTCCGGGCCGCCGTTGCCGGCTCATATTCCGTTTCCTTACGCCTTTTTAATGGAACGGTCGCAACGAGTGTTTTCTGCGATCACTTATGGACGACGGCGTCGGGTAAGACCCGCTGGAATTCGCTCACTCCATCGTCAGTGACGTGGGTGTTCGCGACGTTCACATATTTCAGGTTCGCCAGCATGCGCAGACTGAAGAGCCCGACGTCGCCGATCGGCGTATTACTGACCTCGAGACTTTCGAGGCGCGAGAGCCCGGCGAGCTCCTCCAGGCCGTCGTCTGTGATTTGCGTCTGATCGATCAGGAGATGCCGCAGGTTCTTCAATTGCCGCAGACTCCGCAGCACCGAATCGGTTGTCTGGGTGCCAATCAGCACAAGCCGTTCCAGGTTGTCGCATTGTGCGACGAGCGCCAGGCCGGCCCCGGTGAGCTTCGTTTGCGACAGGCTTAATTCTTTCAAGTGGAAGAGGCCGGGCAGATTCAGCGCGACAAGCCCGGCGTCGGTGATGCGCGTGCGTCCCAGGTTGAGCACCTCGAGCTGCGAGAGCCCTTTCAAGTGTGCGAGCCCTTCGTCGGAGATGAGCGTCCCCTGGATCTGCAATTCACGGAGGTTCGTCAACTCCGCCAGGTGGGCCAGGCCTCCGTCGCCGACGGCCGTATTGCGCAGTCGGACGACGTTGAGATTTTTCAGGCCGCGAAGATGGGCGAGGCCCGCATCGCCGATCTGCGTCCGGGACAAATCGAGAACTTCCAGGCTGGTCAATCCGGCAAGACGAACCAGTCCTTCGTTGGAGACTCGTGACATCTCGGCAGTCAGCGACAAGAGGTTCGGCAGTTTGGCCAGCCGCGAAAGGTGTTCGTCAGTCAATCCGGCAGCTACGATCACTTCTTTGAATTCGACGCCGCCGCGCAAACTGGTCGAGATCCGTCCCCCCAGGCGCTGGACTTCTTCGAGAATCATGTAAGCCGCAAATTGTTTGGACGTAAAATCGCGCCCCAGGACCCTGGCGAAGATCGAGCCGTCGCCGAATGGCCCGGTGTTGACCGATTCTTGCAGTGAACGTGCGACCGACATGAGGTTCCGTCCCGCGGCCAAATTGGGCTCCACCGCATCTGCGGATTCAAACGACTTTCGTTCCCGATAGATCCGATCGACGAGCCCCTTGATGTCGCCACGCCCAGCCAGCACGAGTTTGGCTTTCTGCGGCTCCGACAAACGGCACTCGCGAGCGACGTCTTCGACTTTGAAGTGCAGTGCCTGATCCAGCCGGCTCATCAGGGCTTCCATCGCATTCCGGCGCGTGCCGATCACGAGTGCGTCAAAGTTTTTGACAAGCTGGCCTGGCTCGACTTGAGGTCGAACCATTTGAGACCCGTCGATCTGGTCGACGACTTCATCGTCAAACAGGGATTCCCATTGCGACTGTTCGACTGCATCCGGAATCCCGGGTTGCCAGAATCCGTTCGCCAACGACGGAGCAAAAGCCGCCAGACAGGCGATGAGCGACCAGACCCACATCGTGAATTCTCAATTTCAAAGGACGTAGCGATCTGCTGCTTTATTTCGCTGCCTGCTGGTTATCCGGCTTGGGCGGGTCGAACGTGCGGAGCACTTGGCCGTTCGTGCCGTTCCAGACGCGCAACACCCCATCCTGGCCGGCGGCGATCACGACCTGCTCGTTCTGCGATGCGGCCGCGGCGAACATGAAGTCGGTGGAACCGGCGAAGTTGCGATAGTTGTTGCCGTTGTCGGCCTGGTGGAACCGCACCGTCTTGTCGCCGCCGCAACTGACGATGTTGGGACCGCGCCCCATGTATTGGATCGACGTCACCTGCTTGGCGTAACCGCCGATCGTCCGCGCCTGTTCACCCGATTCGACGTTCCAGACCTTGATCGCGTTGTCGGCCCCGGCGCTGACGACGAACTTGCCGTCCCCCTTCCAGGCCACGCCCAGAACGTGATTCGTATGCCCTTCGAACGATTTGACGAGCTTGCCCGAGGCAATGTCGTGGATCTTGACGAACTTATCGGCAGCCCCAGAAAGCAATTGCTGACCGTCGCGCGAGAATTTGACGCCGAACACCGTGTCGCTATGGGCCTGTTCGAGGTTCTTGAAGATCGTCCGATTGGCGACGTCCCACAGCATCAGCTCGCCCGAGCGAGAGGGGTCTCCGCCGCCGGTCGCCAGCAGTTTGCCGTCGGGGCTGAAATCGAGACACAGAATGCGGCTGATGAACACCGAATCATTGAGGTCTTGGGGAGCTTCCTTCTTGGGGCCCAGAACGCCCGCCAACGTCCAGCCTGGGTTCAAGTCCCACGCCTGGGCCGACTGATCGGCCGAGCCGGAAACGAGCGCCCGCCCGGCTGCAAAATCGAGGGCCAGCACCTGCCCCTTATGTCCGTCGAGAACGTCCCACGGTGCGCCAGTCAGGCCGTCGAAAGTGGAGATCGTGCCCCCGTCGCCGGCAATGGCCAGCTCTTTGCCGTCGCGGGAGAAGCGGACGGCGCGAATTGGCTTTTCGCGTTCCGTGGCGGCGGTCTTGCCGGCCGCCAGCGCGGTTTCAACCGCTTTCTGTTTATTGGTTGCCGCTTCGTGATCGGATTTCGATTTGGCGACGCCGTCGGTCGCTTCTTTGACGGCGCGGTCGGCCTGCTCGAGCGATTTGACGGCGGTGGTCTTTTCGTCGTCGGCTTTCTTAGCGGCCGCGGCAGTGTCGGTGGCCGCCTTGTCGGTGACGACCTTGGCATCGGCAGCGGTTTTGGCGGCCGCGGCCGTATCGGTCATGGCTTTGTCGGCGATCGGCTTGGCGTCGGCCGCTTTCTTGGCGTCGTCGGCCGTCTTGGTGACGAGGGCGTCGGCATCGGTCTTGGCCTTTTTCAAATCTTCGTTATTGACATCTTTGTCGAGCGCTTCCTTCGCCTTGGCGGCGGCGTCAACGGCGGTCTTGGCGGCTGCGGCCGTATCAGCGACCGCCTTATCAGCGACGACCTTGGCATCGGCGGCGACTTTGGCGGCTGCGGCCGTGTCTGTCGCGAGCTTATCGGCGACCGCTTTGGCGTCTGCGGCTGTTTTGGCCTTAGCGGCCATCTCGGTGGAAGTTTTTTCCGCATTTGTTTTGGCTTCGGTCGCCTTTTTCTGCGCTTCGGTTCGTTCCGTCAGCGCCTTCTCGGCGGCCGGAATGGCGTTCATGGCCACGCTGACGGCGGCCTTGGCTTCAGCCTCGTCGGCAGTCAGGTCGGCCACGATCTTCTGATTGCGCAGGTCCCCCTTCATCTCGACGATTTGCTGATTGTTGCCGGCGTTCCACAACTTGGCGGTATGATTGGCAGAGCCCGAGGCGTATCGCTGGCCGTCGGACGAAACGGCGACCGACGTCACCGGGCCACCATGCCCGAGCGAGGCGACTTGATTGCCTCCCCCCACATCCCACACCCGAACTGTGCCGTCGTCGCTCCCGGACAGGATTCGCCCGCTGTTCGGAGGAAGGAAAGCGATCGAGGTGACCGGCCCGCCGTGCCCGGCGATCTGCTTTTCGAAGACGAGCGAGAAGCTGCGGATCGTTTTGTCTGCGCCCGAACTGATGAACAGCTTGCCGGTTTCGCCGGCCGCCGCGAGCGCCTCAATCGCTCCGGCGTGCTCGGCACTGATCTGTTCCACGATACCCGTTTTGACGTCGTGCACGAAAACCAGGTTGTTGGCGGTACCGGAGGCCAGATGATTGTTATCGAGCGAGAAGGCGACACTTTTCACAGGGGCAGTGAAGCCGGCCAGCGCAGGCTGGGGGCCATTGCCGCCGTTCGCCGCTTGCCAGACGCGGACCTGGTTATTCTCGCCAGCGGTGGCGAGCAGATTGCCGTCGGGGCTGAGGGCCAGGTCGTGAATCACAGCGCCGTGGTTTTGCGCCCAGGCCTGGGCGCCGTCACCGGTTTGATAGCGGCGGACTGTGCCGTCTTCCGAAGAACTGTAAACCGCGTCTCCGCCGGGGCTGTACACCAGGCCCGTGATATTCTTCGTGTTACCGACCAGGACGCGTTCGAAGTGCAACGAGAGAGCGGTGATTGTTTTGTCGGCGCTTCCGACGACGATGTTCGTGGGAGCTGTCCCGAAGCGGGCAAACGTAATACCGGCGGGGACAGGAAGGCTTTCGAGCAAGGCGCCACTTACCGCATCCCAGGCGATCGCCAGGTTATCGGCGCCGGCGGAAATGACCCGCAGATTGTCGGAGCTGAACGCGACCGATTTAGGCGGGGCGGTATGTCCCGCCAGGGTCAGCAGCACCTTCCCGTCGAGCTGCAACACGCGGACGCTGTTGTCTGAACCGGTCGCGGCCAGCTTATTGCCGTCGAGACTGAGCGCCAGCGAGGTCACCGGTTGGCCGAATCCGAATGCGGCGGCCTGCTGTCCGTTCGTCGGGTTCCAGAGCCGAATTGACTGGTCGGCCGAGGCCGAGACGACCGTCTGATTGTTGGGTGTGAACAGGGCCGCGGAAATTGCTCCCCCGTGGCCTGCGCAATTGGCGATTTCCTTGGCGTCGGCGACGTTCCAGACTTTCAGGAAGTTGTCGGCCGCCCCCGAGACCGCCTGCGTTCCGTTGGAGTTGAGGCCCACGGCCGTCACCGTGTTCATGTGCACGACAAAGTTGGCCAACAGGGCCCCATCCGCCAGATTCCAGACACGGGCCGTCTTATCGGCCGAGCCGGAAATGAGCCGTGCATTATCAGTGCTGAAATTGAGCGCCGTGATCGGCGCTTCGTGTCCCACAAGCGTTCTGGTGACATTACCAGAGGCAATATCGCGCACGAATATAGCCTGCTTTCCGTCAGCCATTCCGCCGGTGGCGAGCTGTTTGCCATCCGAACTGACGGCCGCGACCGTCGCAGGAATGCCATTGTCGCCCCCCAGAGCGCGAGGGGCCGGGGTGTCTAGCTTCCAGAGGATGATTTGCCCGTCGGCGGCTCCCGAAGCGGCCTGCAACCCATTGGGATGCAGTGCGGCCGAGTTGATGGCCTGTGCTGTGCCTGTCAGCGTGACGACCGGAGCGCCCGAGGCCACGTCCCAGACGCGAACCGTCTTGTCGACCGAACCACTGACGAGCCGGGCCGAGTTGGAGCTGAACGCCAGGCTCGTGACGGCGCCGGCGTGACCTGCCAGTTGTTTGGCGGCTTTGCCCGTCGCCAGGTCGACAAGCGTGATCTTGCCGTCGGCCTCGGCCAGGGCCAAGAGCTTTTTATCCGGACTGACGCGAATCGCAGGGACCGCAGCCGCGGGGACTGCGATCGGTGCGGGGCCCGCCGGCGGCGCCGCGAAGACGCGAACGAGATTGTCGGCGCAGGCCGCCGCGATTTTCGTGGCGTCATGCGAATAGGCGATGCCGTTCACCGCGGCGGGAACGTCGATTCGCGCCAAGAGTGCGCCATCGGCGACGTTCCAGATGCGAATCGACTTGTCGTGCGACGACGAAATCAACCGCGCATTGTCGGGCGAAAATTGCAGCCCGGAAACGGCGCCCGCGTGGCCCGCGAGCACGCGGGCCTGCTGCCCGTCGGCAAATTTGAAGAGCTTGATCGTATGATCTGCGGAGGCCGCGGCGATCCATGTGTTGTCGGGGCTGACGGCCACGGAAGGAACCGCGCCGGTCGAGGCTGCCAGGTTCAAACGCTGGACCGGTTCGGGCCGCGTCCACAGCTTCACCTCGCGATAACTCCCCGAGGCGAGCATGTGGCCCGACGGGCTGAACGCCAGCGAATGGACGAAATCGCGATGCGACGAACCGGCGTCGTACATCGGTTTGCCGTTGTGCTGAATCGTGAGCAGCGCCGGATCGGTCAGTTGCGCCACCGTTTCGCCGGTCGGGACGTGATAAATGGCCACCTTGTTGCCGCGGCCGGCGGCGGCAAATTGCCCGTCCGGCGTGATGGCCACGGAATAAATCGGATGAATCCCCTTGGGCAGCGGCTGCCAATTGATGACGTTGCCGGTGCCCCCCATCCCCACATTGGCCCCTTCGACGATCCATTGCTTCAGGATGCCCAATTCCTGCGGCGTCAGGGCGGTCGCCTCGACCTTATTGGGGAGCGGCGGCATGGCCGGCTGCGCTCCGCGGCTGGCCAATTTGAACATCAAACTCTTGTCCGGATCTTTGGCGACGACCGATGGGCCGCGCTTGCCCCCCTTGAGAATGTTCTTGACGTCCTCGAGGTTCAAGCCGTTCTCGTTGATCGCCACGTTGTGGCAGGCGACGCACTTGGCATCAAGGATCGGATACACGTCGCGCTCGAAGTCGACCGGCCGCCCCAGCTTGACTTCAGCAGGTTGAATGGCCTTCGGATCCTTGGCGTCCTGGCTGTTCGCGAAAACGGCGAAGTATCCGACAAGTCCGAACGAACACAGGCAGGTGGCAATCAGGCGACGCATGCAGTTCCCCTTGGGAGGAAATGACGAAATCTGAAACTTGAAATTCTGAGACAAGCTGGCAGCTTGTCGCTGCGTTATTCGGTGACGTTGATGGCAATCGGCTGATCGATGCCGGCGGCCCCGTTGAATTCCATCGAGGCGTGCACGACCATGTTCGTGAGCTGGCCCTTCGTGGCGTCACCAGCCGCGGTGACTGTCAGCACTCCTTCATTTTTATCGGCGGGAATCACGACCGGCGCCGCGGCCAGGCCCGCGACTCCGGGGGGAAGCGGCAGCGACAGCGTCACGGGGCCGGCAAAGCCGTTCGTCCGCGTGATCGTGGCTTTCACTTCCAGGTTCGCACCGCGTTTGACGGCGCCGTTATTGGGGATCGCCAGCGCCATCGTGGCGGGGCTGGTTTTCACTGTCACGGTGATCGCGGCAGCGGGGAAAAACGTATTGATGTTTTGCGGCTTCGACGCATTCGCCGTGTCGGTTGCCTTTTTATCCGTGACCGCTTTGGCGGCTGTCGCCGCTTTCGACTTCTGATCGGTCTCAGCCATCAGCTTGTCGGCGGCGACTTTTTCTTCGGTCGCCTTTTTGGCCAATGCGTCGGCATCGACGGCGGCCTTGTCGGCGACGACTTTGGCGTCGGCCGCGGCTTTGGCAGCGGCAGTTGCGTCGACCGCTTTCTTATCGGCGACGGCTTTGGCATCGCCCGCCTTTTTGGCGTCGTCGGCCGTTTTGACGACGAGCGCATCGGCGTCGGCTTTGGCTTTTTTCAGAGTTTCGTTGTTCGCGTCGGCATCGAGCGCCGCCTGGGCTTTGGCCGCCGTGTCGACGGCCGCTTTGGCCGCCGCGTCGCTGTCGACGGCGGCTTTGTCGGAGACCACTTTGGCATCGGCGGCGGCCTTGTCGGCGGCGGCCATGTCGACGGCCAGCTTGTCGGCGGCGACTTTGGCCTCGGCCGATTTTTTCGCTTCGGCAGCCGTGTCGACTGCCTTTTTATCGGACACGGCTTTGGCCTCGACTGCTTTCTTGGCGGCTTCGGCCGCATCGGCGGCGACCTTGTCGGCGACTTCTTTAGCTTTGGCGGCCAGAGCAGCCGCTTCGGGATTGCGGCTGTATGACACCTGCGCCTGGCTCTGTGCGAAGAGGGTATAGGTTCCCGGGGCCACATTGTTCTGTACGTACAGTCGATAGACCTGATCGGCAGTTCCTTTGTTGATGGGCTTGTTCTCGACTTGCAGGTTCTGCGGCGGCGTCACGAACGTGATCGCGACGTTGTTGTCGAATCCGGAGCGCTTCAGTAATTTGAAGGGAATCAGGATCTGGCTTCCCTGATTGACGGAGAATTTTACAGCGTCCGTCGCGAGCTGGTACGGCGCGACTTCTTTGAGGACGGCCAGCGTGATCGACCTCGCCATCCGCGCATGGGTCGCGAGCTGTGCCTGTGGATTGCCACCCCAGACGATCGTCCCGCCGCGGGCGACGCGCGTCACATCGCGTGACGCCTGATCGCGTGCCGCGGTGGCCGCAGCGATAGCGGCGGTCAGGTCGGCCACTTTCTTATCTCCGGCGGCCTTCGCCGTATTGGCCTTCGTGGCGTCTTCGGTGGCTTTGGCCAAGGCAGCATCGGCATCGGCTTTCGCTTTCTTCAGCGTTTCATTGTTAGCGTCGCCATCGAGGGCTGTCTTGGCTGCTGCGGCTTTCTCGGTGGCAACCTTCAGCGCTTCGGCCGCGGTGACGGCCGCCTTGTCGAGGGCCGATAATTGCGCGGCCGCGCCCCGCCGGCCGGCTTCGGCGTCGGTCACCGCTTTGATGAGACCGACGTCTTCCAAGCGCCCCTTGCCAAGGATGCGGATTGCCCCATGCCATTCGGCCGCCTGCTCGGATGCGCCGAACACCAGCATGGCCGAATTCTGACCCGGACCGATGCTCGCTCCGGGAGTGGTGACTCCGGCTGGCAGCCCTTCGACGGTGACGTCGATCACGCCGTTGAATCCGTCGTGGCGGAACGCCATGACCGACACCTGGGCGTTGTCCCCCTTGCGCAGGCCCAGATCCCACTGGCCCGCCTGCTGGTTCACGTCGGTCGTCGGGAGCGGCGGGATCGCGACGAGTCGAAAATCGGGGCTCTCTTTGCGAATCGTCAGGCGATAAATGAGCGACGGGTCCCCGTGGCTTTCGAACGCGCGATCGCGCAGCGTGACGCGGAATGTTCCGTCGGCCGGCGCGACGAAGCGAAACACCGGGTCGTCGGTGATCGTGTTGAACAGCGCGCCGCCGATATTGGTGGCCGTATCGTCGAGGGCCGTAATTCGCGTCAGCGTTTCCTCCCCCTTGTCGTTCTTCTTCACCTGGTCGATGACGAGCACCGGGTCGGCAGGAGACCCGCTTCGTTGGCCGAAGACTTCGATCCACAACACCTCGGCCGACTTGGCGTCGAACTGATACAGATCGACGTCGCCGCGCGTCTGGAATTGACCGCTAATTTCGCCCGGCACGGAGACCTTCTGCGCCTTGTCGGGCGTGTCGTTCGGTTCCTGTTCGAGGCCGACGGGCGCCGCGGCGAAATAAATCGTCACCGGGTTCGAAATCCCTGCCGGGCTCGCCAATGACCAGGTGATGCCGTCCACACCCGCCGCCGCGGGGACCGCCGGGTCGCTCGGCTCGTAGACGGTCGAATCGGCAGGCAAGGCGATGTTGACTTTCAATTGTTCCAGCACACGGCCGTCGTCGGCTTTCTGCGTCGATGGCTGGCCTCCCGGCAGATTGCGGCCGTACAGCGTGTATTCGGCCGTCGTATTCGGCAGGCCCGACGCTGGAAGCACGAAATCGATGTGCGGTCCCGTGTGCAGCGACAGGCGATAGAAATATTCTGCGTTCCCCGTGTAGAGGAAGTCATAGACTTTCAGCAGATAATCGCCGTCGGCCGGCGCGGTGAAATCGAGGACCGGCTCGGCCGATCCCAATGTGCGGCGGTGCATGATGCGCCGGCCTGCCACGGTATATAGCTCGAGCGCCCCTTCCATTCGCGAGTCGATGTGCTTGCTCTTGATTTCGATGATCACGCGCTGCCCGGCTTTCGCGGCGAATTTGTACCAGTCGATGTCTGCGCCGCCGTCCGAGCGACCATTGACGACCGCATTCAGCTCGACAGCCATCGGCTTGTCGGATGTATTATTGGGCTCGGCTTCGTTGAGTTCTTTGCGGTCCCCCACAGTGAACGAACGGGGATTGCTGAGGCCGTACAGGCTGCAGGCGCGAACGTCATAGACGCCGACCGGTACGTCGGCGGCGATGGTGATGGTGAACGCGCTCGGCACAGGGTGCGGCTGCCCGTCGACCATCTGCGTTTTCTGAGCAGCCGTGATGCCCGGATGCGAGAAGTAGAGCTGACTGGCTTCGTCGAGGTCGGTCCCGCCGGCGAGCGTCAGGTCGATCGACGTGCCGTGCTGGCCTCCTGTGGGAAATACGGCGTTCAACCGCGCTTGCGGCAACTGCCCGTTCGCCGTTTGTTCGGCCAGGGAAATCGTGACGAACAGAAGTGCCGCGGTTAAGACAAATGGCACCCGGTGAAATAGCAGTCCTGTTGCTCGCATCATGGTCGAATCTCGCCAGTCAAAAAAAGATGACAGGTTGTTCGGAACCAGGCGTCCCAGCCTGTTTCCCGATAGGGTAATCTCTGCATTGTTCGGGCTGCCAAAGATTGATAGCGGCGGGCTCGCGACTGCACTGAGGGCGGCCTCTCAGAATCAGCCGGTAAACTTCTTAATTTGTCGTGAAGCGGGGGGCAGGTCGATCGCGTCGAGTGTGGCGTGTCAGGCGTGTCTTAAAAGAGGAGTCTGCGCGAGGATGCGTCCGTCGCATCATCGGTCATTTATCTTAACTTTTCGCGAGGGCGATAGCAAAGGATTTCAGGAAAAACCCGGAGGACAGCGTTGCCATCTTCCTGGCTGCGTTGCGATGGAGTGACCGCAGCATTCAGCGCAGCGAGCTAGCGGGTTTATCCCACCAGAATCCGGGTGAATCGAAATTGCCACATCACGCCGTCGGCGGCAGCGGCAATTCGAAACCGGCGCGGTATTCGCGAGTGAACAATTGGTTCGCGGCGGCGTCGGTCGAAAGTTCGGTTTTCGGGTCGATCGTCAGCGCCTGGCCGAGATACAGTTTCGTCGTACCAAAATCCACGCCATCTTCCCGCAGGTAGTCCTCGAACGTCGTCAGGGTCTGCATCACGTGCGGGTTTTCGGACATCAGACTGGGGCGCGTCTCCTCGGGCACGGCGCTTCCCAGCCGGTAGGAAACATTGCCGAGGTGCGCCAGCGCGCTCGACAGGTGCCCATCCTCGATATCGAGGTGCAGGTCTTTGTAATTTCGGCTGCGGACCGCTTTGATGAAATTGGCGAAGTGGGCCTGGTACTCGCCGCCGCTCCACATGCCGATCTTGTTGCCGTCGTAGTCGAACGCCACGCCCGAGGTGTAATTCGGGCCGACGACATACCCATCGGTTCCGTACCAGATGTTTGCTGCGCCCCCGAGAGGATGCATTCCCTTGAGGCCGAACGTGACGGGCGACTTGATCGGCAGGCCGCGGACGTCGGAAATGAGCAGCGCGTCGTCCCATTGATAGATGGAAACCTGGCTGTTGGCGACGTCACCGTTATCGATATAGCCCAATCGGCCTCCCAGGCTGACGACGTGTTTGGGCAATTCTTGCTTGCCGAGGCCCCAGCGCGCTTTGTCGAGCTCGTGGGGGTTCTGGTTGCCAAGATCACCATTGCCGGTGGCAAACACCCAGTGCCAGTCGTAATGCAGCTTCTTGCGCTTCGGAACGACTTTCGGGGAGGGGCCGCACCATAGGTCGAAGTCGAGCCCGGGGGGAATCGGCGCTTCGGTATCGACGAGGCCGATGCTGTCGCGGCGCCGATAACAGATGGCGTGCGCCGCCGACACTTTGCCGATCTTGCCGCTGTGAACGAATTCGAGTGTCTGCCGCATTCCCGGCATACTGCGGCTCTGCACTCCCATCTGGCACATCCGGCCCAACTTGCGGGCCCATTGAGTCATGACTCGCCCTTCACGCACATTATGGCTGCACGGCTTTTCGACGTACACGTCTTTGCCCTGCTGCATGGCCCAGACGGCCATCAGCGCATGCCAGTGGTTGGGGGTGGCGATGGAGACGGCGTCGATGGTTTTATCTTCCAGCAGCTTGCGCACGTCCTGCACGTACCGCGGCGGGTGCTCCATATTCTTGAATTTTCCGACGTTCTTTTCGAAAGCCGCCGGGTCGCAGTCGCAGACGGCGACGAGATCGACGTCGGGATTCTTGAGCCATTCCCCCAGATGCGCGCCTCCCTGGCCGTTCACGCCGATCGTGGCGACGCGAATTTTGTCGTTGGGACCGACAGCGCGCCCCGCAGGGGCGTCGTCGGCCAGAAGCGACTTGACGCCGGTGCCGGTCGCCAGTGCTGCCGTCGCCGCCATCAGCGCCTGTTCTACAAAATCGCGTCGCGAGAGATTCATGAGCAGGGGCCTCCTGGTGATGACTTCAGGGTTGCGTTTGAATAGTGCGGTGGAGTTGGGGCGCTCGATCGACAGACACGAGTCAGGCTGGCTGGAAAGCCGGACCTATACGTCGTCCAGGCGACCGGTGGAATCGCCGAAGCGCTCCAAACCCTGGATTCCATAGCGGTCGGCCATGCTGAGGAACAAGTTGGTGACCGGTTTCCCCCCCTGCTTGACGTAGCGACCCGTCTTCAACGTCCCACCACCGGCCCCTGCCAGGACGATCGGCAGGTTGCTGTGAGTATGCCGGTTGGCGTCGGCATTCCCGCCGCCGTAAACGATCATCGAGTTATGCAACAGCGAATTGCCGTCGACGTCCTTGGTGTTCTTGAGCCGGTCGAGAAACTTGGCGAATTGCCGGGCGTACCACAGGTCGATCTCGGTGACCTTCTGGATCCAATCGGCCCGGTTCTGGTGGTGTGTCAGGTCGTGGTGCCCTTCGGAAATGCCGATGTCCTCGAACGACCGGTTGCTGCCGTCGTGCGCCAGGAGCAGCGTGGCGACGCGCGTCGAATCGCTCTGAAACGCCACAACCAGCATGTCGTACATGAGCTGCACATATTCGGCGTAATTGGGGGGGATCCCGGCCGGCGTTTCGACGTCGGGGTCTTTTACGCTGCCGAACTTCTCGGCCTTGGCGATCCGCTGCTCGATCTCGCGGACGCTGGTCAGGTATTGATCGAGCTTGTCGGTGTCACGCGCATTCAGACGGCGCTGCATGGCCCGCGCGTCTTCGCGGACAAAATCGAGAATCGACCGTTGTTCCTGCTGCCGGCGTGCGAGAAAGGCCTGGCGCTGGCCCGGCGCCCCTGCGCCGAACAGCCGTTCGAATGCCAGTCGTGGATTCGCCTCGGGAGTCATCGGCGTGTTCGGAGACCGCCACGACAGATTGAACTGGTACGCGCAGGCATATCCCGAATCGCAAGCCCCCGAGCGGTGGACTGAATCGCAGGTGAGCTCAAGCGACGGGAAGCGGGTCAGATGCCCGGCTTCGCGCGCCAGCACCTGGTCGATCGAGACGCCGGCCCGGATGTCCGTCGCACTTTTATTGAGGCGCACCCCCGTGAGGAATGTGCCACCCCCGCGCGCGTGATCGCCGGCGCCGTCAGGCCCCGCTTCTGCATTCTGATGATTCAGTCCTCCCAGCACCTGCACGAATTCTTTGTGCCGCTCGAGGGGTTGCAGCGTAGGACTGAATTCGAATTCGGTTCCGTCCTGCTTCGGCCACCAGGCCGACGGGATTGCGCCGTTCGGGAAGAACACGAAGGCTGACCGTAATGGAGCGCCGCTGGCCGTGACCGCGGCCGCGGTAGCCGCTACGGCCGGTTCTGCTCCCAACAGGTTCAACGGCGAGAGCGATTGAAATGCCGGCAGGGCGATGGCCGCGCCGACGCCGCGAAGAAAGTGCCGGCGGTTCAGCCCGGCGGCAGACGACGGGCCGGCAGATAGGTTGACAGCGGACGGGGCGCGTTCGAAACGGGGGGTCATGGTTGGCTCCGGGAGGCCTCGGAACGGCACTTTTGAAAGGGGACAGATTCGATGATACCTGAAAGCAGCACGGCAGGGCGACCGTTTTCCTTGTCGAGGCGCTCGACGATGCCGTCCACCGTCGAGACGTCGTAATCTTCTAAGCCCCGTCCCAGGGCATACGTCAGTAGTTTTTCGGTAAGGCAGCGATAGAAATCAAGCCGGCGCTGCGTGACCAGGATTCGTTTGAGCTCTTTGACCGTATTGAACGATTCCCCCGTCAGCAGGATGCCGGTGGTATCGATGACGCGGTCCGGGCGGCTTTCCCGGAACATGCCGAGGGCGTTGAAGTTTTCGAGCGCCAGCCCCAGCGGATCGAGCCGGTTGTGACACGAATTGCACAACGGCTGGCTGCGGTGCAGCTCCATCTGCTCGCGCAGAGTGGGGGACCGGCCGCCGAGTTTTTTGGCCGCCTCATCGAGCGGGGGGATATTGGGCGGCGGCGGAGCAGGGGGGACCCCCAATAGATTATCGAGAATGAACAGGCCCCGTTTAACGGGGGACGTGCGATCGGGATTCGACGTGATCGCCAGCACCGTGCCCTGCGTCAATATGCCGCCGCGCGGGCTGTCGGCAGGCAACTGCACGAGGCGCATGTCATTGCCGCGCACGTCGTTGATGCCGTAGTGCTTCGCGAGCCGTTCGTTCAGAAACGTGTAATCGGAGTCGATCAATTCCAGCAAGCTGCGGTCTTCTTTGACGATGTGCGCAAACAGCATTTCGGTTTCGTCGCGCATGGCCCGCCGCAGGTCGCCGTTCAATTCGTACTGCTGGAACCGCCTGCGCCCGTTCCTGAATTCACCCAGGTAAACGTCGATCTCGGCTTTCTCTTCAGCCGTCAGCGATTCAAATGGCTTATTGCGCAGCTCCCGAAACCGCCTCCGCCGACGTTCGACATCGGGATCCTCCTTTTGATCGCGCGACACCACGGCGAATGTGTTGATATTCACCGACTCGATGTCGCGAGCCTGCAACCACTGGCCGGTGAAGTGCCGAATGAATTCCTTCGCGCGACCGTCGGTCAGCAGCCGTTTCCATTGTGCGGGGAGATTTTCTCTCAGTTTGTGCTCGCGCGCCAGGCCGAGCAGTTCTTCGTCAGGCATCGTCGACCACAGGAAATACGAAAGTCGCGAAGCCAGCGCGTATTCATCGACGAAGGGATGCACTCCCGGCGCGGAAGGTTCCGGAATCTCTTCGCGGAACAAAAACCGGGACGACGCGAGCACGGCCGTCATCGCCCGGGCGATCCCCGTTTCGAACGACTGACCCTCGCCGTCCGCCGCGAACTCGGCCAGATCGACCAGGCGGACAACTGTCTCTTGGTCCGCGGGCCGGCGGAAGGCGCGGGTCGCAAAGCGGTCCAGCAATTCCTGGGCGTAGGTGCGCCGCGCGGCGGCTTCTGCCGGGACTTCACGGGGAAAGAACCGTTCATAGTTCTTCGACCGGATCCAGTGTTCGGGCAGATCCATCGGCCCGCGAATCACGGCCGAGATGATCCGCAGCGACAGAGAACGCGTCTGCTTTTCCTCGGGCGTGAGCGGCGTCAACTCGAAGGTCAGCTCGTGTTCTCCGGCGGGCCAGTCCATTTCGAAATCGAAGCGGTACGATTTGCTGTCTTGCCGGGTGAACTCCCGTTGCAGCAGTTCTGCGCCGTCGACCTTGAAGTTCAACCGGCACTTGTTGGAATCGAACACGTCTTCGATATATTTCTCGTGGGCCGAGACGTTGATCGTCAACTGGTATTTGCCGGCGTGTTCGACTCGGTGCCTGGCCGAGACGGTGGCCGGCTCGTAGTAAGAGAGATATAGATCGCCCCGGCGCTTGCCTCGTTCTTCTTTCTCTTCGGGATTCGCGTCGGTCCGACGAAAGCGCCGGCCTTCGACCGTCTGTTCGGGGGCCGAGCGGGCGATGGTCGGCACCGCCTGTTTCACAATCGTCTCAGCGGCCGCGATGTATTTTTCCAGCAGCAATGGCGAGACCGACAACACGTCGCCGATCGTGTCGAAACCGTGCCCCGTGTCATCGGCAGGAAACTCGGCGTCGGTATTGAAGTTGACGCCGATCAGGTCGCGGATCGTATTGCGGTATTCGGTGCGATTGAGCCGGCGGACGGTGACACGCCCGGGATCGGGGTTGGCAGGATCGATCTGGAAGGCGACCGTCTTGATCCAGTGTTCGACCTTGCGGACCTGCTCGGCCGAAGGATGGGGCTGGTCCAGCGGCGGCATCAAACCCGCCCGGAGTTGCTTCAGGACCTTCGACCATAATTCACGGCTATCGACGAATTGTCGATCGGATTCGAACTGGTCGAAGGCGACCTTGGCCTTGGCATTGCCGTCACCGTGACAGGCGTAACAGAACTCGACGAGAACCGGCTCGACGTCCCGGCGGAAAGCACCCGTCCGCTTCGCCTCATCGGCATGAACTTCGGCGTTCGGAGATACCAAAACTGCCACGACCAGCGCCAGCGCGCCCGCGTGCGACCACCGAAACCGACCTTGCCCTGGATCAGCCATCCAACCCCCGGATCACGATGAACGTCCCGTACTCAACAAGCCTCGCCGGAGCGGTTTATAGATTCCATACAAATAAACGATTTCTTACGTAAAGTCAAAGAGAAATGGCCGCACCTCGGACCATATTTGGCGTCGTCAACTCGCCCCAGCGAGCCGTGGGATTTATTCCCGCGGAATCCGGGTCAATTTGAATGGGGGCTGAAGAATCGGTCAACCCGGATCAGAACTTGATTTGCTTCTACTTCTAAGCTCGCAGGCGCCTGCTCGACAGCGTCGCTTTACAGTTCGGTTTCATGATTCGATGCGAAGCAGAGCTTCAATGCGTGCGTTTCCAACCTGAGCCTGGGAACGAAAAAAAAGAAAAGCGGCACACGGAGTGTGCCGGCTACTCTGAGCGTTGGCGCCCTTACGACAGGCGCCTCGAGCCGACGCGGATCGACAGGTAGCCGCGCGAGCGACCGGCGGCTTCGTCGTGCGTGGCCATGCCGTCCAGAAAGACCTCTTCCGAGACCCAGTACGGCTGGTAATCACGGATGTCCGGGTCGAGCACCAGCACGCTGCTTTGTGCCGGGTCGTAGCCGGCAATCAACGCGTAATGGCCGACCGTTCCGTGTGGGTCTCCGGTATAAACTCCATGCAGAAAATTCGCGACGAGGAACAGAGCGGCCGAGCTCGCGATTTCTGTCAGAGTGTGCCGCACACTGGTTCGTGCGGCGAGGGTCACGCGATCGACGTGCATGACGTCCATCTCGAATTGCGGAATGCCGCACGCAGCCAGGCTTTGTCCTGCGAGGTCCGCCAGTTCATCAAGCGTCACGCCGTCGCCGCCGGGACCGACCGCCGACTTCCAGTGCGCGCTACCGACCCGGTGCAGCAGGTCGCGCTGTGAGATGGGTTTGCCGAGCGACAAGGGGGCATGCAGCGCGCGGGCCGCGTTGACGAGCATGGCCATGCAGGCGACCGAGCAGGCGCGCTCGTTGTGTTGCAGGACGCGGACGTCCAGCAGCCCTCTTGTCTGCCGCGGATCTCGAAGCAGGCCCATCATGGCCTCCCGTTCCGGCTGAAGGTCAACCGGCGGCGGCCCGAGTGAACATCGGGTAATTTGCCGGTCTCCTATTCATTTTAACGCCCGGCAGGAGGCAAAATCGACACCCATTTCGATTACGAATCGGCCATTTCGCGAACTGTGTTCCGGCTGTGACGATGGGGCAATCTATCAGGAGTGGCACCTGGTGTTGGAAGGAGTTGGCCACAACCTCGGCCTGTATTACGAACAGACAGCGGACGAGATGGTGCTCTTTCTCGCCGGGGGCTGGAAGTAGGGCCCGTCTGCCGGACGAGACCTTTCTGCACGCTCAATGCGGACAGCGCAGACCGGTTCGGACAATCGGAGCCGCGCCAATTGCGGGAAATCGCGCGGCCGCTTCGACTGCAAGGTCCCGTCCGGCAGACGGGACCTGTTTGTAGGCGACCCCGTCGCATCCTCCTATCGGTGACTTCCCGATGCCCGCCCGTTTTATTGCTGCATAGGATGCTGGTGACAGCGCTTGCCAGCATGGGCCGACGGAGGAGATTCATGAACATCAAACAACGAGAACCATCCTTGGCTGATATGGCGGCCGGAATCGGAACCGCGATTTTCGCGGCGGCGATGATTCTGGCCGCGGTGCTTGTGCCGCTCTTGCTCTTCATGGAAATCATCGAGAACGGCGCGGGTTCGATCTTCGCCGGCGTCATCGTTTTCGCCGGCGTTTTGGCGCTGGGTTTCCATTGGATGCGACGGCATCGCGGCCGTCATTCCGACCTGTCGTAAAGCAGGCTGTGTCGGTTAGAAGAGGGCTCGACGCAACGTCAGGAAGTTCATCGCCCGACATGCGCAGCGACCAGGAACTTCTCCCTGCGGATTTGGTGGCAATTACACAAACTCGACGAGCGGGAAGC
Source organism: Planctomycetaceae bacterium (assembly GCA_036501235.1). Classification (GTDB taxonomy): domain Bacteria; phylum Planctomycetota; class Planctomycetia; order Planctomycetales; family Planctomycetaceae; genus JACQFH01. The sequence goes on from DASYAR010000048.1 coordinate 29,509, forward strand.
TGCCGCCTAAGACTTTTTCTGAGGGCCAGTCGAGGATTTTGGTGAGGAGCGTGGCATATACCGAACGGAAATCGGTGTGGAACTTCAGGTCTCCCTCCACCAAGTCTGTGAGGCTGGGATGCTGACCGTGCAATCCTCCTTTGACTGAGGGGCCGGCGACGAACACTTGCGATGCGGCGCCGTGGTCGGTTCCCAAGCTGCCGTTTTCCTTCACGCGCCGGCCGAACTCCGAAAACGTGGCGAGCACGACGCGGTCATCGAGGCTGTGTCCTTTCAAATCCTGGAAGAAGGCGCGAATCGCGGACGATAACTCGGCGAGCAGCCCCTGATGAGCGTTGGCCTGCTGCGCGTGCGTGTCGAAACCGTCGAGCGAGACGAAGATCACCCGCGTTCCCAGTTCGCCGGCAATAATCTGCGCGACGATTTTCAATTTCTCACCCAAGCCATTTGCGGGATAGGTCGCCGCTGGTTTATAGGAGGCCGTCACCTCTTTGAGCTTGTCGGCGCTCGATAATGCCGAGAGCGACGTCTTGCGCAAAAAATCGAGATTGGCCGCGGCGGCATCGAGCGCGCCGGCAGCTCCCGTGCGGTCGGCGATTTCTCCCATTAGCCGGCGCTGCAGCTTGCGATTGGCTTCCGGGCCATTCCCCAGTTCGAGATGATAACCGGACAGGTTGCTGACGCTGGGGACATTCACTTTCGACCCGAGGAGCGCCAACGGCAAACGATTGGTCCCGAGAGCCAGGGCGCGCAGTTCGCCGGCGTGTCCGTCGACCGTCTGGTCGAGTCCCCGGCCGAGCCAGCCGTCTTGAGTATAGTCGGCATCGGGGCGTGCGGAGTGCCAGATGTCCATCGAGCGGAAGTGCGACCGATCGGGGTTGGGATAGCCGATTCCCTGTACGATGGCGAGCTGGCCTTCATCGTACAGTTCCTTAAACCCTTTCATCTGCGGATGAAAGCCGAGCGTGTCGTCGATTTTGAGGACGGCGGGTTTGGCGATGCCGATGCCAGGCCGAGCCTTGTAATACTCGGGGTCGCCATGCGGGATGACCGTGTTGAGACCGTCGTTTCCCCCCGCCATCTGGACAAGGACGAGCACCCGGCCACCTGTCGATTTTTTCTGCACGGCATCGGCAGCCCAGGCGGCGCGCGACAGGAAGGCCGGCGGCGAAATGCCGAGCGAAACGATGCCGGCCGTACCTAACTGCTGCAAGAAGGCGCGTCGGTTGGTGGTCATGGATCAACTCCGATCATCACGAGGCCGTTTCAAGTCAAAAAACGATTTAGTCACAGATGTTACGGGAAGCGGAGCTTCCGAAAATGCGTTCCGAAGCAGAGCTTGGGAACGAGAAAAAATTAAACCAATTGATACTCCGGCATCGTCATAATGAGCTGAATGACTCCTCGGATCCGTTGTTCGCGGGCCCCCTGCGACTGGTTCATATAGCCGGCCAATCGTGACAGGACGTCGGGCTCGAGGTCGCGATTCAAAAGCAGGTCGGCGTAGTGCCGGACGATCGTTTCGGAGGTGCCGTCTGGCAACTGTGAGACCGATTGATCGGGATCGGCAATCGTCCCCAGGCGATTGCCCGTGACAAGATCGGTGGCGAAGTTGGCGCGTTGCAGGATCGAGGCCGAGCTGATCCAGAGCCGGCCGCCGTCCCAGCCTTTGACGGTGGGCGGTTCGAAAACATCTTGCCCCAGCGCCGCCAGCAGGGGGATTGCGTTCGAGAGTTTGGGATGGCTGTCGAGCGAGCGGTACGCTCCCAACACAAGGTCGAGCGGGCTTTTGATCAGGGCCGTGCGCGCTTCCGGGCTGAAGAAAAGTTGCGATCCGAAGAGCTCGCGCAGTACCGGCGTCATTGCGAAATCATGGAATCGGATGCGCTGCGCCAGAGCGTCGATCAATCCAGCGTCGGGAGCCGAAACGACGAACGTGCGGAGCAATTTCTGGGCGAGAAAACGGGGACAAGCCGGTTGCGCCAGGCACAAGTCGACGACGTCGTCGCCGTTCAGGACGGCGGATTTGCCGAAGACGGTTTTGCTACCCGAGTCGTGCTGGAGCGGGTTGAACCAGAATTTGCCGTCGCGCACCTGCCAGCCGCTGAAAGCGCGGGCCGCCTCTTTGATGTCGCGCTCGGTGTAATTCCCGACGTCGAGACTGAACAGTTCCATGACTTCGCGGGCGAAGTTTTCGTTCGGCTGGCGCTTGCGGTTGGCATTGCCGTCCAGCCAGACGAGCATCGCCACGTCGCGGGCCATGCCGTGCAGCAGTGGACGGAAGTTGCCGGCCGCATGCTGGCGGATCAGGTCGTTCTGGGCCGCCATGTTCGGAACCGACTGCACCTTGGCGTTCGACGTGGCGAAGTGGTTGTGCCAGAACAGTGAGAGCTTTTCGACCAGCGGATTGGCCGAGTGGAGCATGCGATACAACCACCACGCCTTCAGGTCGGCGATGTTGCCGGTGTCATACGCCGTCCGCCGCAACAGATTGTCCGCCGATTGAAACTGGGGAGATTCCGGCTGCGGGGTGAGTCGTCTTTCCAGAGTATTCTGCAATCCGGCAGTAAAAGCTTGGTCGATTTCGGCCTGAGTCGCCCCGTATTGCAATCGCCACAGCAGATGCGTGGCGTCGCGGCGCGTCAATCCGCCGCGGGCCGATGGATCGTACGGCCGAAGTGCTGCGGCGGGTGTTTGGGAATCGCTCATTTCCAACTCCCCTCGAGCTGAACCTGAAAGGCTTCGGGCAAGACGTTGGTGCTCAATCGAAACGAGTCGAAGAACCGGATTAATTCCAGCAGCGTGGAGAATTCGGCCTCCGCTTTTTTGGAATCGGAACCTTGCTGGATGGAGCGAGCCTGAAACACCTCGCGATTGGCTTCGAGAATATCGGCCAATGCCGCAGGGTGCACCTCGAAGTCGAGGTTTCGGTTCGGGCGGCCCGGCCCACGGGTGGGTGACTGCAATTGGTCGATCAGTTGGCGGCACGTTTCGATCGACGAGGAGATGATGAATTTGTTCCCGACGCGGGCCGAAGCCGGCATGAAGTTGAACACCAGCGGCAATTGGTTCCCGACCGGTTTCTTCAAATAGCGGCCATACGAAATTTGGATGTCTTTGTACGATTCCGACTTCATCACCCACGGCTCATGTTTCTGCTGGCCGGATGCGAGATTCAAAATCGCCGAGATCGTTTGAAAGAAGAGTTGAAAGAGGTCGCCTCCTTCTTCGGCTTTGGCCAATTCGATGACAAGCCCGAAGCCCGGCAGCTTGACCCCCGGCTTACCGTCCAGATGGCTGTAATCCTGCGGCGCGGCGACGAACGTGACGTTCCGGCCGATCAGCGGGACGATATCTTCTCCCACATCTTTGCCGGGCAGCAGATTGGCAATGCCGGTTTCGAACTGATCGAAGCCGGGCAGGACTTGAGGTTCGAGCAGCTTCTCGCGCTGTTTGTACCAATTGGCCAGGTCGAGATGAAATGTGAAGCCGCCGATGAGCGAGGGCAACTGCGGAATATCGGGGGTCCCGGGCCCGGCGGGGTCGGAAAAGAAAACGCGATGAGCTTCGTCGAGTTGGCGGGAATCACCCGCGATACCGCTTGTGACTACGAACCGATGGTCGCTGACGTCCAGCGCGAGGCCGACGTATGGACTTGCTGCCGCCAGCTCGAGAATTCCGCCCACGAGCATCGACACGACCGGATTGTCAACCTTTTCGGGGGTCAACCGGCTCCCTTTGGCTTTGGTCAAAAGTCCCATGTTCGCGAAGGCGCGCACGACATGCTCGCTGCCCATCTTCGCCGACATGCCGCGAAACGCCTCGTCATTTGCCAGCGCGCCTTGCTCTTTGCCGGAAAGCAGCCCAAGCGACTTATCGAGCAACTCGCGAGTGCTGGCGGCGGCCAGCCACGAATCGCCCCAGGCGACGAATGCCTGCCCGCCGTTCGAAAACAATTTGGTCCCCGGAATGACGTCCGACGCTTCAGGCTGCGCATTGGCCAGCGACAGAAACGGCTCGATGCGCTCCCGGACCTGCGTCAGCACGGCCGGATTAGCGCCGCGGAGCACAGCCACGGCATTGCCGACCGGGTTGCCATCGGACTTGGGATAGACCGCCAATGCCAACCGGCCACCGAACAATTCTTCGGCCGCCTTCCACAGATTCATGCCGAGCTGCGCTTCGACGATCTTTCTGACGGCGTCGACCTGCTGATATTGCGGCGCCTTCTCCAATTCATGGAATTGGGGCGTGCTTTTGAGAGTCTGGAGGTACGACGAATTCTGCAATCGTTCGAGCAGGTGGCCCAATCCGGTGATTTCCGCATAACCCGTGGCCCCGGCCGGCAGCGAACCCGCCAGAGAATCTGATTTGCCGGCTTGGACTTGGATGGCTGGCGTCGTGGCGGGATCGGCCAGCGCCGCGGACGACGCGTGGCCAAGCAACAGAGCGACGAATGCGGCCAACAAAGCCGTCGGCCGCAGGCCTGACTGACAGAGCGAGAATACTCGGTGGCTCATGGGAAAATACCCGCAAGTTGGGACGTGGATTCGATTGCCGGCCGTCCGTAACAGGAAATCGGTCCGGCCGTCGTTGCCGAGTATACCGCGGCTGCCTGATGAATGTTTCAGAATTCTGGTGAAACGGTTTTCGCTACTCGGCGATCGGTCGGATTCGGGCCAGCGAGCCGGTTCCTGGTTTGAACTGCCCGTCTTTCACCCAGGCGTCGCGCAGCAAAACGTACAGCGAGCCGTCGGAGCCGAAAGCCAAATCGACCGGCCGGGCCAGGCCGGTGGCGAATACTTCCGACCGAATCGGCCGCTCCGGCGCGCGTGGGTCGAGCGACCGAATCCACCCCTGGACGAAGTCCATGAAGAAGTAGCGATCCCGGTAGTGCGCAGGAAACGCATGCGGCCGGTCATCCCCGGGACAAAACGCCGCTCCACCAATGGAGGCCTGCGGATACCAGAAAATGGGTCCCTGAAATCGAGCATCGCCGGTCGGGCCGTGGTCGGCCAACGGCCAGCCGTAATTGGCGCCTGCCCGCCCGATGTTGATCTCTTCGAATTTTCCACCGACGTCGTTGATGAGCATCAAGCCCGTGCCCGGCTCGACCGCGAACGTGAACGGATTGCGGCAGCCGCGGGCCCAGATCGCCCGATACTTACCCGAGGTCTCGCCCAGAAAAGGATTGTCGGCCGGAATCGTTCCCTCGGCTTCGATCCGCAGAATTTTTCCTTGCAGCGTGTTGAGGGATTGAGCCGGCGCTTCGGCCGTCTGTTCGCCGATCGCAATATACAGTTTGCCGTCGCCGCCAAAATGGATGGCGCCCCCCTGATGTCCGGCCGGCACTTTGCCGCCGAGTTTCGTTTGATCGTCGCCCGCCAGCAGCACGCGCTCGCTCTCGGCACGGGCGACGTCCTCCACGAGCGTGAACCGGCTGACGCGGTGATGCGGATATGGCTCGCGTGCGACATACACGACGTAGATCGCACGATTCTCACGGAACTTCGGATCGAACGTCGTGCCTAGCAAGCCGCGCTCCCACTGATCGTCCACCGGCAAGCGGAGGCAGGGTTCCGGCAAGAGGCGGTTGTCTTTTACGACACGCAGTGTACCGGTCTGCTCGCTGACGAAAACCCGTCCGTCCGGCGCGGCAGCCAGCGCGGTCGCCCCGGTCAGGCCGGTGGCGATCGTCTGCCATTCGAAATCGGCCGGCAGGGAAGGGGGGCCCTGGAGCCCGCTGCCCGGCGACGACTGGCCCGCTGCTTTGAGTGATTCGAGAAAGGCGATCAAGTCGCAGAATTCGTCGGCCGACAATGAGGCCACCAGTCGTTCCGGCATCGGGGAAATGGCCAAGGTCTTGCGTTCGGCTATTTCCAACAGGGAGAGCGAAACGCGTTCTCCTTCGGTGTCGGTAAATTCGAGCCGCCCGTCCGCCTCGCGCGGGGCGAAACCGTTAAAAACTTTGCCGGCCGCCGTCACGACGACGAGGCCCCGAAAGCCCTCGACAATTTGCCGCGATGGATCGAGGATCGATTCCACGAGGTGCTCGCGGCCCAGTTTGCCCCCGACGTTCGACAGATTCGGTCCAACTTCGGCTCCCTGATCGCCAACGCGATGGCAGCGCAGGCAGGTCGTCCGTTTGGCATCGTGCAGGAGCCGATTGCCGCGGGCCGCGTCGCCGTGGTACTCGGCGGTCCGGCGCAGGTAGCTGCCCGCGTCGAAGCCCGTTTCTGCGCCGGCCGCAGTTGCCGGTGTGAAACGCGACAGTGCCAGAAGGCTCGCGAAGGTCCAGAGAGTCAGGGGGCGACGCATCGAGTGGGTCTCGTTTGCAATTCTCAGGTTGGATTTTCGACACATCGCCATTATTACCAATTCCAGTCATCCGTCAGAAGTGATGCGGTTGGTTGAATACGATCATCGCGGGCGATACCCTAGCAACTTATTCAAGGAAGGCATTTCAAGCTGCCAACGGAGGAGACAGAGCAGCCGCGTGATCATTGCAAATTCGATAGATGACTGCCGACCCGAGAGGGATTTTAGCCGGCGCGTGCGATCGTGAGCCGCAACCAGGTCTTTGGCCGGTTGCTGGCGGCGCTGGCCGTGATGGGGTTCGTCACGTTGATTGCTGTCACAATGGTGCGGCGGAGCGATAGTCCGATTCGGACTCCGCGAACGCCCGTGCGCATGGTCGACAGATCGACGCCCGGCGGGACTGCTCAATCAGCGGCGCCGACGCCCCGCCTCGACGCGCCCGACGAGCGGCACGGAATCGACGACGGCGTGGCCGACGCCGCCCGGCAGTTTGCCATCCAGTTCGTCACACCTGAGCTCAAGTTCCCGGAGACGGCTCAATTTCCCGAAGACTCGATCTACCTGGAACCGGTGACGATGATGAATCTGTCGACCGGCGACCGGATCGAGCACTGGCAAGTGGACGGCGAGGTCGAGTCGAAAAACGATCATGGGTTATTCGTCCGCTCGCGGTGGCGGATCATGATCGGTCGCGTCGACGACAAGTTTTTTCCTGTCGTGGTGTCGCTGGAAGGGTTTCCGGTTTATCAAATGCGTGGCCACGTCGCGATGCTTCAAGATGCGCGGCGCGCCGACGTGCAGCGGAAAACGGCGCAGGTTGACGCAAAAAATGCCAAGGAGTTGGCCGAGAATCGCGCCCTCTGGCAGTCCAACGCCGCGGCCAAGCCGGCTGAACGGAAGGCGCGCGAGGCACTTAAGCTGGCCGTCGACCTGCTGGACGCCGGCCGGCACGAGCCCGCCCACCGTCGGCTGCAGGAGATCATCGAGAGATATCCCGATACGAGTGCCGCCGCCGAGGCGGAAAAGCTGCTGGAGCAGTGACTAGGCGTTGTCTCGATGGCCGGTTTATTCGATCGGAATCGTGTACGACAATGCGCCGATCGCCTGGCCCGGTTTGGCCGATTCGTAGTGAGGGTGGCACATGATGCATTTCTTCATCACCACGGGAATGGCGGTCGCCGAGCGTAAATAGCGCTTATTGTCTTTCTCGACGATCTGCTCATAACCGGCTTTGCCTTCCAGCAGTCGCTTAATGGCTTCCTTCTCGAAGTCGTCGGCGGGAGCGTTTTTGGCGACCAGAGGTTCGTCGGTCGCATCCACCAGCCGCACTTCATGCCAGCCCTTCTTTTTCATGGCTCCGAATAACGCCTGAAAGGCTGAGCCGGCCGGCAGATCGTCGGCGTCGTTGACGTATTTGTCGGTGATCAAGACGATCGCCGTCTTGTACAAGTCGTCGAGCATTTGCACTTGCTTGCGAGTGCGTTCGACGGCCGGATCGGCCTTGGCGTCTTTTTTATTCTCAGCGTTCAAGCGGGGTTGGATGACCAGCCCCAGAATGAGGATCGAGGCTGCGGCAAGAACAGCGAGACGGACTCGTTTGGTCATGATGCTTCGGTTTCCTTTCGTTTGAGAAGCACACGGAGGGCCGACGATTCAAACAGGCAGGACGTCGGCCAGACGGACATCGTTGAGGTATTCGAATTGCAGTCGTTCGGCTTTGGCCAGGACGTTTCGCAATTTGCAATGTTTCTGGATGATGCAGACGTTTTCGGTCGCCACGCATTCGAGCAGGTGCATGTTCCCCTCGAAGGCGAGAACGACTTCGCCGACGCGGATGTTGGCTGCGGTTTTCCCGAGTTCGATGCCACCGCCGGCGCCGCGCACGCTGCGGACGAAGCCCAGCCGCGCCAGTTGATTGACGACCTTCGCCACATGGGCATCGGAAATCTGAAAGAACCCGGCGACATCCGCGATCGTGGCCCGCGGTTTTCCCTTTTTCGAAGCCAGGAACATCAATGTCCGCAAGGCGTAATCGGTTTGCAGGGCCAGTCGCATGGGCCAGGATTCCTAAACATGTATAAGTCATACATCTTTAGAACCTTATAGAGGCGGCGCAGCGGAATGTCAAGCACGGCCGGCGGAGAGCAAAGCCAAAGGGGCGCGACACGGATTGCGATTCGGCCCCTGTCGCCTTGATCGCTTCCACTCTGGAGAATGGATGTGTCATCCAATCGTGGACGGCTACTAATCCCTGACCCACCACTTGATGACGCCCCTCTCTTGTCCGGGAGTCGCGTCAACGCCGCCGGCGACCAGGTGCTTGCCGTCGGGCGAAAATGCCAGCGCGAACGTGGCTCCGGAAAATGCCGCGAGGCCCGGGAGCTCTTTCTGGTCGACGACATCCCAGAATCGGATCGTGCCTGCGCCGTTGTCTGCGGTTGCCACAGTCTTTCCATCGCCAGTGACAGCGACGGCCCAGACTGCTCCCGCGTGCTTCGGAAGGACGGACATCGTACCGGTCGTGACGTTCCAGACCTTGACCAATCCATTGACGCCATTCCGCCCGGCACCGGCGATAATATTGCCATCGTCCGAAACGGCGAGCGTCCTCAGATTGAAGAATGCCGCTTCAAGCGGTTGTTCGCGATTGGAATCGAGTACGCTCTGCGCGCGGCCGGTTTTCGCATTCCAGACTTTCATTTCCCAGAGTGTCTGGTTCGCTTGTGGGTCGCTATGAAACGTCGAAGCGATGAGAGATTTTCCCCCGTGAGAATACACCAGCGATGTCATCTCCGCGGGTGGTCCCTGCAGGGTGGTCGTCGATTCTGTCCCCTTGGTAATGTCCCAGAGACGAACGGCGCCCTTCGCTGTATCCCCGACGACATATCCCGCGCCAATCGCGAGGGTCTGACCATCTGGCGAATACGCGAGTGAGAGGACTCCCCCTTCTGCAATCTGGAAGCTCCCGGTTCTGATTTGCTTGGTGACGTCCCAGACGGCGAATTCACCCGGACCGTTCCAAATGCCGCCGCCAGTGGCCAGATTCTTGCTGTCAGGCGAAAAGGCGACGGCCGTAGTCCGCCCGGCATGTGCCTCCCGCGCAGCAACCTCGTCGCCCGTCTTGACGTCCCAAATCTTTACGTCACCCACGCTCCCGCCACCCGCCGTTGCCAGCCAGCGATCATCGGGGCTGAACGCCACTGCCCGGCAGCGCGCGCCATGCTCTGAGCGAATGGCCCGGACGCGCCATGCGGCCCGCTCGTCGGCGTGGAGTGCCGTTGACGCCAGAAGAATAGCGACAACAAACCCACACGGTCTGCGAGATGTCATTTGTCCGCTCCCGGTCGAATTGACTTCCGACCGTTTATTGATCGAACCGACACGACAATTTGTTTAGGTGGCGGGATTTGTCTCGCGAAAACCGAGCCGTTTCGAATCACCGCCAGTCGACCGCGACCTTTATCACGGCCTTGAGCAAGTTGCAGTCCGTCGCTGCTCCCATCGGGGCGTGGGCGTCGTCGGGGAAAAAGATGGCGAAGCTGCCGGGGGGGACGGCGATCCAGGTCTCGGGCCGGTCGGCAAACAGGCCGAAGTCCTTTTGTGCATCGAACGGCGTGTCGACCTGCCGGCACGACTTGAGTGGTCTCCAGCCAATGTCATCCGGTCCGGCGATCGTTTACTGAATGTCGATGTTCCGGCGGTGCGACTCCAGTTTCGCGCCTTCGCGCCCGCGCCCCTTGTTGATCATCACATATAATCGCTCGCCGTCGATCTCGTGCTTGCCCGGCGTCATGTTCGTGAAATCGGTCCGTCGCAGATAGTCGCGGGCGGCTTTGAAGCCGGCGTTCAGCGGGTGATAGCGTTCGGCGTTTTCCAGAATGTCGAGGATCATGGGGGGCCTTTCGTGTCAGCGGTATTGTGCCAGCCAGCGGGCGGCTTTCAGGATCAGGACGCAGCTCGGGGCGTGGGTGATGCGGCCATCCATCACCATGGCGATCACTTCGTCAAAGTCGACGGTCAGGCAGCGAATGTTTTCCGTTCCTTCCGGCCGACTGGCCCCGAAATTGAGCCGCCGGGCCAGAAACAAAACGGCCGGTGCGCAGAGCATCGTCGTGAAGGGGTCGACTGGGCCGAGGTCAATCCACTCGTCGGCCGTGATGCCCAGCTCTTCTTCGAGCTCGCGGCGAGCAGCCGCGAGCGGCGCTTCTTCCGCTCCCCGTCCGCCGCTGACGACTTCAATCGTGCGGCGTCCCACGGCGTAGTGAAACTCGTCGGTGAGATAGACGCGGCCGTCGGCATCGAGCGGCAATATCGAAACGCCCGAGTTGAGTATGATAACGCCGTGCGTTCCCGGTGCGCCGTCGGGCCGGATGACGTCATCTTTGCGGACGTGCATCCATGCGTCGCGGTAGATGTCGTGCGATTTCAGAATCTGCCAGGGACCGTGTTGCATGATTCAGTCGCAGGGATTACTTTGCCGGCGCGGTCTGTTTAGGCAGGAGTTCATCGGCTTTGGCTTCGATTTCGCGTTTCGTCATCCCCTGGATTCCTCTCCAAAGCGTTTCACCTTTTGCGGCATCTGGCCCGCCTGGCTTAAGGAGCACGGACACTGCTGACGCCCGAGCCATAAAGACCTGTCTTTGATCCTCGGTCATACCCTCGGTCATTTTGCTCATCGAATTTCCGGCCGTGGTCAAGTTGGTCGCGTCGAATTTGATGGTATCGGGAGATGAATCACAACCCACCAGGCAGACAACGGCGAGCATTCCAACGCACACACTCGCGCAGAACCGCTTCATCAGAGAACTCCAGGAAGAATGTGAACGGAACAGTGTGGCCAGATCGTAGGGGGCACGACATTTCAATTCCTGGAGGTGCGCGGCGTCAAGTGCCAGCCGTGAACGCAGAAACTTGAATACGCTCTCGCGTCAGGAATCACGGCTGCGATCGGCGCGGTCGCGCCGTTTGCTCTCCGACGCGCGCAGCGGTATTCTCGATTCGTCCCGTTAAATCCCAGTGTCTTTCTCGGATTGATGCGTCGACTCGTTGCTTGCGAACATCAGTAGCCGCTCAAAAGCCTGCCACATGCCCGACTGGTCGTATCAAACGGTTTTCCGGCCGATCCTGTTCCGCATGTCGCCGGTGGCGGCTCGCGATCTGGCGCTGTCATGTATGGGAATGCTGGCCCGGTTGCCGTTGGGAACGGCGCTAATCGATTTGATGGGGCACATGCGCCCCGATTCGAATTTGCAGCACGCCGTGGCATCGGTTCAATTTCCGGGAAGGATCGGGCTGGGGGCGCGCGTCGATCCTCAATTGCTGGCCCCCCAGGCCTTGTCGCGATTCGGCGTGGCATTTCTGGAAATCGGCCCGCTCACCGCGCTGCCGGTGGGCACGGGGCGAATCGATCGTGACGACTTGGCGGAGTCCCTCACGTTTCATGCGCCATCCGAGAATCCGGGAATCGAGCGGGCCGTTCAGCAACTGGCCGGTCTAGAGGATGTGCGACTCCTCATTCATCTGGATGCACGCTGTGTCGATATCGAGACATTTCAGCGAGAGGCGAGGTCGATTCTCGAACGACTCGGCCGGCGGATCGCCGGCATCGTTCTCTACGTCGTCGACCCGGCGGAATGTGCCGATTTGTTCAAACGACTTGCGGCATTCGCGACGGCGCCCGAACGCCCCGTGCGGCTGGTCGCCGTTTCGACTCGTTCGGCCGATCGGGATGTGCAAACGATCACTTCTGCCGTGCAGTCGCGACTGATTGACGGCGTGTATGTCGACGGTTCCGTGACGCAAGTTTCCGGTCACCGTGTCTTGGGCAGGCATTGTTTTGAGGCCACGCGCCAGGCCGTAGCGCGGCTTCGCAGCGGGCTGCCCACCGGCGCGGTCATTGTCGCCAACGGAGGTATTCATGAACCAATTCAAGCGCTCCAGCTGACCGGCGCTGGCAGTGATCTGATTTCGGTCGATTCGGGCCTGATATTTTCCGGCCCCGGTCTGCCCAAACGGATCAACGAAGCCCTGCTGTATCGGATCGGCGGGCGGTCCGCTTCCAGTCCAAGCGTGACGACGCGTCCCACCAAATTGTCATGGTTCTGGACGGCCTTGATGGCCTTGGGCATGGTGATCGGAGGGCTCTTGGCGCTCGTGATCGCCGGCACGCGGGTCGTCATGCCGTACGACGAAGCGAGCGTCGGAATGACGCGGGATCAGATGATTGCCATCAACGAGCATTTGTTGCACTTCATGCGACACGATCGCATGACGCTGGCGGGCACGATGCTCGCCGTCGGAATCTTATACCTGGCGCTTTCGATTTACGGTTCACGTCGCGGCATGCACTGGGCGCATGTGACGATCGTGACGTCGGCCTTCGCCGGATTCGCCAGCTTTTTCCTGTTCCTCGGGTTCGGGTATTTCGATCCGTTTCACGCGTTCGTCACGGCGGTGCTGCTGCAACTGCTGCTGCTGGCGATGCACTGCGACCTGTCGTCCGAAAGTCGCGCGACTCAGCCCGAACTCACCAACGATCACGCCTGGCGGCTCAGCCAATGGGGACAACTCTTGTTCATCGTGCACGGGGTCGTGCTGGTGATTGCCGGATGCGTGATCGCCTCGTACGGCGTCACGACGGTATTCGTTCCAGAAGACCTGGAATTCATGGAGACGTCAGCCGAGCACCTGCACGGAGCGCATCCACAACTGGTGCCGCTCGTGGCGCACGACCGGGCCACATTCGGAGGGATGCTGATCTCGTGCGGCGTGTGTGTGCTCTTGTCGTCGCTGTGGGGTTTTCGCCGAGGCCGGGAGTGGCTGTGGTGGGCATTGATGACGGCGGGCGGCGTCGCCTATGTGGCGACGATCCTGGTGCACTGGCACGTCGGATATTCCAGCCTCAAGCATCTGCTGCCCGCGTATGGCGGGTTGGCGATGCTGGTGATCGGCGGCGCGCTGTCGCGACCGCACTTGTGGGGGAAGTCGACAGTGACAAAAGAGGCGATTCAACCGTATGTGTGAATGGCACGCCTTGTAAAACGACTCCTGCCGGACGAGAGGGCAGGGGGCGATCGAGATCGTGATTTGTGAATTTCGTCAAAGGTTGCCGGTGGCAGGACGGTCCCTGGCTTTTCGTCGAAGCTGCTCAAGCTCGCGTTTGAGCGGCTGCCAGTACGCGCGGTCGGTTTCCCTTTCCGCGAGCTCCTCTGCTCGAAGTTCGGCTTCGAGTGCTCCGTGACTTGCACCAAAAGCCTCGCTCAGGAGTCGCCGCCGGGCCACGAATTTGCGCGCCTGGGCCCCATAGTCGGCCGCCAATCGAATCAGCATGCTCGGCGTCCGGGATTCCAGCAGCCAGAACTCGATGCGGGGTTCCGTAGCGTCGTTGCGATGCGCCTCGTAATGTGATTCGACGAGCCGGCGAATCATTGGCCAATCTTTGTCTCGCTGAGTTTTCTTGGCCTTCACCAGGTCGTGAATGCCCAGCACTTCGAATTGCACGCCGGCGGCGTCGGCTAGCGTCGTTCGCCGTTCCCACAGCGAATCGAACTCGTCGACTCCTCGCATCCGTGTCATGACATCGACGCGCATGCCGCGAGCTTCGTCTTGTTCACAGCGAAAATGAACCGCATGCCCGCGCTCGAGCAACTTCGGATCGAAGGGCGGCACGGCAATGCATTTGGCCTTAAGGTCGTTCAGCGCGGCTTGCAGACGGTCGAAATTGGTTTGGTCGGCAAGCACGACGACGTCGCAATCGCGACTAAACTCCGCCGCGCCGTAGAACACGCAGGCCTGACCGCCCATCAGCAGGTGCCGAACCCCGTGGCAGGAAAGCGTCGAAAGGACTTTGACTATCGGGTTCGGGATCAAGCGACCCTCCTACGTGCAGATAGAACTCCCACAGTTTCATCGATTCGTGCCAGCGCTCGAGAGGCGTAAGGCGGTACCACGCCAGCCACTCATCTGCGTCGTCATCGGCAGGCATGTCGTTCCTCATTCTGGATCGTCCGATGTCCGAATTATCACACGTCATTCGGCGGGAATTCGCAATCCGGCGCACGTCGTGGTGTACGTTTCTTCCAGCGAGAGCGGAAAGCAGAGATCAGGACCAACCCATAGAGGCAGCGTCGGCAGTGACGACCCAATCGCGAGCATCTCGGGCCACATCTCGATTCGTTGTCTGGCAGGAACAGGAACCGGCCGATAGGCGATCGCGTACAATTGTGTCGACGATTCCCACGGTGCGTCGGCGACGTCCAGCGCCTCGCGCAAGTCGGCATGCAGATTCGCCGTGCGCTCGGTCACGACGTCGATCATCACGACGGACACCGCCTGCTTGAGATAGCCGGCGCATTTCGACGCGAATGTACGGCGACTCCCCGGACGATCTTTGTTGGCAGGGCTGACCAATTCAATGGCTGCCCGCAACTGCGGACCGCCGAGATTCTCGTAGACTCTCACTTCGCAGACTTCCAGATGCGAAAAATCCACCTGGAAGGACAGCGCAGGTTTGGTGGGAGCCCACACCGCTGTGGCGGCTCGACTTCCCGACGTATTCGCAGCCGAGAGTTCTTCGAATGCCGCAATGTCGATCTCGACAGCCGGGCCGGCGCTGATTTCCGCCTCGGCGAAGAAATCTGTGGGCAACACTTCGAGATTCAAATGTTGAGCAATGTTGGCCGTCCACGCGTGGTGAAATCCCTCCCAGCGGCGGCTGTTTCGCAATGGTGGTCGGAAATGGTCAAGCAAGGACATGCTCGCTATCGTATCATCCAGGACCGGCTCGCGACAATTGCGATCTTGTCGCATCGGTTGCTCTGCGTGGGGCGTGTTCGCCCCAGCGAGCCGGCGGGGTTTATCCCCCCGGTATCAGGCCGAAGAGCAAGCGGGGCGCTGATTTGAATGCGCACGTCGATTCGCCCCCCGCCAAAAATGAGGAGCACTTTGTATCCTCAGTTCTGCTTCACCCGTAAACCGCGGGGTTGAATCACATCGGCTCGCTGAGGCGAATTGAATGGGTTCGGTGGGCGAGTGCATCAGGCCGGTTAATTGCGCGCCGTCGCGGCTTCCATGATGCGCTGTTCGGTTGCTTCGGCCCGTGTGAAATGGCCCGTCACACGTCCCTCGCACAGGACGATGATCCGGTCCGACAGAGTCAGCAATTCGGGCAATTCGCTCGATGTAACGATCACCGCCAGTCCCTCACGGCACAGGCCGTCGATCAACCGGTAGAGTTCCGCTTTCGCCCCCACGTCGACGCCGCGCGTTGGATCGTCGAGCAGCAGGACGCGGGGTCGCGTCAACAGGCCGCGGCCGATGATGCACTTCTGCTGATTGCCCCCCGACAGGTTGGTGATCCGTGCATTGATGCCCGGCGTCTTGACGTGCAACCGCTCGACGATTCCGGTCGCCATGGCCCGTTCAGCACGGCCGTCGATCAGCCCCGCCCGCAGCGCGTCTCGCAACTGACACAGTGTGATGTTTTTGCCGACGTCGAGATCCACGAATAAGCCCAGACGTTTGCGATCTTCGGTTACGAGCGCCACTCCCGCGGCCAGCGCCTCGGAAGGATGGCGAAAGCTGACCGCTTGGCCGTTCACCAGAATAGTCCCCTGTAGCGGCACGCGGCTGGAGCCGTACAGGCATTCCAATAGCTCGGTGCGCCCCGCCCCCATCAATCCGGCGATTCCCAGCACTTCACCCGCGTGCACGGTGATGTTCACGTCACGAAGCCGGAATCTTTGCGCGTGGCCGGGCCACTCGAGCGTCACCCCGCGGGCTTCCAGCATCGGCGCCCCCGGCGTCCGCGCACCGAACTGACTGGCGTTTTCAATCTCGCGACCGACCATCAGATGGGCCACGGCGCGCGGCGACGATTCGGCCGGCAACACCGTCGACACCAGCCGGCCGTCACGCAACACCGTGATACGGTCAGCCAGTCGAAACACCTCGTCCATTTTGTGCGAGATGTACAGAATCGTCACGCCCCGTGCCTTCAGCCGGGCGATGATCCGCATCAGCCGCTCCGACTCGGCTTCGGTCAGGGCGCTTGTCGGTTCGTCCATGATGACGATGTCGGATTGGAACGACAGGGCTTTGGCGATTTCGACAAGCTGCTGATCTCCCACGCGGAGCCGCCCGACAAGTTGGGTCGGCGCCGTCCGGCATTCCAGCTCTTCCAGCAGCTTCGCGGCGGCCGAGTTCATCGCCCGCTCGTCAAGCATTCCGAAACGGCCGCGCAGCTCGCGCCCTAGAAAAATATTGGCCGCCACCGACAGTTGCTCCACCAGGTTCAGCTCCTGATGGATGATGCTGACGCCGGCATGTTCGGCGTCGCGCGTCGAATGAAACCGCTGCGGCCGACCGCGCAGGAGCAGCTCGCCGTCGAACCGTGAATAAACACCGGCGAGCACTTTCATCAACGTGCTCTTGCCTGCGCCGTTTTCGCCGACGATTGCCAGCAATTCACCTGGTAGCACGTCGAGCGACACCCCATCGAGCGCAAGGACGCCCGGAAAGCGAACGGAAACGTCGCGGACGGAGATGATCGGGGTGTCAGACGTCATGTTTCATCGGAATCAAGATTGAAAATTGAGAATTATAAAATGCAAATTGAAAATTTGACGGGGGCAATGATCGTCAAATTCAAATTCAGATTTTCATTTTTCAATTTGCAATCGTCGTCACAGATTGCGGAAGGCCGTCGGGCACAGCCCCCCCTACGAACCAAACTTCCGGCCACGGATTTGATTTACGGCAACGGCGAGGATCACTACGACGCCAACGATGATCCCTTCATAGAGGGTCGCGTCGATCTTGATGATGTTGGGGATGCCATTGATGACCAGTGTTAGAAAGAGCGCCCCCAGAATCGTCCCGCTCATGGTCCCCATGCCGCCGCGAAGGCTGGCCCCTCCAACGACGGCCGCTGCGATGGCGTTCAACTCGTAGCCCATCCCCATGTTCGTCGAGTTTCCCTGTCCTTCGCGCGCCGCATTGAGAATGCCGGCCAGTCCCGAACAGAGGGCGCCCAGACAATAAGCAATGTATTTCAGCCGATCGGTGCGAATCCCGCTCAAGCGTGCCGCCTCTTCGTTCCCTCCCAAGGCATACAGGTGCCGGCCCAGCACCGTCTTCCGCATCAGCACGATGGCCGTCGCGGCCACAACCAGAAATACGATCAGAGGAACCCAACGGATCATCAACGGTCCGTCAAGGCCGGGCAACTTCCATTTCCAGGTCGCCCAGAACAGGTCGCCAAAATCAGGAGCCGACACTTCCACCTTGTCGCTGTCATACAGAGATTGGGCAATGACACGCCCTAGACTGCGCAGGCCGATCAGCGTCCCCAGTGTGGCGATGAACGGCGGTAGGTCCAGACGCGTGATCAGCACGGCGTGAAACACGCCGACCAGCAGCGCCGCGGCCAGCGTCACAATTGTTGCCAGCAATAGCGCACCGACTCCCACGCCCTCTGAGGATGTAACTCCCTCGGGCGCGATCCAGTGGAGCACGATCGTAAAGACAACGCTGCTGAATGCAATAACCGAACCGACCGACAAATCGATGCCCCCGCTGATAATCACGATGGTGATACCAATGGCGATAATA
>DASYAR010000049.1:0-3413 GCA_036501235.1 Planctomycetaceae bacterium
CGTCGGCCGTTGTCATCGCGGCACAAAAACCGTGATGGCAGGCGGCCCCGCCGTAGTCGTGAAAATAGACTCCCTGCCCGATCGCCGCGGCGACGAACTTAAGCATCATCTCGCGATTGCTTTTCACGGCATCGCGATAACTCCGGACTTCGTCGGTGACGCCGAAATAAATACCGAACCGCGCCCCCAATCCCTGCACGCGTCCCGGAACCTGGTGCCGCGCCAGGATCTTGTTGAGACCGGCGTACAACTTCGCGGCGATTGACCTGATGTGCTCGTAGAATCCCGGCTCGCGATAGGCCGTGACGGCGGCGAGGCCCGCCGCGACCGCGACCGGATGTCCATTGTACGTGCCACTGTGCTGGCAATTGCCCTCGGGCATCAAGTGAGCCATCACGTCGCGCCGGCCGCCGAAGACGCTCAGCGGATACCCGCCTCCCACCGCCTTGCCGAGCGTGCACAGGTCGGGCGTTATCTGCAGCACTTCCTGGGCTCCGCCGGGGGCCATGCGGAAAGCACTCAGAACTTCGTCGAAGATCAACAGCACCTGGTTTTGTTCCGTCAGCCGCCTCATGGCCGAGAGAAATTCGCGCGTCGGCAGCACGCACCCGGCGTTGAAGTACACCGGCTCGCAGATCAGGGCCGCCAGTTCACTCGCATGTTTCTGGAAGGCCCGTTCCAGAAGGTCGGTGCGATTGTACGGGACCAGCACCAGATGATCATCCAGCCCGGGAGGCATCCCGGCCGAGCCGGGATGGCGTGCCGGGGCCGTCTCGTCTCCCAGCCGATCGGACGGCGTGCCGATCGAGAACATCACCTGATCGTGGTAGCCGTGAAAATGCCCCTCAATTTTCAGGATCTTCGTGCGGCCGGTAAACGCACGCGCGAGGCGCAGGCAGTGCATCGTCGCCTCGGTTCCCGAGCCGGTGAACCGCACACGTTCGAGGCACGGAACAGTGCGGCATAAAAGCTCGGCGAACTGGCCGTGCAGCTCGTTTTCATAAGAACAGGCTGCGCCGCGATCCAACACGCGTTCGACGGCTTCGCGAATGCGAGGATCGCCGTGCCCGAGGAGCGTGGCGCCATGACTGCAGCAGAGATCGATGTATTCGCGGCCGTCGAGGTCCCACAGCCTGCAACCCGCAGCGCGATCGAAGTACATGGGGTGCCCCAGGGCGCGATTCAGCCGCGTCGATGAAGAAACGCCGCCGGCCAGATATTGCCTGGCGAAATCGTATTGATCGGTCACGCGAGTCATTTCAGCTTGCTTTCTCCGGGTTGCCAGTGATTGAGATCATCGAGCGGATAGATCGGCCGTGGGACTCGTTTCCACTCGAACGCCGTCAAATCGGATTGCGTCGTGCCGGGCGAATCGACCCGGATCAGGCCTGTTCGCCAGCGACTGAAGAACTGGAAATTGCTGGCCGTTTTGACGACAACCATGCGGGCGTCGGCAATCTCCAGGCCCATGTGCGTGTACAGAACGGGATGATTGATCGCGAACGTCCGCCGTTCGAGCACGACGATGCGGATCTGCCCGACTTCCAGCAAAGCGCACCGGCCCAGGTCGCAAGCTCCACGGTCTTGCAGTTCGAGCATCACACCGTTCGAAACGGCGGCCACGCGGCCCGTAACGCGAACCGGCCAATTGAAGACGCGATCGACCTTTCCTCCCAAGTCGACCGTGATTCGGGCGGCCAATCCGGATGATATCGCGACGTCAACCACTTCGCTGTCGACGATCGGCACCAGGGCGGGACAAGGGAGTTGCTGCGCCAGCAGTTCTCGCAAAATACAGGTGCTCTCGCCTGGAGACCCGCCATAAACCGAGTCCCCCGTGTCCGACAATATGATCAGTCCGCGATCTGCCGCAACCGCCTGACGGACCGCCTCGGCGGGAGCGACACGGTCAGACCTCCAGAATTGCTCGCGCAGGCCCCAGGCTTTTGCAGCGCTCTCGTCTGCGAGCGACTCGGCCAATTTCTGGTTGTTGTCGGTGTGCGCAACGACCGCCCAGCCCCCTTCGGCCACGTCGAGCCAGGGTTGCATCGGGTACGGCGAGACGTCGATGACGCCAGGCAGGCGTTCCATCTCCCGGGCCAGGTCGAACCACTCTTTCATCGGTCCCTGACTCGTGAGGAACTGATCCTGCGGCGTGATCATCGGAATCTTCCGCCAGGCGATCGTGGGCTGGATCTCGCCCCGCAACATGCCGAACATCACTCTCGCCGTCTTTCGCCCCGTGGCCACCGGATCGTGCGGCTGCGTTTCATGGCCGATCAGCACGTCGGCATGTTGTACCATGCGCGTGGTGATGTTGGCATGATGATCCAGGCAGACGGCGACCGGTATGCTGCTCCCGACAAGCTCACGCACGGCGCTCAGGACATGGCCTTCCACGTCATCTTCTGTTTCGGATGCCGCCGCGCCATGCAGCGCCAGATAGATCGCATCGACAGGGAGCGCGGCTTTCAATCCTGCGATCAGGCGGTCCGTTAGGAAATCGAGCGCCTTCGCCGAAATCGTCCCCCCGGCGCCACCCCAGGCCCGCACCAGCGGAACCAATTCCAGAGGCCCCTCGTGCTCGGCCGCCACGTGCATCATCCCGCCAATCGGCCCGACGCCGCGCATCCGTTCGAGGATCTCATCGCCGAAGTACAATCCGAAGGCTTCGAAATCCGCGAGTTCCGCGATCATCGGACTGAACGAGTCGGTCTCCTGCGCAATCTCGGCGACGGCGATTCGCATTGTGTTACACACCAACTGAATTTAGAAATCGGGACCGCATTTCAAGTGAAGAGAAATCAAAGCAAGAGTGACCGCGAATGAACTGGGCCGACCGTCGGTCGCATTCGAATGAAAAAGGTTGGAGCACGGATGGGCGACTCCACCTCGTTTCCGCCTATCCGTGTCATCAGTAAAACTCGTGGTTTTCCCTTCATCGTCCGTTTTGGTCAGTCCAGCAATCATCGTGGCGTGACAAGAAATAACCCATTTGCACAGCGGATGGGCGCTGGGGCCGATCGTTATTTTAGGGCCGCGCTGCGAAGAGTGCGACGGCACCACGATTCGGCCCCGTATGGCGCCCAACAGCGGTTCGCCGACGCTGCCAACGTCGGCCACGTGGCCGGTTCTGCCAGCATCGGCGTTATTGTGGCGCGGCCGTCTCGGTTGGACGGCGGCAGCTCTACATTGCAATCTGGACTGACCGGCGAATTGCGACGCAGCATGCTGGATTGCGGTAAATCCGGCTAAACGACCGACCGCCTCTTGAAGTGCCCATCCTGGACTCCAATAACGGAATCAAAGTCCCAATTCCTGATTTCACCCATACAATCTTGACTTCCGAAAATTCCGCGTTTATTGGGGGCGCACGACGTGCTCCAGTCAGGTTTTTGACCGGTGGTATGGGC
>DASYAR010000050.1:0-5394 GCA_036501235.1 Planctomycetaceae bacterium
GGCCATCGATTGTAGACGATGATCGCCCGCCTGGCTGGCCGACGTGTCGACCACGATCGCCACATCGCGGGCACCGACCGGTTCGGCAGCGCCGGCCTTGAGCGAAAGAGCAAAGAGCGTCTCTCCTCCAGGCACGTCGAAGCGGATCAGGCTGGAAGTGAGGCCCGCGGATCCGGAGCGAGTCTCCCCCGCGACGCTCCACACGCACAACGCACTGAAACTCAATACGACCAGTGAACGAGCGGCTAATTTACGTCGAGACAGCATTGCGCGGCTCCAGGGCACGGTTGTTCGGGAAACTCCCAACAGTCAAGATTTTCCCGCTGGTTAAGAATGCGCGCAGAACCGCGCGGGGCGACTTCATTGTACAATCTGTCTCGTCTGGGATTGAAGTGAAATTTTTACGAAATTGCCATTTTTCGACGGAATCAAACCCCGGCCGGTTTCGCCTGGCGGACGCATTTCCTGCGCTGCTCGATCGGCGCCGCTTGTAGCAATTGAACCAAACTGACAACCGCGCGTTACAACCGGGCCAATCGCGCCAGTCCGGCCGGTCGTATGACGGAGCTTTCACCGTCGGTGACCGTGGCCATTCCGTCTAAGGCGCGTCGCACGGCTTATGCCGGTTGCACCACGATTGCCGAACGAAATGGTTGGTCTTGGCGTAGCATCGCCAGACGGCGTCGAGCCCCGGCAATTCGACCAAAATCGGCATAGATCGATGCGGATTCCATTGCGACCCAGAAGTCGCAAAGATCCCAGATTGACCCGCCTATAACGGATGATCCGAGAATGGCGCCGGCAAACTCCCATGCAGATTCGCTGGCCGGAAAGGACGTGAAACTCATGCTCGGAATCGCCGTAAATGCCTGTATTAATAATACTTTGCGACACTCAAGGCCAGCCGGACGGGTCGCCGATCATTTGGTTCAGACCTGCTTTGCCGGCTCCCGCATCTAAACCGGTAGCAGGGATCATCGGAGTTGCCGAGGAAAGGTTCGGGCTGCGGAAAGGCCCGACGGCACCGATGTTTATGTGCTAGCCCAAAAGCGGATGGTTTTGCCGTCTGAGTCTGCGGTGTGGTCGTCGGGCTTGTCTCGGACAAAAGCGACGCGCGTCGCAGGTGGTTCGCCTGGTTGAAGGACCAGGCACAAACAATCGCCTTCGGACGAAATACACACCGACCCATCCGTGGTAAGGACGGCGGACAACCCAAAATTCCCAAGGGAAGGAGACGTTTCGTTATGAAATGGACGACGCTGTATAGTGCAGTGGTGGCCATGGTCGGCATGGTGGGGACGGCGAATGCCGGTTCCATCGTGTTGACCAGCGGCAGCTGCTGCGGAGCTGAAAAGAGCTGTGGGTGCGCCCCCTCTTGTCAGCCCCAATGCTGCCGGCCTGTGATTTACAAGCCGTGCTGCCCGAATGTTCACAACTATCAACGCACCTGCGCCAAGCCGCAAGGCTGCTGCAACACCGCACCGGCGAGCACCTGCGCTCCCAAGTGCTGTGCTCCGGCGCCAGCCCCGGCTCCTGTTTCGTGTGCGGCCCCGGCCCCGGCTCCGGCCACGTGCGCGGCTCCGTGTGCGCCCAGGTGCGCTCCGGCTCCCGCACCGACCTGCGCCCCGGCTCCGGCGACATGTGCGGCTCCGGCTCCGGCCACGTGTGCGGCTCCGTGTGCGCCCAAGTGCGCTCCGGCTCCCGCTCCCGTGAGCTGCGCCGCTCCCTGTGCTCCGGCTGCGCCGAAGTGCTGCGATACCCCTTCCCAGGCCCGTTGCTGCAATGCGGATCCCTGCGAAGTGGCTCACTGGATCTATGAATCGCAAACCGGCTGCCATGCCAAGGATCGTCGCAAGGCGATTCGCAAGCTCGGCAAGTTCGACTGCGTTTGCAACCCGGAGATCATGTGCGCCTTCATCTACGGCTTGAATGACGCCGATGAACGCGTCCGGAAAGCGTCTGCGATCCAGATTCGCAAGCAGACCAAGAGGAACGGCTGCTGCTGCAACGACAAAGTCGTCGCCGCCCTGACCTATGCGTTGGGTGACTGCGACCGGAGCGTCGTTCATGCCGCGAAGCGCGCCCTCAAGGCTTGCGGTTATGACGTCAAGAAGTCTTGCTGCGACACGGGCACTGCCACGTGCTGCACGCAACCGGCTTCGTGCTCCGCTCCTGGCCAGTCGGCTCCGATGCCGGCTGCCCCGGCTGAAGGCGGCGAAGCGGCTCCGGCTCCGGCTCCGGCTCCCGCCTCGGCGGAACCCGAAGCATACTTCCCCTCGCGTTTGAAGAGCCAGCAGACCAAGGCTCGCAAGACCGGTCTGGTGAATCTCTTCGGCGTGCGTGGCTAAGCGTGAGAACGTAAGTCAGTGACCGAACATGCTCGGAATACGTTCGAGCCAGTTCAATCGACAGCGACCCCCGGAATTCGTTCCGGGGGTCGTTTCGTTCTT
Organism: Planctomycetaceae bacterium; assembly: GCA_036501235.1. GTDB lineage: Bacteria > Planctomycetota > Planctomycetia > Planctomycetales > Planctomycetaceae > JACQFH01. The sequence goes on from DASYAR010000050.1 coordinate 2,451, forward strand.
TGAAGTCACCGGGATTCGATCTTTTCACGAACTCCCACTGTCAGCCGCCGCCGGAAATCTGGCGAAGCGCGTCGACAGCCGCGTCAACCTCATCCGCCGTCGTCAGCGGACCGAAGCTGAATCGCACGGTTCCGCCCGAGGAAAATGTTCCGACGGCGCGATGCGCTCCCGGGGCGCAGTGCAAGCCGGCACGAACTTCGATGCCGAAGGACTGGCCGAGAATCTCCGCCAGTTCATGCGGGTCGAACCCGTCGACCGTCAAACTGACGACTCCGACGCGCTCGTGTCCCTCTGCGGGACCATACAGCCGCACGCCGGCCAGCCCCGCCAGTCCCTCCTGCATGCGTGCCACGAGCTCTTGTTCTTGCTTCCGCACGGCCGCCACGCCGCGCTCCCGCAGCCACGACACGCCGGCGTGCAAGCCGGCGATTCCCGGCACGTTGTTGTTCCCCGATTCGTGTTTGACGGGGAGCGCCGCGGGCTGGGTTTCTTCGTCGCTGTTTGTTCCAGTTCCCCCCTGGCGAAGGCTCTGCAGGCGCTCTTCCACACCCGGGCCGACGTAGAGCACCCCCGTTCCCAAGGGGCCGAGCAATCCTTTATGCCCCGGACAGGCGAGCAGATCGACCGCCAGATCGCCGAGATTGATCGGCAGTTGCCCGGCCGACTGGGCGGCATCGACCAGGAACAGGACGTTCGCCCGCCGTGCGATCTGTCCCACATCGGCGATTGGCTGGACGGCGCCCGTGACGTTCGACGCATGGATCAATGTGATGAGCTTGGTTGCAGGACGCAGTGCGCGCTGGAATGCGGCGGGGTCGATCCGTCCTGAGGCGTCCGCCGCAACGACCGTCGTTTCGACCCCAAACCGCCGCTGGAGCTCTCGTAGCGGTCGGACGACCGAATTGTGCTCGAGAGCCGACGTCACGACATGATCTCCTGCCGAGAGCAGCCCGTGCAGCGCCAGATTGAGACTATCAGTACCATTGAGCGTGAAGATCAGGCGATGGGCACTGGTCTCGATTCCGAACAACGCGGCAAGTTGCCTGCGGCAATTCTGCACCGTACGGGTGGCCTCGCGGCCCGTGGCATAATTGCCGCGCTCGGACGCACCGACCTGACGATTGTAGTGATCGATCGCGTCATAAACCGCTGCGGGCTTCGGGAAACTCGTGGCGGCGTTGTCGAGATAGATGCGGCGCAAGGCGGTTCGCTTTCGTGATCGCTTCGATAACGAGAAGCTTCAACCCCCGATCGCGTACATCGGGCGATCGGGCTGAATGAAGCGCGACGTGTTGATTTCATGGCCTTCTTTTTTGGCGGCGATGCTGTCGCGAATCGCCTGGATGATCTGCTCGTCGCCGGTCCCCGATCGCAGCATCTCTCGAATATCGGTCTCCTCCAGACTGAACAGACAGTTCCGCAGTTTGCCGTCGGCTGTGATGCGGAAACGGTCGCAGTTCATGCAGAACGGACGGCTGACTGACGAGATGAAACCGACCTGGCCGAGACCGTCGGCAAACAGGTAATCGCTGGCCGGCGCATGAGGATCTTGTCCCGGACGTGGGACCAGCGGCATGATCTCGCTTTCCAGCCTCTCGACGATCTCGTGGGCAAACAGCACTTTGTCCCGTTGCCAGGCGTTGTCGGCATCGAGCGGCATGAATTCGATAAAGCGAATTTCGACTCCGGTCCGCCGCGCGAAGTGACCGAACGGGACGATCTCGTCTTCCGTCAGCCCCCGGACGGCCACCGCGTTGACCTTCACCGGATCGAAGCCGACGTCCTGGGCGGCCTGGATCCCGGCGATGACTTTTTCGAAACCCTGCCGCCGGGTGATTTTTTCGAATTTCCGCGGGTCGAGCGCATCGAGGCTGACGTTAATCCGCCGCAGCCCCGCCTCGTATAATGCGTGGGCTTGTTCCGCGAGCAGGATCCCGTTTGTCGTGAGACCGATGTCTTCGATGCCCTTGATCGCCGTCAGCCTGGCGACCAGCACGTGCAGATCCTTCCGCACGAGCGGTTCGCCCCCGGTCAGCCGAACCTGCCGCAGCCCCAGTGGCACGGCCACGCGCACAAAATGCTCGATTTCTTCAAACGTCAACAGCGCCGAGCGATCCATGAACTGCACGTCGGTGGCGGGCATGCAGTAAAAGCAGCGGATATTGCAGCGGTCGGTGACGCTGATCCGCAGATTGGTATGCACGCGGCCGAACGTGTCGATCAAAGGGAGAGGCATGAATGACGAATGACGAAATTCAAATGTCTAAGGAAATTCAAAGTCGAGAATTCTCAGGAGATTCGACTCCCGGGTGGACCCATGCGGTCGTGCCGTCGGCCCAATTCTCTTTCTTCCAGATCGGGACGACCTCTTTGAGCCGATCGATGAGGTGCCTGGCGGCTTCATAGGCGTGCTGGCGATGCGGCGTGCTCACGGCGACGGCGACGCTGACGTCTCCCAGTTCCAGCCGACCCAATCGGTGGGCGATGGCCGCTTTGACGATCGGCCACCGGCCGCGCGCTTCGACCAGCAATTCGGCGAGTTTGGCTTCGGCCATCTGTGGGAATGCCTCATAATCGAGTGCGACGGTCTGTTTTCCGTCGGTCATCTCCCGAACCGTCCCCAAAAACAAGACGATCGCTCCCGCCTGCTCTGAGCGAACCTGTTCGGTCAGCGCGGTGTAGTCGATGGGAGCGTGCGTGAGCTGAATCATCCTCCACTCACTGGTGGAAAACACGCGACTTCGGCAGCCGGATCCAGCAGCGTACGGTCGTCGGCATAGTCGGTGCCGACGGCCACCAAGAGGTTTGAGAGCAGCGGCGAAATCTGCGGAAACCGGGCCGCCAGCGATTGCTTAAGATCAAACACACAGGCCTGCAACGGAACGTCGAGCTCAACACGTTCGCTCCCGACGAGTTCCCTGGCCCGAGCGAAGAATTGGACGGT
>DASYAR010000051.1:0-11259 GCA_036501235.1 Planctomycetaceae bacterium
CATCTGAATCATGATCTAGTCCCGGCTCGTTTCGCCCCGCCAATTGATGTCGTGTCTCCGACCGCAAGCCGGAATGCTACACTGTTTCCACATGCACGTCGGTCGACTTCCGCACGATTCGCACCAGGCTCCAGCGCTTGGTCTTCGATAGCGGGCGACTTTCGATGATTTCGACGAGGTCGCCGACATGCGAATCGTTGTTCTCATCGTGCACGTAGCAAATCGTCTTGTCCCGCAACGTCTTGCCGTATTTTTTATGCCGGTACAATCGCGGGACTTCCACCCGCCGCGTTTTCAGCGTCTTGTCCCGCGTGACTGTGCCAATCGCTCGCTTGCGCATATCGTCCGTTCCCGAAGGCTGGCTGTGGGCTCTTTGCTCTGGTTGCCGTTTGTGCTTTGAGTGACCTGTGTCTGCTTTTGAATCTGACCATCTGAGTACTGAGTGTTACCCGGCGGCTGGCTGGCTCTTCTGGGCCAATTCCCGTTCGCGCAAAATCGTGTGAATCCGGGCGATTTCACGACGGGCCTTGCGCAGATTGCTGGGGGCGTCGAGCTTTTCGGTCGATGCCTGAAACTTCAACTGAAACAGCGATTCCCGCGACTCCTTCAAAGAGAACTCCAACTGGTCGCTGCTCATTTCCCGCAATTCATTGGCTTTGCTCATGCTATTCTCCCGGCCTGCGGCCGATCATCCTAACTCGCACCGGCAGCTTGTAGGCGATGCGCGCCAGGCATTCCCGAGCGGCCTCCTGCGGCAGCCCGGCCACCTCGAACATGACCGTTCCCGACTTCACGACCGCCACCCAATGGTCGGGCTCCCCTTTGCCTTTTCCCATTCGCGTTTCGAGTGGCCGGGCGGTCACCGGTTTATGAGGAAAAATGCGAATATACAACTTCCCGTCGCCGCGAATGTACTGCATGGCGGCGACACGGCAGGCCTCGATCGTCGTGGCCTTGATGTATCCCGCCTGCAGCGATTGCAGCCCGAAGTCCCCCAGCGAAACGCGGTTCCCGCGCGTCGCATTACCTCTTATGCGTCTTCTTTGACTTTTGCGGTGCTTGACCCGCTTTGGCATTAGCGCCATCGGTCGCTTCCTCTTCTGCGTAGGTGCCCAGGTTGATCCACACTTTCACACCGATCACCCCCTGGGCGGTCATCGCTTGTGCAAATCCATAATCGATGTGTGCCTGCAGCGTCGACAGGGGAATCGAGCCACGGGCGGCTTTTTCGCACCGCGACATTTCCGCCCCCCCCAACCGACCCGACAACTGCACTTTCACTCCGTAAACTCCCGCCTCCATCACTTGATCCATGGCCCGCTTGATCGTCCGGCGGAAACTGGCACGCTTTTCGAGCTGCTGCGCAATGTCTTCGGCGACCAGCTGCGAGCTGCGGTTGGCGTTGTTGATCTCGACGATCTTCAGGTCCATCCGACGGCCGGTCAGGTCTTCGAGCTCGGCCTTCAAACGATCCACTTCCTGCCCTTTGCGCCCGATGATAATGCCCGGCCGGGCGCAATGCAGGTGCACGATCACCTGATCGCGGGTGCGCTCGATTTCGATCTTCGGGATACCCGCAAACAGATACTTCTTCTTGATGAACTTGCGGATCTTGAAATCTTCAATCAGCAGGTCGCCGAACTCTTTCTTCGAGGCGTACCAGCGGCTGCGCCACGCTTCGACGATCCCGACGCGGAACCCAGTAGGTCGTGTTTTTTGTCCCATAAGCCGACAAACCCTTGTTTTAATGCCTTCTCGAGTAACGAACCTCTTGTCCCTAGTCGTTAAGCTTTCCGCTCTTCATTTTTTGCGACAGCGGGAACGTCGATGGCGACGTCGATATGCGCGAAGCGACGCTTGATCATATACGCCATGCCGCGCGCCCGTGGCATGATTCGCTTGAACATCGGGCCGCCGTTGGCCCGCGCGTCGACAACCAGCATGCGATCGACGTTGCGCGCGCCCTGATCCTCGGCGTTCGACATCGCACTTTTCAAGACTTTCTCCAACATGCGAGCACCGCGATTCGGAACATACTTGAGCAACTCGACCGCGTCCCCCGCCCGCCGGCCGCGGATCAGGTTCGCAAACGGACGAATTTTCGTCGCCGCGATACGTGCAAAACGGTGTGATGCGCTGTATGCCATGACTGCAATCTCTCCCAACTTCCCGGCCGCTATACTTCCCACCCACGGTCACGTCATTTCGAACTGTTTCCACGAATGTCTCGGCAGCCGCTCTGGCCCGCATGTCGCTCACGAGCATCCGCCAGACCATCACCCACCAGGGGCAGGGCTCTCTTTCTTCGACCCCTTGCCGCTGTGCCCGCGGAACGTGCGTGTGGGTGCGAATTCGCCCAGCTTGTGTCCCACCATTTCTTCGGTGACATAGACGCTGATGTGCGTCCTCCCATTGTGCACCAAGAACGTGTATCCGATGAAATCAGGAGGAATCGTACACCGCCGCGCCCAAGTCTTGATCGGCTCTTTCGAGCTCGATCGCAGGCGGCCTTCGACCTTCTTCATCAACTTCACGTCGACGAAGGGACCTTTTTTCAGCGAACGACCCATAACCTCACCTCAAACGATTTCCAGAAATTCTTATGTGACTGATTGGACTTTCCCGTCGCGAAACGCCAAGCGTCAAACGACGCGGAATGATTACTTGAGTTGTCCGTACCGCCGCGACTTGCGGCGACGGATGATGGCCGACTTCGAGGGCTTCCGTCGTTTGCGGGTGCGCCCCCCCTTGGCCAGCTTGCCAGTCGGGCTGCACGGATGCCGCCCCCCCTTGCTGCGACCTTCACCGCCACCCATCGGATGAGCGACCGGGTTCATCGCGACGCCGCGCACATGAGGCCGAATCCCCAGCCGGCGATTACGACCGGCCTTGCCGATGCGAATCGCGCTGTGCTCTGAAAAACCCAAGGCGCCGACCGTCGCGCGACACTTGCTGGGTATGCGCCGGACTTCACCCGAAGGGAGCGTGATTTGGGCCCAATCCCCTTCACGGGCATTCATCACGGCCGACGTTCCCGCACTGCGACACAGCTTTCCCCCCTGGCCGGGCTGCATTTCGATATTGTGAACGACGGTTCCCGCGGGAATGTTCTCGAGCGGCAGGCAATTGCCCAAGTTCGGCTCGATCGTCGTGCCACTTTCCACTTTGGCGCCGGCCTTGAGGCCTTCGGGGGCCAAAATGTACGACTTGCTGCCGTCGATATAGTGCAACAAGGCCACGCGGCAAGTGCGGTTCGGATCGTATTCGATGGATGCGACGCGCGCTGCCACGCCGTCCTTGACGCGCTTGAAATCGACCACACGGTACATCTTCCGAGATCCGCCGCCTCGTTGATGCGCGGTGATCTTCCCATGAAAATTGCGGCCGCTGGCCTTCTTCAAACGGATGACAAGCGACTTCTCGGGGGGCTTCTTGCGATCGGTGATCTCGGCAAAGTCGCTGACCGAAGCGCCCCGGCGTCCGGCACTGGTCGGCTTGTAAAATCGAATACCCATGACTAACCCTCTTCCTGCTGATATCGCGCGAACTCACGTCTTGCCGCTTCGTACCTGTCGTGCGCCCACTCTAGAAGAACGCGATCCGATCATCGTCGTGCAATTTGACGATGGCTTTTTTCCAGGGCCTGGTCTGTGCATAAACAACCTTTGTCCGCCGGGGCTTCCCGACCCGGTTCTGCGTCCGCACGGCCAGCACCCGCACATTCCACAACGATTCCACCGCCTGTTTGATGTCGGTTTTCGTCGCCAGCGAGTGCACCTCGAACGCGTAAGCATTGTGGCGCGACGAAACGTGCGTCCCCTTTTCCGTCACGAGGGGGCGCAGCACCACCTGATACGGCTCGAGATTCACGCCATGCTGACTGACGACGGCCATGCTGAAACTCCCAAAACCACAATATCAACGAACCATGAACTGCCAACTGAACTGCCGCACTACTCTGCCCGTTTCTGGCCTGCCTGTTCCCGCCCTGCCTGTTTCTACCCTGCCTGCTTCGGGGTCGTCTGCTTTTTGGCACTGCGAATCTTGTCGAGCGCCCCTTTGGTGACCAGAATCATTTTCCGGTGCAACAGATCGTAGGCGTTCAAATCCGAAGCAGGAGAAACCGACAGCCTCGCAATATTGCGGGCCGACTTCCAGACGTTCGGATCATGCGCCTCGATCGTCAGCAGGCACGACGAATCAGCCAGCCCCAGCGCCTGGAGCACACCGACCACGTCTTTCGTCTTCGGCGTCGTAATCGCCAGCTCGTCGAGTACCTTAACCTGGTTATCCAAAAACTTGCTGAGGAGCGCCATCCGTGTCGCCAGCGCCACCGCCTTTTTCGGCAAACGATACGAGTGATCGACGGGCCGCTTGCCAAACGTATGGCCGCCGCCACGGCGAATCGGCGTGCGCTTGTTGCCCATCCGGGCACGCCCGGTCCCCTTCTGCTTGTACATCTTCTTCTTGCTGCCCTGAACTTGGCCACGACTTTTCGTATGCACCGTTCCCTGGCGGCGATTCGTCTCATACATGACGACGACGTCGTGCAGCAACTGCCGGTTGACTTCTGTGGCCAAATCCTGAGGGTCGAACTCGTAAGTTCCCACCTCTTGACCGGCCCGATTGTGAATTGGCAGAGTAATCATCGATCAGCCTTCCCGTCTCATTCCGCCGTTGTGTTGCAGTGCCCGTTGTATTGCAGAAATTCCCTGGCAGGCATTTAGCCTGACGATGAACTTCGCAGGCAGCCCTAGCCCGGCTGAACCTTGCGCTTCTTCTTGGTCTTCCGGATCATGATGTGGCCACCGTTCGCCCCGGGAACAGCCCCGTACACGAGAATCACGTTATTCGCCTCATCGATCCGCACCACCTTGAGGTTGCGAACAGTGACGCGCTCGTTACCCCACCGGCCCGACATCCGCTTGCCCTTCTTGATTTTGCCGCTGTTACCGCGATCGCAACCGTGCGAACCAATACTGCCGCCGGCCCGGTGATGGCGCTGCACGCCGTGGCTGGCACGCAAGCCGTGGAAATTGTGCTGCTTCATCACACCGGCAGTCCCGCGACCCTTGATCATGCCGACTACGTCGACACGAGCCACCTCAGCCAGCAGGTTCAATGTCAATTTCTGACCCACCTCGACTGCCACGTCCCCTTCTTCGAGACGGAACTCGCGAATGTATCGCGGAGGCTCGCACGACGCCTTGGCGACCGGCTCAATCTTGAGATCGGCCCGCGCCTTCGAGCGCTTGCTGCTGATCGCCGCGACGTGGCCGCGTTCGGCGCGAATCGCCAGGCGCCGCGGCTTTTCGCCATAGCCCAACTGCACGGCGGAATAGCCGTCGCGCTCGAGTGTGCGAACCTGCAACACAACGCACGGCCCGGCTTCGATGACAGTTACGGGGACGACGCTGCCGTCCTCGCCGTAAACCTGCGTCATGCCGATTTTTCGCCCCAGAAGTCCTACTGCCATGGCTGATACCCGATGATGATTCGCAACATACAAAACAAAAATGACGCAATCAATCGACACTTCGGTCTGAGGGAGAAAGAAACGCGTCGCAGCACGCGGACTTCCTCAACCGCAAGCCGGCGGAGATCAAACCCATCTCCAACCGAAACCTGACGGCAGACACGATTTGCCGCCGGAGCCTGGCAATCCTGCGCCACACCGACGACACTCTCACCGAACCGAGCTATCCACCCGCAGCAGAGGCCTTGATCTTGATATCAACTCCCGCCGGCAACGACAGCTTATTGAGAGCGTCGATCGTCTTGCCGGTGGGCTGAATTATGTCGATCAATCTCTTATGCGTGCGGATCTCGAATTGCTCCCGCGACTTCTTATCGATGTGCGGGCTCCGCAACACCGTGTAACGCTCAATCCGGGTCGGGAGCGGGATCGGACCATGAACAATTGCGCCTGTCCGCTTGGCCGTGTCGACAATCTCAGTCGCCGACTGATCGAGCACGGAATGATCGTAGGCTTCCATGCGGATGCGAATTCGTTCTTGTTTCTTCCCAGCCACTCCCCGACTCCCCTCGTTAACCAGACTCTAAATTCACGAAAATGGACCGCCAAACTCGATTTCTGACCCGAACTTAAGCCTCTCGCACGCAAACCGTGACACGAAACGAATTGGCGCCACGCATGCCAACCGGCCTGGCGCGTGATGCAAAGACACCGCTCCCGACGTCTCGCGGGGCGGGAAGCTCAGGATGGTAGTCGCGAGCGACGGGTTTGTCAATAAATCGAGTGCGACATTCCTGTTTTTTCAGAAAGCGCCGGTCTGTATTGCTTCGGCGCTTTGGGGAGACTGCGCGAATCAAGGCATCGCGGATACCTTCCCACGCAGCGTTACCCCAGGAATTGTCGATATTGCCAGTAGGCTGCTCCCGGTCGTTCCAGGCCGTTCACGGACGCGGCATTCTCCAAAATCTACATATTCAGTGATTCTCCCGAAGGATCGAGATGATGTCCCTGACTCTCAATTCGCCGCCGCGCGGCATCACCAGAAGGTTGGTTCTCGTCGGACTGGTCGCCGCCACGGCCGCTACGGCCGGCGCCATGGGGCAATGGCAATCCCATGTCGTCCCGGGACGCGGGCAAAAAGTCAAAGAAGTGGGCGATGACTTCGAAGATCCCGAATGGAGTTACATCGACAACGCCCCCAAGGCCAGCTCCAATATTGACCACGATTCGCGCGAACCGGCTGGCATCTCGAAGAATCAGCGGATTTACGAGAGCACCTATCGCGGGCAGCCTGACGTCGTCAAGAAAGTCGCGGCCCCGTCTGGCGGCTTGCCCGGCAGCCATTTCGCGCTGTCACTCCGCTCCGTACAGACCGGAATCCCCGGCCGGCCCAGCCGCAAGATGCAGCAGGATGACCTGCTCGTCAACGTCACGTCATTACTGGGGGCTCCGGTGCACGTTTCCAAGTCGCCCAGCGTGGTCGTTCGCGTTTTTCTCCCCCCGTTCGAGCAATGGGAGCAGCGCGTCGGAGCCACCTTCGGCTTTCGGGCCGAGCTCGAAGGCGGCTCGGTCCAGCCGGTGATGCATAAAGGGTTCTTTTCAACGTCACGGCGCATGAAACGCAAAGAGGAAGCCTATTGGCCCGGCTTTTTCATCCAATACAACGGCAAAGACGGCCCGAACAAAGAGCCCTCGGCAGTGCTTCTGGTCCGTGCGGGAACGCAGGGGGAAGACATTGTCGGGCCGCGCATCACGCAGACGGGGTGGTGGACGCTGGGCATGTCGTTCACCCCCGACGGCACGACCCACTTCTATGCCAGCCCGGGAGTCGACCTGCTCACGGAAAAAGACCACATTACGACGACCAAGCCTTATGGGCATACCGCCGAGAAGCTGAATACGTTCTTTTTCAATGTCGTCAACGGGGATGACGGCCGGACATGGTCGACCGAGTGGATCGTGGACGACCCGTCCCTCTATATCTATACACGGTAGGGCATCTCCCGGAATCCGTCTATCTCCTGAATTGCCGATTTCCTATAATTTGCGCAGGGTCGAGCAAACAGACCCTGGCCCCGATCTGGCGGATCGTTCGGGGAACAGCGCTTGCTCAAAGGATTGTCGCCATGAACGGAATCTCAAGGAAGATCCGCCTTGCCGGATGTGCACTGTTGGTCGTCGGCTGCCGCAATACGCAATTTCCCAGCCTGGCGCCATCGCAAACCAGTGCCAGGGCTGTCAATCAGTCGTTCGCATATCACGACCCGAGTCCCGATATTGATGCCGGCCCGTGGGTTGAACGTCCGCGAGGCTTCGAGCGGGCGCGGGCCGCTCCGCGCCGCGTTGACGAGAAGTACAACCTCACGATGCAAGGCGAAGAGGGCGCCCCCGCCAGTTCCAATCCGTCCGCCTCGAACTATCCCAGTAGTGTGAATCCGTAATTCCCGCAGCCCAGGCATCTCGCCTGACCTGTTTACTCTTACGCTCACGGCGAAACTCGCAATACGTCAATTGTGCCATTGCCGTTGACGGTGGTGAGGTGCCGGCCATCAGGGCACCACACGACTCGATGGACAACACCCTGTCGCGGGCCGATCTGAATCACTCGATCGGGTTCTTCGCGAAATCGTCGCGACTGCGGATCGTCCCACAACCAGACGCATCCCTCATTTCCCGCAGCCGCCAGAGACTGGACCGCGGGATGCCAACCGATCGACGTGGGACTGCCGGCGCCCGTTGCCAACTCAGCGGCGATCTTTCCGCTGGCGACGTCCCACACAACAACCCGCTCATCTGCGGGGCCGGCCAGGTATTGTCCGTCGCTACTGAATTCCAGTTGCCGGGACACGGCTCCGGCGGAGGCCAATTCCTTCCCGACGTCAGCCTTCAGGTCCCACAATACGACCGACTTGTCCTGACAGGCGACCACCAACCGTCGCTTGTCGGGGTGGAAGGCGAGCGCCGTCACGCGGTCGGTGAATTCGTCGAGATCATACCGGACTTTCCGACGCGCCAGATTCCAGACAGTCACGAGCCGACTGTCGCCGGCAACGGCCAGGAGTCGCGAATCGCCGCTGAAAGCGATCGTGCGCACCGTCCCGGAGACATTGTCTTCCAGCGGCAATTCGCGGGCGTCATGCGGATCCCACAGCCGCAGCGACGTGCGAAAAAAGCCCCAGCCGCCATAACCGGCCAGCACATTTCCGTCGGGACTGAACGACAAAGCGTCGAGCTCCGACACACCAGCCGCGACCGTGCGCTTGGAATGGATATTCATCAAATCGACCAGCTCGATGCGATCTGCAATGTGTGCGGCCAAGCGGCGACCGTCGGGGCTGGGGTCCACCGGTCCCCACGGTGCAGGGGTCGCCATACGCTCGATGCCCGTCTCAGTGATCCAGGCCTGGACGATGCCTCCTTGTGAACCGGTCAGCAAAGTGGTCGAATCGGGCATAAAGTCCAGCGCGGCGAGTGGCCCAGTCGTGTTGATGACTCGCACGCCGGATCCAGCATCCAGGTTCCACAACCTCAATTCGCCGACCGCCGCGTCTCCTCCGGCGAGCCAGACACCGTCCGGACTGACGTCAGCCAACTCGGGGACGTCGATGATCGTTCGAATCTCGTCCCCCGTTTGGAGGTCCCAGAGAATGGCCCGCCCCTGCCGTTTGGAAATGATCGTCCGGCCTCCGGGACGGAACGCCAGAGGATATCCCCCTTCATCGAATGTCCGCTGCGACTCACCTGTCCGCGTGTCCCAGAGAACGAGGTCGCTGGTGAGCGTGCCTGCGGCCAGGTACGCATCGTCCGGACTGAACAGGGGGAACTGCGCGTTCGGAAATCGTCGCCGCTCCTGACCGCTGGCGACGTCCCACAAGAGCACGCTCATGTCGCTGCCGAACGACGCCAGCATTTTTCCATTGTGGCTGAACGACATGCCGCGCAGGTCGCCCGTCGCGTGCCCCTGCATTGTCCGCCGTAATTCACCAGTCTGGGCATCCCACAGCGCAATCTCCTGGCGCGCGGCACGTCCGGCAAGCAGCCGGCCGTCGCCGCTGAATGCAATCGGGGCGGCGGTGCCAGCCAAAGTGACCGCAGACTCGCCGCGTTCCGTGTTCCAGAGCATGACGGGTGGGGTGCTGCCGGCGATCGCCAGCAGATTACCGAGCGGACTGAATGCAAGGTCGGTGGGCGCGACGGGGGGGACGACGGTTGCCACCCGCTGGCCGTCGGTTGCGTCGAAGACCTGCACTGTTCCGTCGCGAGCGGCCCCCGCCAGCAGACGACCGTCGGGACTGGTCGCCATGGCCGTGATCGTATTCCAAAACTTGAGCCGACTATCACCGAACACACCCACGAGCTTCGCCGTCCGGGGGTCGTTCTTGAACTGGATGAACTGATCGCGATCGTCGGTCGGCACGGTTGAACCGTCAAGGAGATCGAGCGGCCAACGCAAGCCTGACAGCAGCGTGCCGGCCGTCGTGGCCTCCTGACTGCCTTGATGCTTGCGGATGAACGCCAGCAATTCCCAGCGAGTCTGCGTGGCCACTGACGACAAGGCGTCGGCCTGTGTGACCTCAGCGACGCGGCGTTCGAGGGCTGCCAGTTCATTTTGCCTTGCCGTCGCCGGCGTCGCGCGCCACTGCGGCGAAAAGTTGCTGCGCTCCCCGCGGCCGAGAGATCGGGTCTCTTCGATCGGTTCGAATCCATCGCGTCGAAGTTGCAACTCCCAGTTGCCGGCCTGCCCCCTGACGGAAAATGCTTGCTGTCCGGGTAGCTTGATCGGGCGGCCACCGACCGTCAGTCTGCCCCCCTCCCGTTCAGTGAGCGGCCAGTCGATCGTCAATGTGGCGACCGAAGCCCGCTGCCAGAATAGGAACGCAGCCAACCCCGCAATGCCGGCGATCCCCAGGAACACGACCATTCGAGGGGGTGTGCGCTTGAGGCGCGACCTGCTGGCAGCCACCGAGAGGGGCTGATCGGCGGCTTCTGTCGCCAGGCTGCGGAAGATCTGCTCCAGCCGAGAATCGTCACGTATGGCGGAAACGCGAGCCTGAGTCGTCGGCACAATGCGAGCGGGCGACCGCAGCGACGGCCCCTCCGCACCCGCGAACGGAGCCAGGGCCTGTGCCACCTCGCGAGGAATCTGAAATCGTTCGCTCGGGTTCCGTGCCAGCATGCGGGCGACCACGGCGTCGAGCTCGCGGGGAACGTCGCTTCGCACGCTGCCGACATGCCGGGCGTCGGTCGTTTCGCGGGCTTCCAGCTTCTCGATGATCGATTCGCCGCCAAACGGCAGTTCGCCCGTCAGCAATCGAAACAGAGTACAACCCAGGCTGAAGATGTCGCTGCGGATATCGGCACTGCGCGTGTCGTGCGCCTGCTCGGGAGCGATGTAATCTGGAGTTCCCAGGAATTGTCCGATCTGCGTCAGGGAACCGTCGTCACCGACGGGCTTCAGAGCGGCACGTTCCGGCGCGACCATTTCGGAGACGAACCGAGCCAGCCCGAGATCGAGGATTTTTGTGAGCGGCCGACCGTCGCCATCTTTGGTGACCAGCAGGTTGGTGGGCTTGATGTCGCGGTGCACGAGTCCCTGCTCGTGGGCGTGCTGCAGGCCGAGCGCCGCCTGGCGAATGCATTCGCAGGCCCAGTCGATCGGCAACGGACTGTAATGCTTGACGAAATACCCCAGGTCGCGCCCCTCGACAAACTCCATAACCAGATAATTGGCGCCCCGTTCTTGCCCCGCATCATACGCCGCGACGATGTGCACATCGTCGAGC
>DASYAR010000052.1:0-23081 GCA_036501235.1 Planctomycetaceae bacterium
CGCCTGTGCCTCGGGCGATTGTCGGGCAATCAACTCTTCCGTGACCAGCGGCTCTGGGGACATGCCCATGATGTCGCTGATTTTGGCAAATGCGCGAAGACCATTTTGCCGTCCCGGCTACGCCGGGGCGTGAACGGTTACCTCATTCGGTAGAGCAAGGGGGCGCACGGCGATGCCGCGTGGCCCGAAACTGTGGAAGATATCGTCGCCGCACCAGTGCCGTTCATGGGCATTCACGACGAACGATCGCATCACCTCGCATTCGTTAGGGCCGTCCCGTTGGGCCTGCGGTGATTGCGCTGCCGCCTGAACCAGGCCGCTGGCCTGGGCTGGCATGGGGACATCCCTTTGGGACTGAAAGAGACCTCTTCGCAGGATCGGGGCATCGCACCACCCACGACCGCTGTCCCGGAATTGGCTCGATTTCGCACGAGCCCAATTTGTGCCGCATCCTGCTGCATCGCGACATGCTAGGCCGATGATGTGGCACCGGAGTAACGTAAATACGCCTCAAATTCTGACCGTCCCCAGGTCTGTTGCTCGAAAGCGATGTCCAGAAAACGGTTAAATTTCGGGAAGTGCCATTCGTGCCTGACAACTTTTACGGCCCCGCGCGATCAGTGACTGTTGGACGATCCCCTGCAGCCCTGCAGCCCACGGCTGGCCTTTGAGATTTACGATTCTGTTCGCAAACGGTAAGCTCCCGTCATGTCTTCCATGATAAGCGGCATCAATCGTGCGGTACGACATTTCTGCCTGTGTCAGTCCCGGGAAATGGCGATTTTCATGGCACTTTCGTTGTTCTGGCCAGCGACCGCTCCAGCCGAAATACAGTCCGACGACGAGGGTGAACCTGCCGTTATTCTGGAAATGCCGCTCGAAGAGGCCGTCACCAAGGTCCGGCGCTGGGTGTTCCATCTTCCACTGCGGATACTGGAAGACGAATCGCAATTCGACCCGCAGAATGCTGACGAAGTCGAACGGGGTATGGATCAGTTTGTGTCGAAGAAGATTGCTGTCATCGATCAGGTATGCGGCCTGACGGTTGGACAGAAAGAGAAGCTGCGGCTGGCAGGCCACGGTGACCATAAACGGCTGATCGATCGCCTCGAAAAGATGGGAAAGCAACTGCAGCTTACCGTGAATGACGACGACCGCCAAATCGAGCTGGAAAAGTCGGCTCGTCTTTCAGGCAATGAGCTGGTGTGGTTGTGCAGTGTCAATTCTCTGTTCGCCAAGACAGTCGACCGAGTGCTCACATCTGATCAGGCGAGCAAGTATCGACCGCTTCGGGATGCTCTCAGTGCGGGTTGCCACGTTGGGCTGAATCGACTTGGCCCGGCTGACGGCCTGGAGATCATCGTTGCTCGAACCAGCTTTGCCGACGAAAATCTGCGCCGCCTTGGCGAGTTGCCGGGAATTCGCATGCTGACGCTCTCCCATCTGCGTGTCACAGATGCCGGGATGGCACACATCCCGAGCCTGGTCGCCCGCAATACCTGCAACTCAATGACGTCGGCGTCACAGACGCTGGGCTCGCACGTTTGAGCGAACTTCCCAGGCTGCGGTCGCTCACACTCCGGAGCACGCGAGTAACAACCGATGGAGTCATCGGGTTGAAACACGCGCTGCCGCGACTTCAAGTGACCGCCGTTAGTCGCTGAACGCCGGTCGTGTTTCGGGGAGCACTTCTCGTCGATTCCCGGCAACGCTCAGATGTTCGAAAGTGGCTCAGGTCAGTGAAATCAGCAACTGGCGTCTAAGTGACTGGTGCGTCGGTGCGCGTCCACTGAGCAATGGGGCGGCCATCGCGCCGCCACCAGGAGCCGGCTTGATCCTGCGGCCAGCCGGCAGGTGAGTCTTCCCACGTTTCTTGCCGGCCGTACGGAGTGAGGTCGAGCAACTGCAGAGTGGGCAACATGGCCTCGATCCCGCGCCACTTCGTTTCATACGTTTCGAACACCTGGTCGCCAGCCCGCAGGTAGCAGCGAAGGTCACCGCCGCTACGGGTCGCCAGCACGTCTGCGGAGTCGGCCGTCGAGTACCACGGCGCCGTCCACCCCATGAAGTCTCGGTAGGCAACGATTTCGTTCCACGGGCCGCTGCTGAAGACGGCATAGGTCACGTCCCGCGCGCCGAGATAAGCACGGACGGCTGAATTCATCGCCGTCTGGCTGTGAGTACAACCCTCGCACCGCTTGTGGTGGGGCGCGCCTGTCTTCCACATGAAGTGATAGACGATCAACATGCGTCGGCCATCGAACACTTCGTGCAAGGGGACGGGGCCGTCTGGACCTGAGACCATGACCTGCTCCATCCGCGTCATCGGCAGGCGCCGCCGCGCGGCCGCCAGTTCGTCGCCGGCGCGAGTGTGTGCCTTCTCACGGATCAGCAGCTCGGCACGAGCCCGTTCCCACTCATCACGGGTCACGATCTGGGGGGTTGCCGGTTCTGACATGGCGTTCTCCCTGTCCTCGCGAGATCTGACAAGAATTCGTTTGTACGATCTACCACGCGTTGGAAACGTCAACCGCGGCGCGTCCTCGGCGTCACCATTGTACCAAAAGAAAACTGTGTTCTTCGCTTTTTTGGCTGTCGCGTTTTCCCCCTGTCGTGACTTGGGGACCAATTACCACGGCGGGGAGTTTCGCCCTGACAGGGCTGGGCGTTGGGAGGGGACTGGCGCTCGCGAGATTTGCAATTGGGGAGCACAGGAATATCTTCGCCTCACCCCCCTTCGCCTCCCCTTACGAAGGGGGGGAGATTGGCGAGGGTCGGATTGTCGATCGGGGACACATCGACTGCGATACGCGCATCCCGGTGGGATTGCGGTTAAACGATAATGATAACGGGACGGCTGTCTGGCTGGGACGCGGGGCCTGTGTTGACGGAACGGGAGCATTTTCTGTAGTCGCTGGGTATCATACGACGGCAACAAGCCGCGGCAGTGGGCGATGTCACGTCTTGCTTTTCTGCCGGGCCTCGACTTCATTCCAGAATTCGGCTGTCGGCTTGCCGTTGATCTTCTCCAGCGTCTTGATCGACCGCAGGATTTCTGCGTCTCGTTCTGGCTTGAAGTCGGGGACGATTTCTGTGAGGGGCATGCCTTTCAGCGGCGACAGGGTCTCGACTTTTGAAGCGCTGCAATCCAAATACGTCAGCCGCAATCCTTTCAACGGCCACAGGTCGGCCAGCCTGCCTCTGCCGGCTTCGCTGCCGCCACATCTCAGTACCGACAGATCCGGCAGCGCCCGCACAGGCGAAATGTCCGTCACGTTGTCGCTGACGAATGCCAGTTCTGTTACAGCGCCGGCGTCGAGCATGTGTGCGATTTTTCCGTCGAAGCTGGGATTGAATTCCTGGAGCTTCCTCGCGACCGCCGCCGCTTGTCGGTCGGCGGGTAGCGCGGCGACTTGCTTGATCCAGGTTTCGAAAGTGCGCTGCTGGGCGTCGACGTCTTTCCAGAACTCGGCTGCCGGCCGGAAATTGATGGACTCCAGGGCTGTCTTCGCACGCAGGAGTTCCGCGTCACGGTAGAAGTTGAAGTCGCAGGTGAGGTTCATGACCTCCATCTCGTCCAGCAGCGACAAGTCGGAAACGCGCGTCGACATGCAGCCGAGCACCACCAGAGTCATTCCCTTCAGCGGCTTCAGATCACTGACCGGCGTTTCGTTGAAGGTCAGGTGCCGCAGCGGCATGCCGGCGAGCGGTGACAAGTCGGAAATTGACGTCCGGTCGAAGTGCAGAGCTCGCAGCGGCATTCCCGCCAGTGCCGAGAGGTCCGTGATTTGCGTCCCCTGAATGCGCAAATCCAACAGCGTCAAGCCTTTCAAAGTCGCCAACTCGGCGACCTTGGATGACGCGCAATTCAGTCCGATCAGCGGCGACTTGCGCAGCGGGGTCAGGTCCGTGACTGGTGTGGCGCTCAATGTCACCAGCGTCAGCGGCATACCTTCCAGGGGCGACAGATCGGCCACTGCGGTCCAATCGAACGAAAGATCCGTCAGCGACATGCCTGTCAAAGGGGACAGGTCGGAAAGGCGTCCCGGCCGGTCTTGCGTCCCGCTGACCGACAGCTTGCGCAATACGGGCAGCGCTCGCACCGGAGAAATGTCGGTCACCTGCTCAGCGGCAATCTTCAGCGACATCACCGTACCGGATTCAAGCAGCGGTTCCACCTTCCCGTCAAATTCCGGATTGAGTTCTTTGAGCTTCAGGGCGACGGCCTGGACCTGCTTTGCCGGCGGCATGCCGGCCACCTGTTTGAGCCATGCCTCGAACGCCGCCTGCGCGGCCTTGTGGTCCTTCCAGAAATCCGCAGCCGGCTTGGTGTTGATCGTCTCGAGCGTCTTGATCGAGCGCAGAATTTCGTAATCGTGCGGTTGCCGCAGGTCGCACGTCAGGTCCATTAGCGGCATTGCGGTAAGGGGCGCCAGATCGAACGCGCGGGTGTTGGTGCAGGACAGATGCGTCAGCTTCAGTTCCGCCAGCGGAGACAGGTCGGAAACCAGGCTGTCGCGCAGGAACAGGCGCCGCAACGTATGCATTTCTCGCAGCGGCGAAATATCGACGACTCGGCTCCCCGTGAGATCGATCGTCTCGAGCGGCAGTTCCGCCAGGGGAGAAACGTCGGTCAGCGAGCCGATGGAACAATACAGAGTTTTGAGCGGCATGCCTCTGAGCGGCGACAGGTCCGACACGAGGGAGTGCGTGCAGATCAAGTACGTCAACGGCATCCCCGCCAATGGCGAGAGGTCGGTGACCGGCGCGCTCTGAAATGTCAGATGGGTCAGCGGCATTCCCGTCAGCGGAGTCAGATCGGCCACTCGCGTGCCTGTGAAATCGAGGTGCGTCAGTGACAGGCCGCCCAACGGAGACAGGTCGGTCAATTCTCCCTTCCCGGACACGTCACGCATCGTCAGGACGCGCAGGCCGGTCAGAACGTGGAGCGGGTCGATCCGATTCACGTGTGCGAGTGAAAACGACAACTCCGTGACAACCCCATCGTCGAAACGGGGCGTAACGATTCCGTCAAACCTCGGATTCAGTTCTTGCATTTTCTTGACGATCGACAAGACTTGTTCGCTCGCCGATTTCGCCGCCGTGTCTTCCATCCATTTCGCGAAACCGACGCTCCCCAGTCCTTGCACCACGCCGCGCGCCCGATCACGACGCGCCGTTTCGGCGACGTCCGGCGCCGGGAGCGCCGCGTGGGAGCCGGCGGCCCCAGGCTGATCGCGCGGCTTGTCGTGTGCCGCATCGAGCGGCTGCGAACGTGGCCGCAGCCAGGCGAACGCCACGATCACCAGCACCAGGAAGATTCCACCGGCCAGCAGTGACCTAGGCAGCGCGGGCCGGCCCCTCGCTCTTTGCGACGCGGCATCAAACCCGCCGGCAAACGTGTGTTCCGCAAACCGGCCGGCTAGCGCGTCCGACTCCGGGACTGCATCCACCGGCGTTCGCACGTTCGTCACGCGAGCTGCCGGCGAGATCGCATTCAGGAAGTCCTGCACGGCCAGGTCTTCGCTCGCCATTGTCGCCGAGCCAGGGAGTTGCACAGCGACGTCCGGCGGACCCGCCGGAGATGCTTCCCCCGCAGCGCCTGCCGTTCGGACTGCCGCCGCGGGAGCGGCGCCCCCTGCGAGGAGCGTGTCGAGATCACGGATGACATCGGTCATCGTCTGGTAGCGTTCTTCAGGCCGTTTCGCAACGAGTTTCCGGAACACGTCGTCGAGCGCAGCGGAAGCGTCGGCGCGAGCCTCGCCTAGAGAAGGAGTTGGCTGCTCCCGGTGCGCCAGCAGCTTCTTCATCAGCGTGTCACCCACATACATGGCTTGGCCGGTCAATAAAAAATACAGCGAACAGCCGAGACTATAGATATCCGACCGGGCGTCGGCGTGCTTCGTATCGAGTGCCTGCTCGGGAGACATGTAATCGACAGTCCCCATGATGCTGCCCGATTGCGTCAGCCCCGCGACCGCCGGATTGTTGGCCGAATCGATCAGCCGGGCCAGGCCCATGTCCAGAATCTTGACCGTACCGTTCACGTCGAGCAGCAGGTTGGCCGGCTTGATGTCGCGATGAATCACTCCCTCGCCATGGGCGTGCGCCAATCCCCGTGCGGCCTGCGAGATGTAATTCACCGCCCGGTCGACCGGCAATGGCCCGTTCTGCTTCACCAGCGCCGACAAATCTGTTCCGTCGACGTATTCCAACACCAGAAAGAAAAGTCCGCGGGCGACGTCGGCATCGAGAGCGGCCACGATATTGGGGTGCGTCAATTTCGCCGCCGCCTCCACCTCCCGCTGAAAGCGCTTGACCGCAGCGGGAGACTTGGTCGCCGCCTGCGACATGACCTTGAGCGCCACGATCTTCTTCATCCGGCGGTGCTCGGCCTTGAAGACGACGCCCATCCCACCCTGGCCGAGCTTGTCGAGCACGACGTACGTGCCGAACACCAGATCCGGAGCATTGCCGCGGTACACGGTTGCGGCCTGGTAGGGGGTGAGTCGTCGCTGTTTGACCAGCTCGCGGGCGAACGCCTGGGCGTCTTGTGGAGCGACCGCGCCGGACAAAAGGCGCGCTTGAACTGCCCGAATTTCGTCGGCCGGCATCACTCCGGACTCGGAGAGCCGCTTGACGAATTCTGCGAGGGGAACAGGCATGACCCGAGATTCCGGCAACGGAAATGGATAGGCCCAGTGATGTTAGCGGTTCACACAGCCAGGTGCCATGTGGGCGCCGGCAGCCCGGCGGTCGCGTGAGATTGGGACGAACGGCCGTCACCTGCGGATCTCGCCGAGAATGCATTTATGGACCACGGATGGCGTGGTTTACGTCCGTGCCCCTGCGTTTGTCTCTGCCCGGCAATCCCTCAAGGCCGAAGGCCCAGCCACCTTGTTCAAGGGACGGCCACATCTCCCAGATCCACGATTTCACCGGGCTTGGGAGACAGCGGGCCGAAGGCCGTCCCGACGGTTGGTCGCGTCCGCCAATCGGGTATCTTGCGGACGAACTCGCCGCGGAGCTCGACGCCTGGCGGCACGACCAGCTCGAACTCTCCGTGACGTTCGCCGGGTGTGGCGGTGATGTTGTACATCCGGCCGGCCACGTAGGTGTCGGGCATGACCCCGGCGCTCACGATGCGAGCCCCGAAGTCGAAGTTCAGCGCGCCTGATTTATCCACAAACCGCCCGCGCAATGTGGCCGCCGGCTGCATGACCACCTTGACCGGCTCGCCCGTCCGAACGGCCGTCAACGTGGCGATCAACCCGCGCTCCGCCTGGCGAAAAGTGAGAAACTCGGCCCGCTCGGGGTGCAGGCCATACACCGAGAAGGTCGCCGGCAATCCCTCAGCGTTGTAACGCGTCAACTGCCGGACGACGCGCGCCTTCTCGACCGGCTGCCCGGCCTCATCGACTAGCGTGACCTCGACGGGAGGGTCGGAACGGACGACGGCCGTCAGTTCCAACAGGTTATCTTCCGCCCGCGCGTTGGTCAGCACGGCCGCCGCCAGATCCAACTGCTCGTACAGCGGATTTCCATTGGCGGCCAGCCGGTCGGTCACCGAGACGCCGGCGCCGACAATCCGCCAGTCGTCTCCGTAGGCAAAGCGCTCCTCTTCGAGCGTCCAGTCGGTGCGGCCCGGCGCGAAGAAAGCCTTGGGGTGCACGGCCGCCGGTCGGTCGCTCTTGTGGCGCTCGACGAGCACCGCGGCCGGTCCCGTGGGGACGATTCCCCGATATACGCCCGGGGAGACGAGCTCGGGGACGTTGAACCGCTCCTTCGCTTCGCGATAGATCGATCCGGGAACCTGTTGCACCACGATCGAGTAGACTTTGCGATCCACGGCGTTCCCTTGAGGGTCCGTCAACTTCAGCCGGTACGGAACGGCCGGCATGAGTTGAACGCGGTTCTCGGTGCCGGAGAAAATCGTTTCGCGATGGCCGCGCCAGGGAGCGGCAAACGAGCCCATGAAAGCCAGCTCGTAACCTTCCGGGCGGTTCGCCAGGCCGGTCAACTCGAATCGGCCCTCGGCATCGGTCGTGAATCGCTGCCCGGACATCCCCTCCGGGTCATTGTGATTCGCCAGCGCGACGGTGACGCCGGCGGCATGTTTGTTGGAGCCCCAGACGACGGAGACCGCCTGCCCGCGCAGCGCAACTCCCTGCTCCAATTCCGCTGTAAATCCGGAACCATTCAGCGTCAGCTCGGGCTTACCGACGCCCCCGAAGAGCTGGCGATACACCGGCTCGATTGGCCGAATAGCGACTCGCAGTCTGGTCGTCACAGCCTGCCAATGCGTGATTTCAATCTCGGCAATGAACCCTTCCGGCAATCCGGGGAGCTCGAATCGGCCCTCTTTGTCTGTTGTGGCCTCCGTGGCCAGTCCCGGCAGCACGCTGGGACGGTAGAGCGACTCCGCATAGTCAATCCCCGAAAACAGGCCGAGCGGCTTCTGCTCTTGCCGCTGAATATGCAGGTCGAGGTCATACTCGATCGGGACCATCAACCCGACGAGCCACACGCGCGCCCCAGCCAGAGCTTCGCCCTCATTCAGCCGCAATCGTCCCGTCAAGGTCGCCGGCTGGCGCATCCTCACAGCCACTTCCGTGCTAGGATGCGGATCCCAGTGCGACCGAAAGCTGCGATCGTCGCCGAAGGTCTTGAGCCACCCTGGCGCGATTCCGTCGCTGGTGGCTACGAGCAAGGTCTCCCAGCGTTTGCGATCTCCCGCCGGGGTGACCCACGTGAGGTCCTCGGCGTTGAACTCGAATCGTCCCTGTGCATCGGTCACCCCCCGCACCGGGCCCAGGCTCTTCGCATGCACCTTGCCGGCGACGGCAAGTTCCAAAAGCTCAATCGTACTCGCTGCGTAGACGGAGGCACCGGCCAATGGTTTGCCGTCCGGCCCCAGCACGACTCCCCGATGCAATGCGGGATGTTCGCGATCGACCAGGGGGATGCCGGTCCATCGAATCACGGCTGGTTGCGCCGGCGTGGGCTTGTCGGATGCCGGCGCAGTCGATGGCTCCTGTCGTGGCGGGTCTGCGACTGCCACCACTCGTGTCGTGACGGCCAGTGCGGCGGCGGCGAGCAGAGCCACGGCGGTGCCCCAGCAGCACGTCCCGGAGCTCGACGGCATTGATCGTCTCGCGAAACCCGCGAGGCAGGACGATCAGCCGCCTCCCGAACCCGAGGGCCAGCGGGACGACGACGTTGGCTTCCGCCACCGGAATGTCGCCGGCCAACATATCGACCACGACGGCGCGTCGGTTCAATCTCAGGACCGAAATGAGATTGGCGATAAGGCGAAGAAGCAGCACGGCCGCCATACCTCCGTATACCACGGCCCCCCAACGGTTCACCGCGGCCTGCCAGTTCGGCGACTCGATTGCGCTTCGTGCGATTCGCGCGGGACCGGCAGTGTCGTTCGACGTCGCGACGTTGCCGGCCTGTTCCGACGAGTTTGTTGCTGGAGGCGGCTCGCCATTCGCTGTCGTTGAGCTTCCGCCCCGCACGAGGACCGAAGGGTTATCCGACGAAACGGCGGTCTCATCAGAGCGCAAGGGGGGCAGCTCGGTTCGGTCACCTGCGCGCGGGGGGATCGGATGCGAGTCGTCATTCAGGCCGCCTGTTCCATCCGAACCAGGAATCGTCAGCCACGTCCAGCCTGTAGCAGTTCGGAACTTTAAGACCGCAGGCAGCAGCAGGCAGGACGCCAGTGTCGCACAGAGCACGAGGTGTCGCAGCGCCGCGGATCGAGGATGCGCCAGGCTGATCAGCCAGCCTGCCAACGACAACACTGCCACGCCCAGGAGTTCCAGCATGACCGATCTCCTCTTTCGCGACCGATTTCACGACCGACATGCAACAGTGCCGTCACAATCTCTTTGCTGCGGTGACGGCCGGGTTATCACGGGTTCACTGCTTGAGACGCCCGGCCCGAGTCTCCTCCAACATCTTGCGGATCCGGTGCAGTTCGCCAGGTCGCAGTCCGCGATAATCGAGGAGCGCGGCCACAAGGGATTCTGCCGATCCGCCACAGACCGTGTCGATGAGCTCCCGGACCTTGCGACCGATGGATTCCTCACGGGGCCGCGCGGCGCGATACAGGAACGCCCGCCCGACCTCGCGGTGGACAACCCACCCTTTTTCCTCCATGCGCTCGAGCAGCGTGCGGACCGTGTTCCGAGCCACCTCGCGCGGCAGTGCGTCGCGCGCTTCCTTGGCCGTGACCTCCCCGCGCTCCCACACGACCTCCATCACCTGGCGTTCTGCGGCTGATAAATCGGCTGTGCCCATTCGACGTGTCCTCCGGACATTTTCTTCAGGCATTGGCCGACAACATGTCGCCATTATGGCTACATGTTGTCGCCATTGCAAGCGTGCCGGCAAATTGGTCTCGCCGCGGTTGGGGCAGTTCAGTGCATCGTCGGAACAAATATGGGAGGCAAGTCGACGGATCGCACGCCGACGTGCTGAGCAATCCAGGAACAGCATGGGTCGCATCCGGAATCGATTTTCTCGAATCCAATGCACTGACCTGCCTGACGTGAAGCGGAGCTTCTGACGGGGCGTTCCCAAGCGGAGCTTGGGAACGAGTGAAGGTGCCAATCGGGATTCCGATCCAGGAATCTCGCCCCGAGGGGGCTTTTGTGTCACCTGTGACGGCGACCCAGGACTACCGCGCTGGGCTGTCGAATCTTGCCCCGGTTGGGGTTGTTCAGTGCGTCGCCGGAACAAAAATGGAATGCCAGTCGACGGATCGCACGCCGACTCATTTTAGCAATCCAGGGACAGCATGGGTCGCTTCCGGCCTCGGTTCTCTCGAATCCGCTGACCTGCCGGACGTGAAGCGGAGCTTCTGATGTGGCGTTCCCAAGCGGAGCTTGGGAACGAGTCGTTTTAATGGGAGAAGTCGAGGCCTTTGTCCTCGGGGGGAGCTCCCAGCATCTTGAAATTGAATTGATTGTCGCCGTGCGGAGTCACCTGGCCCATCAACGCGCCGCCTCCGGTTTGTTCCAGCGCCAGGACATTATGATCCACGGTATATTTTCCGTTCAGCTCTTTGGGGGCCTGCCCGGGAGCCGTGAACGTCCAGTGAAACGTCTCGTCTTTCCCGAGGGTCAAATGGAACTTCGCTCCATTCTCGCGGGAGGCGTTCCATGATCCGAGCAGGATCTGGGGATCGACCGGCGGCCCGCTGGGAACGGCTGGTTGATTAGGATTGGCGGCGGCGCCGGGAGTAGTCGCTGACTCACGGGGAGGGTTCGGGACCGGCCCGGGGCCGGTCGAACCACTGGGGACGGCGTTCGCCGGTGGTCTGAGCATCCGCAATAAATCCGCGGCAACTTTATCGCTGGAGACCAACTGCGTGACCTTTGCGAGTTGCCCGGCAGCAGCATCGGTATGGCCGGCCGTCATGTATTCATAGGCCAGGACGAAATGACCGGCCGGATCATCGGGACGATTTCGGACGGACGCTTCCAGCGCGCGGAGCTGCGACGTATAGACCGAAATGTCGGGATAGAGCTTGCTCATGGTCGTCCAATCCCAGCCGGGACCGACCGCCAGCAGCGAATGGAGCACCGCCGCGCTCTGTTGATAATCTCCCTTGGCGAACAGCACCGTGGCGCGAAACTCATGCAGCACGGCGTCGGTCGGATACTGCGCGACGGCCTTGTTGGTGATGTCGAGGGCCGAATCGTAGTCCCCCTGCTTGAAGGCAGCGATCGCCGCGTTCAGCATATCGTCGTCAGCACTCGTCGCCGTACCCGAAGGGGACGCGGAATTATAGTTGACGGGAAGCGGTTGTGCATAACTGTATCCGCCGCCATAGCCGCCCCCGCCGAACCCGCCGCAACCACCGCCTCCGCCACCGCAATACGGATTGTTGTAGCCGAGATAGCCGCTGCCATAACCCATCGATCCCATGCCCCAGCCCCCCATGCCCCAGCCCATGGGACTGAACATGCCCCCCAGCAGCCCGTAACCCAATCCCATTCCGAGTCCATACCCGAGGCCGCTTCCAAATCCGCCTCCGAAGCCGCCATACCCAAAGCCTCCGTATCCGAATGGCCCATAACCGAATCCCCGTCCGAAGCCGCCATATCCGCCATATCCGCCATAGCCACCCCAGTAGCCGTGATAGAGACCGGCATGACCGGCATAGCTGGGACGATAATTGTTATTCGCGAGGTTCACCGTGTGGTTGCCGACGTTAACCTGATTTCGAGTCCCAGCGGCATTGACGCCCGCGCGATTGGCTCCGCCTGCCACGCCGGCGCGAGTGCCGATATTGGCATTACGAGTTCCCAGGTTTGCATTACGAGTTCCCAAGTTGGCGTTCCGACTGCCCACGTTTGCGTTCGCCCCCACGCCAGCGCGATTCGCGCCCACCCCCGCGCGATTCACGCCCACCGCCGCATTGGTGCGGGCGCCAGGATTCGTGGATCCGCGGTATGTGAAGCCAGGATGTGAGATTGCGCCGCCGCCGGCGTTCGCTCGTCCGGCAAAGCCGGAGCCGCGATTAACGCCGGGACTACTGAATGTTGGAGAATGGTTAGCGAATGATTGTCGGCCGCCGTTAAACGCTCCCGCTGAAGCTCCGCCGCGGGGCGCCGCAAAACCGCCACCGCCATGAAAAGCGGGGGCGCCGCCCCCGGCATGGAAGCCACCGCCTCCACCACCATGGAAGCCGCCGCCGCCGCCGCCACCGCCGCCGTGGAAGCCACCACCGCCTCCAAAGCCGCGAGCGAATGCCTCGCCGGTCATGAGGCACGCACAGCAACATGCCACACTGCAAATCCCTAATGTGCGTTTCACGATGGAGTCCTTTGTCTGGGAAGGAGTTGGCACGCTTCCTCGCTGCCACGGGCCGCAAGATGCCAAATCCAACAGGCAGATTGCGTGCCGGCGCAGCGCAAGAACCTCAAAAAAATGCGATCTTCCCACACCAGGGACCGACGTTTTTCGTGGAATCAGCCCCGCAGCGGGACTTGTTTCTCAGTCGGAGCGAACCGCTTCTGAAATCGATGCCGGAGCACCTGATCGTTTCCCAATCAGAATGGCAGGCGAGAAGGCAGCCGGCTGCGCATGGCGCAAGCTGGGACCGGGAATGGGCGATTCGCTATGCCCATGGCATTCCAGGGGCGATCGCAACCAGGCGTGCGTCGGCAAGAGTCGTGCTTCACGACGACACCAATTCGTCCTGCGGCCACCGTCAGCGCGCGGTATGCTGAATTGGTATTTTTATATCCGCTTCAGAAATTCCGGCTTGTATCAACCAGGAAGCTGCCGTTGTTGGCCACCGGCAGAGAAGGCATCCATCGCTGCCCGGCCACCGTGTTCGAACGCGCATTGCGCCTGGGATACAAGGAAATGCCGATTGAAAAATTCCAAGCCTCGTCGTCGGCCCCACCCACTCCCAGCGATGCCGATTGGTGCATGTACGTCACGGTCGTGTACAACGTCACGGCATCGGACAGAGGCGCATTCGCCGTCAAAGTAATCAAATAGTCTCCCAGGCTGCCCCCGCCGGCCAGGCGGTTTTGTTCCGGAATTCCGGCGGAAATCGAGGTGTCTGGCCCGCCGCGGAACCATTTGTGATGCCAATAGGCGCTGATCTGATCGACGGACCGCCACGTCGTCGAGCCATACCCGGTTACGTTTCGCGAATCGGTTCCCGTTCTCAAGGCTCCCCACACTCCGAATTCGTTGCTCGCACTGGTCGCGTAGCCGAGTTGCATGCGGAGCTGGCTCAACAAGGGATTCTCGGCAAACACGCCAAAATTGCTGTTGAGCATCCAGTCATGAACGATGGCGGCGCTCCAGCTCGATTTTTCGTCAGGCTTGCGAAAGAATCCATACGTGATGAACCCCTGGGTCTCTGCGATATTGTTCTTGGTCAGCCGATAATCGGTGCCCGCCCAATCGAAAATGCCAATGCTGGCGCCGATCTGCATGCCGATTCCGGTCCAATCGCTGAAGTCTCCCAACCGAGTGCCGAAGTTGGCGCCGGTGTGCAAGCCGTTATTTTCCCAGCCGCCGTCCGAGACTCCACGCCAGGCATCGTATCCTACAAAAACGGTATAACCCCAGGCCGGCTGCGGATCGGCGACGGGATTCAATCCCTGCAAGGTGTCGTCAAACTGAAAGAAGGGGATGACGTCGGCAACCGTCAGCCCGGCAATGGGATAGAGATCGGGTTGAGACGATTCGCTCTGACCGGTCACGGGCGCGAAATCATCAGGCTGCGGGTCGGAGCCGGTTTCGTCGGGCGATGTGCGAAGCCCCGCACCTTGCTCGGCCGTTCGAAAGGGATCGCCCTCATTCAGCGGACGAGCCGGAATGAAGCTCTCGTCGTCGTCCACCGGAGGAAAAATTCTCGCACTATCTTCTGCCGTGCCTGCCGTCTGGACGATTCGCCAATTCGACGGCCGCGATTCGGCACGGGCGGCTGCGGCCGGCAGCGTTGCGGCAAGAAGCGGCAGCCAGGCGAGCTTCGACGACCATGAAATTCGCATGCGCCGCCCCTTGGCACGTCCAGGTCCGTGGACAGTCTCTCTTCCGCTGGCCAAGGTCTCTTTGAATTTAATCGGTCGTCAAAGTCGGGTTCTTCAGCGAATTCGGAATAATCGCCAAGGTTTACCGCTTTCTTACAACTCGCTCAACAACCGGTCGACCTCTTGCAGTTGCATTTCGACTCGCGATTGCAGTTCGTGACCGTCATGCCATTGTCGCACTGCGACGAGACAATCCTGGTCGATGCCGCGCCCCACGTCTTTGGCCAGGATCTGCTGGATCTGGCCCCAGTCCATGGCTTCGCGGTACGGTCGTTGCGCCGACATGGCTTCGCAAATGTCGGCGATGGTCAGGACACGCGTGCTGAAAGAAATGTCGCCGCCGGCCAGACCGCGATGATAGCCGCGTCCGTCGAGTCGCTCGTGATGCGCACTGGCTACCTCCGCGAGCAGGTGAAAAGCCCCGACCTGCTGCAGGATCCGTTGCGAGTATTCCGGGTGCTTGCGAATCTGGCGAAATTCGTCGTCGGAAGGTTTGCTCGGTTTGTCGAGAATCAGGTTCGACACTCCCAGTTTGCCGATATCGTGCAGGAGTGCGGCGCGGCGCAGGTCGCGTTCCAACTCGGGCGTACAGCCAAACTGCTGAGACACGCCGACAGCGATCTGGGCGACGCGCGTCGAGTGCTGATACGTCCAGGGGGACTTGGCATCAACGACCCGCGCGAAGGCCTCCGCCACCCGATCCAGACAGGCTTCGTCAGCCAGCAGCACGGCGTCTTCGGGCTCCCAGCGGCCGAGCTCCGCCATCAGATCGCGACTCTGCAGTCGCTGCCAGAATTCCCCATCGCGGCGGGATGAAAAGAGCGCGTCGACAAGTGCCGGATCAAACCATTTCCCACGTCGCTGGCGAGCCATTTCCAGCGCAGATTCCTGGCCGTGCGCTGCATAGAACACCTCGACCGTTTGCGCCAGACAGCAGATCCGGCCCAGCAGGGAGATGTGGCTCCCTTTCGTCCCGTAAGGCGTTCCCTTGCCGTTCCAATGTTCATCCAGGTCGAGAATGGCCTGGGCGCTGGCTTCGGGCAACTGCAACATGCGGGCGATTTCGGCGCCGCGTTCGCAGCGGATTTCGGAGATCCTTCGGCCACCTTCGGGCCCCATTCTGACGATCGCTGCCACCTTCAGCAGCTTCTCGACAGGGCTTCCTTCAGGAGCGCAATTGTTCCAACAATGCTTGAGGCACTGGCCGGGCTTCGTCCAGTCGATCATGCGGCTCGAATGCTTGACGGCCTGGTCATCGGCGCCGAACAGGTAGGCCATCTTGGCGGCGTTGCTCGAACATCCCAGGTCTTTCAGCAGCAGAGCGTAGAATAGTGCCGAGCAATCGGGCGTGGGGAGCTTCAATTCTTCGGCCAGCCGCATGCCGATGAGCGCCGTGCGCATGCAGTGTCCCTGCGGGTGCCCCTGCGTGATGTCCAGCGCGACCGAAAGCGCCCCAATGATTTCCGAAAACCGAATTTCAGTGGCCTCGATCAGGCGAAAGCGATCTGGCGCCGTCGCATCCCCGCGGTGCGAGATCACGTCTTCTTCAAGCAACTCGCTGGCAATCACGGAATGGACCTCGAAAAGAGGCGAGCTTGGAGCGATCGATTTGTCGTGGATTCAACTATACGTCATCAAAACATGCCCCGTCGCGACGGCCGGAGGTAATCCGCGCCGCGTGTAAGAGATTCCCGGACACCGAACGGTCTGATCGGCCAAGGGCCGGCGCGGCCATAGCTACCGATCACAGCGCCGGATCGTGCCTGCGGGCGGGGAGATCGGCATCGCTCTCGGGCCAGACTGCCAGGATCGCGGCCACGATGGACACCCCCAGGACCGCCCTCTTCAACAGCCGGTAGAATTGAAACAGAGTCACGACGTCAGATGCGCGGAGCGTCGTCGCAGCGAAGATTTCCACGAGTCCCCGATAGACGAACAAATAATCTGCGGCGACCATGGCGAGTGCCAGCGCGACGAGGAGCAGCATGGCCCAGCGGCGCACGAGGCCGATTCTGGCGCTCCATAAACTTCCAAAGGCACACAACAGGGCGCCGCCCAGAAGGGCCAACGCGAGTCCGAAGTAGGAGGGCAAGAAATACTGGGGCTGGCTGAACTTGCTGATGGGGGGTGGATCATACAATAGAGACTCCAGGACGCCGAGGACCGCCACGTTGAACAACAAGGCAACGCCGAGCCAGGTGCACAGGCAAAACCGCAGCAGCGTCACGCAAATTCGTGGCATTGTTTATTCCTTGGCCTCCGTGCGGCGAGCCGGGCGGGTCACTTACGTCTGGCGTCTCCCACAGCAGCATTCGAGTGGAGGTGGACCTGTTCGTCAAGCTCGTGACAGCCATCGACGTCGAGCCTTGACCGTTTGCATGAGGAAACCTAAAATACCAATCAGGTTTCCTTGGTGTTTTAACGGAGGTCAAATCATGGTGACGCAATTTGAAACAGCAGTGCAGCCCACGGCCGTGGAAACGTATCTGGCTCCCATTGAAAAACCGTCGGGACTGGCGATGAAGCTGGTTTATTTCATGAGCCGTAAAATGTTCGGGAAGGTCCTGACCCCCTTGAAAGTGGCTTACTCCCGGCTGCCGCAGAGCTTCACCTGGTTTTCGTTCAAGATCTCCAAACTCGACAAGCAGCTCGAGTTGCCCGCGGAGACCGCGATGCTCGTCCGTGAGCAGGTGGCGCGCCTCAATGTTTGCCTGTTCTGCATCGACATCGGCCGTTCGTTCGTGATCAAAGCGTCACTGGACGAGAAAAAATTCGACGCGATCGACGAGTACCAGACCAGCCCGCTGTTCACCGCATCCGATCGCGCCGCGCTCGATTATGTCACCGAGCTCACGCGCGACAAACAAATGCGTCCGGAAACATTCGCGCGGCTGGCCGAACACTTCTCCGAACGCCAGATCTGCGAGATCGCCTGGCTTGTGGCGACCGAACATTATTACAACATGGTCAATATCGGCCTGAACATCCACTCCGATATGCTGTGCGACATCACCAAAGGCCAAAAGCACAAGGAAAGATAATGCCTCAGCAGCGGCACGAAGCCCCCAGCGAGAATGGCGCCGAGCGAAGTGTTCGCGAGCGGATCGTCGGCGCCGCCCGGCAGCATTTCCTTGCGCACGGCTTCCGCGGCGTGACCATGGCCGACCTCGCCGAAGAACTGGGGATGAGCAAAAAGACGCTGTATGCCCATTTCACAGGGAAGACGGAGCTGCTCGAAGCGGTGCTCGGTGCGAAGTTCAACGAGGTCGAATCGGAGTTGGCGGCCATCACAGGCAGGTCACCGTCTGATTTCGCCGCCGGATTGCATGCCTTTCTTACCTGCCTGCAACGGCACGCGGCCGAGATTCAACCGCCGTTCGTGCGCGACGTGGGCCGGGATGCGCCCGAGGTCTTTCAGCAAATCGAGCGTCGCCGTCGCGAGTTGATCGAACGGCATTTCGGCAAGCTCCTGACCGAGGGGCGGCGCGAAGGGCTGATCCGCAAAGACGTCCCCGTCCGACTGATTCTCGAGATTTTGCTGGGCACGTTGCAATCGGTCATGAATCCGCCCAAGTTGACGGAGCTCGGCCTGACGCCGCAGACCGGCCTGACGGCCATTTTGACGGTGGTTCTGGAAGGGGTGATCACGTCGGCGGGGAGTGCAGGAGGCTCGCCGGAGCGAGTCGCTGGGCGCATCAATGAGGCGTGATATGATGGAATGTGATTGAAAATTGAAAAATGAGAATTTGAAATTGAAAATTGACAGTTGCAGGCTCAATCAATTTTCAATTTGCAATTTTCAATTCTCATTTTTCAATGCTTTCCCAGTGGGCGCAGCCCACGACGGCAACACCACAAGGAGCTTCCTGATGACTGCGGCGCAGAATCGTCGTGAATTCCTGAAATCGACTGCGGCCATCGGCGTGGGAGCCTGGGTTGCCGGGCCGGACCTGATCGCCGCGCAGCGGTCGGCCAACGAGGCCATCAACATCGCCTGCATCGGCGTGGGTGGGAAAGGCTCGAGCGACACCGATCACGCGGGAAATCACGGCAATCTCGTCGCGTTGTGCGACATCGACGATAATTTCCTGGCCGCCAAGGCGACGAAATTTCCCAAGGCACGGAAGTTCAATGATTTCCGCCGCATGTTCGACGATATGGATCGGCAGATCGACGCCGTCACCGTCAGCACGCCCGATCACACGCACGCCGCGGCGACCATGCTGGCCATCAAGAGCGGGAAACACGTTTACACGCAAAAGCCGCTGACGTTCAACGTGCACGAAGCGCGGGCCCTGCGCGAGGCGGCCCAGAAATACGGCGTCTGCACCCAGATGGGAACGCAGGGAGGTTCGCTCGACGGATTCCGCACGTCGATTGAAGTGCTTCGCACGGGGGCGATCGGGCCGGTGCGCGAAGTCCACGTCTGGACAGATCGTTGCGGGAAATACTGGAAGCAGGCCCCCGACATCACGGCCCGTCCCGCCGACACGCCCGCGGTCCCGGCGCACGTCCATTGGGACTTGTTCCTCGGCCCGGCGCCCGAGCGGCCCTATTCGCCGTTGTATCACCCGTTTGCGTGGCGCGGCTGGCGAGATTTTGGCACCGGCGCGCTGGGGGACATGGCCTGCCACCTGGCCAACATGCCGTTCATGGCCCTCAAGCTGGGTTATCCGAGCACAGTTGTCGCCGAGAATTCCAAGATCAATCCGGAAACATTTCAGCAATGGGCCACGATCACCTATGAATTCCCTTCTCGCGAAAACCTGCCGGCGGTCAAACTGGTGTGGTGGGAGGGAAATCGCAATGGTCAACGGAATCTGCCGCCGGCCGAGTTGTTTCATGGCGTCGAGCGGCCGGACAACGGCATGTTGTGCATCGGCGACAAAGGAACACTGTTCACATCGCACGCCCAGGGGGGCGAGTACAAATTGCTGCCGACGAAGAACTTCGAAGGTTACAAAGAGCCCGACAAGTTCCTGCCGCGATTGGGCGCCAACGACCGCAACTGTGACGACAGCCACAAGAAAGAATGGATCGCCGCGTGCAAGGCGGGGAAGCCGTCGCAGGCGTTGTGCAACTTCGGGCATGCAGGGCTGCTCACGGAATCGGTTCTGCTGGGAAACGTGGCGATTCTGGCCGGCAAGAAAATCGAGTGGGATGGGCCGGGGATGAAGGTTGTGAATGTCCCGGAAGCGAATCAGTTGTTGCAGCGGGAGTATCGGAGGGGGTGGACGCTGTGAGCGGCATGTCGTTCGCTTCTCCTGGTTTCGGCTTCGGCGGGGAGGCTTCGTTTCGGATGAATAAAGTTTTGGTTGCGGCCGATGGCCGGACCAGGCACTCTGCGTTCTTAACCGTGAGATTTGTCTGAGGATGTGGAGGCATTAGAAATGCAACTTGCTCGAAAGCTGACTTGTGCCGGCATCATCATGGCGATCGGACTGGTATGCATCGGCGAGTTGCGCGCTGAGCAACCAGAATCGGTGGAGGCCAATCCGCCGCGGTTGTATCGCCTCGCCTTTTCTGGCGATGGCTCGCATCTCATCGCCGGGGGAGATGCCGTGCGGGTTTTTCGCACGGAGACGGGTGCAATGGTTCAGCGGGTTCCTTTGGCGCGAATGTCGAGCCCGCTGGCGGCTTTTCCTGGTCGCGAAAACCTGTTTGCCGAGGCGGGTGAAGACGGCGTCGTGCGGATCTGGAGCATCTTCAAGCCGCAGCCGGTTCGCGAGCTGCAGGGGCATCGAGGTCGCGTGCGAAACCTGGCAATATCGCCCGACGGAAAACGTCTCGCCAGCGTGGCGGGCCAGATCGTTGGTGGACGCTGGACGCGCAGTGAATTCCGACTCTGGGACGCGGCGACAGGCCGGTCGCTGCGGGATCTGGTCTTTGATTCAGACGAAGTGGACTGCGCCGCATTTTCGCGGGATGGAAAGCTCCTCGCGCTGGCGCTCGATGCGCGTGAAGTCGGTGCTGCGTCGCGAATTGACATTTACGAAGTGACGGGCTGGAAACGTCAGCGCTCCGTGGAATTCTCGCCGGGTTTCGCCAGTGCGATTTGTTTCCCGGGCAATACCGGAGACCTGTTGATCGTGGGGGGCGACTGCCCATCCGTCGACGGCGGTTGCCAGCCGAC
Source organism: Planctomycetaceae bacterium (assembly GCA_036501235.1). Taxonomy (GTDB): domain Bacteria; phylum Planctomycetota; class Planctomycetia; order Planctomycetales; family Planctomycetaceae; genus JACQFH01. The sequence goes on from DASYAR010000052.1 coordinate 20,701, forward strand.
GGGCAGACTCTGGATTGCCTTGCGCAACGAGCGGACAGCCCGGCAACTGGAACAGGACCGCGAGTACAGTTATTTCCACGGGGTGCTGACGCCTGCGGCCGACCGACTCGTGATCGGCACATCGACGGTGACGGCGACGGTCAATGCAAAAGGCAAGGTGGACGGCGCGCGCCTGGGGCCTCTCGTGCAGTTGCGCGACGCAAAAACGGGAGACATCCTCTGGTCGACGATTACCACCGGTGCCGGCGACCCGGAGGGAATCGCCATTTCTGCTGACGGCAAATTGATTGCCGCGGTCGTGGAGCAGACGATCCATGTGTTCGACGCCGAAACGGGTGAGAATGTGCGCGAAATCGTCGTGGCGGAATGAGACGTCTTGTCAGCGCCATTTTTGCATGATAGGATTCAACAAGTTGAGTCTACCGTGGCTCGACATGCCTCTGCCATGTTCGTCACGGGCCTCGTATTGTTGACCCTATAACAATCCGCAGGGGACCGGCTTTTCGTTCTCGGCCGCGTGTATATCCGACGCCCGCTTCGGCGGACATTCGGCTCACACAACCCGGGCGATGGTCCCCACCTTGCATTGCGGGTTCAAACAATTAGGCCTGAACGGCATTACGGTGGAGGTTTTTCGTTCTTTGTCAGCGTTGGCGCATCGACTCAACCAGTTGAGCCATGCGTTTTCGCATTTCGGCCGCGGGCAAATGGATTCGCTGGCCGTGTCCGGGTAAAATCCACTCGAACGAATAGCCCGCGAGGCGCTCCATCGACTCGGTCTGCCGAGGCCAGGAATACCAGCAGTAATTCTCGGAGGCCTCGAGCCGCTCCCTTTCTCGGTCCCATTCGAGATGGTCGCCGGTGAACAGAAATCGGTCTTGAAAAAGCAGGACGCAATGCCCCTGCGTGTGGCCTGGAGTAGCGATGGCGACGAATCCCGGAGCCAGCTCCCACGGCCCTGCTCCATCGAGAACGAATTCCGCACCAGGCTGTGACGATAATTCCTCGCGATGAATGATCCGGCGGCTTCCGAAATGCGCGGCATAGCGATCTGCATCGGCCACATCGTCACGGTGCGAGAGAAAAATGTTGGCAATTCCACCGTGGGCTTCGAATTTACGGATCAATTGCGGCAGGAATTTCGGCGACTCGATCAGCCAGTTTCCTTGCGGATGCCGGACGAAATAGCTGTTGCTGCCGTACGATTTGGGCGAGTTGAATCCGCAGTAATAGACCGGTTCCTCGATGAGCAGAGGGAAATCCCCCATGACGGTTTTGGGGGAATCGTCACCCCGGCTTCCGATCGACCCGGTGGGACACGATACGAGGGCATACAGAGCTGATCTGCGATCGTCACTCGTCGACGGTTGTTGGCGGACAAAGGAGGTCGCGGCGGCTTCCCCGAAGGTTTGCGGAGCAATTTGTCGGCACGTGTCGCAATCGATGCACGTTGAATCGACGAAAAAATCGCCGGCGAGGTTTTCGGGAACGCTCAGCTGCGGATTTGCCATTTCTCACGCCACTTCAGAACTGGTTGACGATCCAAATCGCGGCCGGCAAGACACCGCGTGCTTCCATTCGGTCTCAGACACACTCCGATCATCTTTGCGCCCTAATTATATCGGGCCCGGGCGCGGACGGCAAAGTGGCAACGGGAAGCTGGCCGGTCGTGATGTACTCTTCAGGTCGGCGCGGGGATCTTGGCACGTTGTTTGCGAGAAGTGTTGATCACGGACGCAGGTGAGAGCGGTCCCGAGCCTGCAGTCGAAAGCTCAGCCGGAATATCTTGCCTGTCGGGCCAGCACCTTTTTTCGTGAAACAGGCGGTTTTCATATGCGATTCGCAGAACGGGACATTCTGGGGGCGGTCCTGCCCAGAATCACTCCCGCCATGACGTCTTCGGAACGGGCCGAGTTGGTCGTCAAAGCGCTGCTGCATTCCGGGGCAGATTTGCGAAAACAACCGGCATTGGAAGAGATGAAACGGCTGTTTACGAAAGTGATGTGTTTCGCGCGACACGCATCGGTCAATGGCAAATCTCCCCTTGCCATTTGAAACGACAGTTTCATTTTTGCCGGTTATCTTGGCGGTTTTCTTGTCGGCTGCGCGGGAGTTCGCCAGGGCCGAGGCTTGTCGAGTTCGCTGCGCGTCACTTTCGCTTCTTGAACGTAAAGCCCTCTTTGCGCCGGGCGGCCAGCCATTTGTTCAGATCGGGGACCGTTTCCGGCATGATGACGCGCGGGCCGGCGTATTGTGTTCGCTCCGCTTCCGCTTCGCCGAGATTCTTGGGCGGGTTCTGGGAGATATGAATCCCTTTTTCATCTTGATGTACTACGAACGATCCGAAAGTCGACGGCATTGTTCACGTCCTGTTCTGTCTG
>DASYAR010000053.1:0-3860 GCA_036501235.1 Planctomycetaceae bacterium
ACACGTGCACCGCAAGCGGAGCGGCTATTATAAACGACTCGACGCGGCGAGTATTCGCAATCATTCATTTTTGCGATCGTGCATCGGCGGTTCGCGGCGCCAGTTGGATGTCGGCGAAAATCCCGATCTTTGCGTCGTGGAGCTGTCGCAACTGGTGCTCGAACACGGCATCAGCGGGATAAAAAAATCCCGAGTGCCGATTCACCAATTCCGGCAGTGGAACACCGTTTGAAATCTCCTCCGCCAGCGCCGCGGCCGCGACCTTGCGGGGATATGCTGTCGACCAGCTTCCCACGACGTAGGCCGGATATAACCCGACATGCACGAGACACAACCCAGACGTGACGACCTCACGCCAGCGATCCGGAGCGCAACGAACTGCAGCCAGGTAGACGGTCACGAGCAACGGGCAGATCAAAGTGACGTAGCGGGTCGCCAGGACGGCGCGTTCGCTTAATCCCGAACGCCCCCAGGCAATCGCAGCCGCCAGCCCCAAATGCGCCAAAACAACCAGCGCCAGTCCGACTCGCGAGACGCGCGTCGTTTCCGATTGCTCGCGTCCACGCCACAACCACCACAAGGCCGAGGCCGACAACCCCACGCTCACCGCAGCCACCGGGAAACCGATCACCCGCACGACGGCGCCGAACGCCATTCCAAATTCCAGAATCACGTGCCGGATCAGCTCGACGACGTTGATTATTGGACGATCGGCCGACGCGCGAGGCACGAATGTCAACAGGCATTCCACAGGGATTGCCACCAGCAGCAGCGCGACAATCACCACGGCAGTCCGCGACAATGGCGGATCTGCGTCGCGACGAAACCACAGGCACACTGCAAAATACGGGACAATCGCCAGACCACAGGCAATGCCCGCGGCCGAGCACAGGGGCCATGCCGCCAGGATCAATCCCAGCCAGGCCAATCTCGCGGCTGAGGGACGATCGCGATCGGCAAAAAATGCCGCCGCAAAGCAGCCCAGACACCCCGCCATCACCAACTGCACCTGAAACGACATCAGCAGATTGGCCGCATGCCCCCAATTGAGCAGCAGGAACGGGAAAAATGCGTCGGCCCAGACCCAATAGCCGCGCACTCTGCGAATCGTCCAAAGTAGCCCGGCACTGGTCGCGCTGAGCAGCAACAAGCTCGCGAACATTCCGGCGCGGAAATCGTGCCCGGTCAGGCGGTCCAATCCGAGCAGGAGCAATCGGGGAATGATGATCTGATGTTCGTTGTGGGGCGTCCACATCGACTGCCAGGTCACGGGCTTCTCTGCCGTGATAAACGGAACGATGGCATCCCATTCGTCCCAGAGAGGGACGGTAATGCCAAGCCACAGTACAAGCCCGCCGGTGAGGAGCGTCAATCCTCCCCAGCAAAGCCATACGAACCACGCGGCGCGCCACTGAGACGCTTCGGACGAGGGGGACATCACGCGGCCTCGCGTGTCCAGGGCGTCTTGGTCGTTTCCAGCTTGTCCAGACGCTCTTCAGTCGTCGACACTCGCTGTTCGAGAAATGCCAGCCGCTGCCCTTGTTCGATAAGCTCGGATTCGCGCACGGCGCGGTTGGCGAGCCGTTCGGCCATAAGGTCGTCGGCGATCAGCAGCTTTTCAGCAATAACTTTCAAGAGCGTCGCCAGATAGCGGCGCCCCATTTCGCGCAGGCGAAGGTTACTGCTCCCCCACGTGCGGCCCGTCCAGGCGATCGGAATTTGCGCGATGTTGTATTTGCGAATGATCGCGTTCAGCGACATTTCGATCGTGATGTTGAAATGGCAGGCCCGGTAGGGACCGCAATCCCGGACGACCGACGTGCGGTACGCTTTAAACGCGTTCGTCAGATCGTTGAACGGAACGAGAAAGAACCATTGGAGCAGCTTGTTGACAATCCGATTCGCGGCCAGTTTCAAGCGGGGATACTCGACCACGCGGCCACCCGGAATGAACCGTGATCCGTAAACGCAGTCGAACCCTTCTTCGATTTTGCGGTAGTACCGCACCACGTCGATCGGATGATCCGAGGCATCAGCCATGTAAATCACCACCACGTCGCCGGTGATGTGATCGATGCCCGATCGCACGGCCCGGCCGAAGCCGTTCGGAGCGGTCCGGTTCACGAGCCGAATCCGGCCGTCGCGGACCAGGAGCGCGTTCACGACATCGGCCGTTCCGTCCCGGCTGTTGTCGTTGACGACGACAATCTCGTAGGGGATTTCTGCGGATTGCAGTTCTTGCGACAGATCGGCGACGACCGGCGGCAGATTCTGCTCTTCGTTATAGGCCGGGATGACGACGGACAGCTTCAGCTCGTTCATGTGGCGATCGAATCCCCTCGGCCCATTGCGTAAAGACTTGTCGCATGCGGATTTCCGTTGCGGTGCGGTTGATAGCCAAATTGGGCGTGTTGGTCAATTGGACTTGCCTTGACTGGCAGTTTTCTCGTAAAAATCGGCCGCGTTGTTCGCCATCAATATTCGGCTCGACTTCGCCTTGCACCGGCGTGCCCGTCGAAACCAAGTCGAGACCTGATTCTCTCTAAGGACGGAGACCTATGAGCGCTACCCGATCTTGGCTGATGTTGTGTCTCAGTGCCGGCCTCGGTCTGTGGGCTATGGGAGGCTGTGGCGGCTCCGGTTCCCCGACCGGCGATGCGGCCGATTCATCAAGTCAAGTGGCTGCCACGGGGCTGCCCACGCTGGCGATTCCCGGACAGGCGAACGCCGCCGACCCTGATGATGAAGACGACGAAGACGATGACATGGACGATCCGGAAGACGACAAGGCCACGATTGAAGTCCCCAAAGCAGGGACCCCCGAACGACTCGTACACGAGGCCACGAAATTGCTGCTCGCGGCTCCCCCGGCGACAGAAGACATCGCCGTGCTGAAAAAGCATCGTCAGGAGAAGAACGAAAAAATCGTCAAACTGTCGCAGCAGGCGATTGAACTGACTCATAAAGATCCCGAAAAAGAACGGTTGCTGAATCTGGCGGTTCATAACCTGATGGAGGCCCGCACCCAATTGGCCCTCGGAGGCGACGCCGACAGCATCGACCTCTTGAATGAGGACGCGGCCGCGCTGTTCAAGCGCGATCCGAAATCGCAGGCGGCTCTCGAAGGGGCTTACGCGCAGGTCAATCTGGCTTATGGAATGGCGAAGGCCGCCCCGGCGGACGACGTGAAATGGCTGCATGAGTTTTCCAGGCTGGCACGCCAATTTGCCGTGAATTTTCCCAAGGAAGAACGGCGGTCGTTGCCGCTGCTGTTCGCCGCCGGACTCAGTTGCGAGCTGGCCGACGAAACGAAAGAGGCCGTCGTCTGCTACACGCTGATTCGCAAGGAATTTCCCAGCAGCACGTTTGCCGCACGCACGGGCCCGATTTTGAAACGGCTGAAACTGGTCGGCAGTCCGCCCCGCATTGCGGGCCCCACGTTGGCGGGGGACAAACTCGCGATTGACGATCTGCTCGGCAAGGTCGTGCTGGTGGTTTTCTGGTCGAGCGAGACAGAACCGTTTCAAGAGCAATTGCCGCATCTCTTGAAAGTCATCAAGAAACACTCGAAACGCGGCCTGGAGGTCGTGGGCATCAATCTCGACCAGGACGACATCGTACTGCGGAAATTCACGCTCGACAATAAGATCGCCTGGCCACAGATCTTTTACCCGGAAGCCGAGCAGCGCGGCTGGGCGCACCCGCTTGTCGTGCACTACGGTGTGATGGATATTCCAGCGTATTGGCTGATCGATCGCAACGGCAATGTCGTCAGCACGACGGTGAAAATCACCGCGTTATCGAGTGAAATCGACAAACTTTTGATGGTCGCCACCGAGAAACAAGAAAACTGAACATAT
>DASYAR010000054.1:0-3649 GCA_036501235.1 Planctomycetaceae bacterium
TACTGGCAGACGCGCAACGCCACCGCGCGCCGCAGCCACGCCAAACGCCGAAAGAAGAAACTCCGAAAACTCGGCATTCGTCTTTCTCAATTGCCCAGATGTGATCCGAAGTGAAAACTCAAAGTGCGCTGTAGTGTTAGAAGAAGGTTCCTCAATTTCTTGTTCGGCATTGCACGCGGAATCGACGTGGCTCATTCTAGTCGGTTAGGAGGCCGGTTGCCTTCGATTTCAAGACAGCAATCAAGGGGTCCGCGAAAGACCTGGTTTAGTGCGATGAGGGGCTTCGAGCGGTAATCACGACTGGAGGCAGGGAGATCGAAAACCTCGCGATACCGGCGCTGGTGACGCGCTTGTAGGGCGGGATTGGTTGTCGATTTACGCTCGATACGCGCTCCCCTTTCGGGTCGCGGTTAAACAAATTATTTATGCAGATGTCATATCAATGCCATGAAAATCACTCGTATTCGTGCATATCAGGTCGATTTGCCGCTCCATGAGGGAAGCTACAAATGGTCGGGGGGAAAATCGATTTCGGTTTTTGACAGCACGGTCGTCGCGGTCGAAACGGATTCCGGCATCACTGGCTACGGCGAAGTTTGCCCGCTGGGGCCGTTTTATCTCCCTGCTTATGCGAGCGGCGCGCGGACGGGGATTGCCGAGCTGGGGCCGCATCTGCTCGGCGAGGATCCGACCCATCTATCGCGGCTGAATCGGCGGATGGACGCCGCACTGCAAGGGCACCCGTACGTGAAATCGGCGCTGGATATCGCCTGCTGGGACATTCTGGGTCAGGCGACAGGACAGCCGGTATGTGTTTTGCTGGGAGGTCGCTACGGTGAAGACTTTGGTTTGTATCGGGCGATTTCGCAGGAGTCGCCCGAGGCGATGGCGGGAAAAGTCGCCGGCTACCGGGCCGAGGGGTATCGCCGATTTCAATTGAAGGTCGGTGGCGACCCGCACGTCGACATTGAACGCATTCTCGCGGTGGCGGCGAAACTCGAGCCGGGAGACCGGCTCATCGCCGATGCGAACACCGGCTGGCTGATGCATGACGCGCTGCGCGTCGTGCGGGCGGTGCGCGACGTTGACGTATATATCGAACAGCCGTGCCGCACGTATGAAGAGTGTCTGACGATCCGCCGGCATTGCGACCATCCGTTCGTGCTTGACGAAAACATCGATTCCCTCGACGTGCTCTTACGCGGCCATGCCGACCGGGCGATGGACGTCGTGAACATCAAGATCAGCAAATTCGGCGGGTTGACGAAAGCCCGGCAGGCCCGCGACTTGTGCGCTTCACTGGGCGTCGCCATGACGATTGAAGACAGTTGGGGGGGCGACATCGTGACGGCGGCGATCGCTCACCTGGCACACAGCACACCCACGGAGCTATTGTTCACGACGACCGATTTCAACAGTTACGTCACGGTGAGCATCGCGGAGGGGGCGCCGCACCGCAAGAACGGCCGGATGGCGGCAAGCACGCAGCCTGGGTTGGGCATCACACCGAAAATGCACGTTCTCGGTAAACCCGTTGTGGAAGTGTCATGAACTACTGCTAAGAAGAAATGAATCGTTTGTGCTGCGGATAGACGTGGATACGAAAAGCTTTCAGGAGCTCGTCATTAATGCCGCCTGTCGCGCCCGTCGCAGATCGAGTCGCTAATTTCGTCAATGGGCGATCTTGTCCCAGCGATGCGCCGCCAACGGCCGAGGTCTGCAACCCGGCGACCGGCGACGTCTTGGCTGTGACGCCCGGCGGCGGAGCGGCCGAGGTGGCGCTGGCGGTCGAATCGGCGCGCGCGGCGTTCCCCGACTGGTCCACGACGCCTGTCACGCAACGGGCAAAGATTCTGTTCCGTTGCCGGCACGTGTTGCACGAGCACGCCGAGGAATTGGCCCGACTCATCTGTCTCGAAAACGGCAAGACGCTGGACGAAGCGCGCGGGGACGTGACGCGGGGCCTGGAAGTCCTGGATTTTGCCTGCCATATTCCACACCTGCTCAAAGGAGAGAGCCTTTCGGATGTCGCGGAGCAACTCGACGGCCTGACCAGCCGCGAACCGCTGGGAGTTTGCGCCGGCATCACCCCCTTCAATTTTCCGGTCATGGTGCCGATGTGGATGGCGCCTCTGGCGATCGCATGCGGCAACACGTTTGTCCTGAAGCCGAGCCCGAAAGTGCCGCTTTCGGCCAATCGGCTGGCAGCATTATTCTGTGCCGGAGGGCTCCCGGACGGGGTTTTTAACGTTGTGCATGGGGGGCGCGAAGCGGTCGCCGCTTTGTGCGAGCATCGCGACGTGAAGGCGGTGAGTTTTGTCGGAGCGACGCCGACCGCACGGTGGGTGTACGAGACCGCCGCACGGCACGGCAAGCGCGTGCAATCGGCGGGCGGGGCCAAGAATGTGCTGCTGGTGATGCCCGACGCCGATTGGGATTCGTCGGTGCGCGCGATCATGGGCTCGGCCTTTGGTTGCGCCGGCCAGCGGTGCATGGCCGGTTCGCTGCTGATGGGAGTGGGGGAGGCGGCCCAACCGCTGCGAGAGCGAGTGCGCGCGGCGGCTGCGGCGCTCACGCTGGGAAATCCGCTGGAGGATCCGGCGGTGGGCATGGGGCCGGTGATCGACCGCGCTGCGCGGGACCGGTTGTTCGGTACTATCGATCGGTCGCGCGGCGAGGGATTATCACTGCTCTGCGACGGACGCGAGCGCGTGCCTCAAAGCGGATTTTTCGTGGGCCCCACGGTCTTCGATCACGTCACTCCCGATCGGCCACTGTTTCAGGAAGAGCTATTCGGGCCGGTCGTGGCCTTGGCCGAACCGACGACGCTCAGTGAAGCGATCGATTGGCTGAACCGGCTGCCCTATGGCAACGGGGCGACGATTTTCACCGGCAGCGGCGCCGCGGCGCGAGAGTTTTCCCGGCGAATCAGTTGCGGCATGATCGGGATCAACGTCGGCGTGCCGGCTCCGATGGCCGTCTTTCCGTTTTGCGGCTGGGGAGATTCCTTCTTCGGCGATCTGCACGTGCAAGGCCAGGAGGGGGTCCAGTTTTTCACACGCCAAAAAGTTGTCTTGTCGCGTTGGGACCAGGGATACATTCGCCGGCACGGCTGGTAGATTGACGCTGCCTTGCTTCTGTGCACGTCGAATCGTTACACAAAGCGAACTGGGAGACCGAAACACATGGGATTCATCAATATCAATGACTTTAAACCGATCGAGCCGGTTCCTGGTTGCCGGATGCGGACCCCGTTCGGCGAGCATTTGATGCTGTCCTACCTGGAAATGGACGACGGAGCGGTCGTTCCCCTGCATTCGCATCCGCATGAGCAGGGAGGAATGCTGTTGCAAGGGAAACTGGAACTGACGATTGGCGAAGAAACGCGGCTGGTCGAGCCAGGGGCGATGTTTTTGATTCCTCCTAACATCATGCATAAGGCGGTGGCGGTGGGTGGTCCGGTCGTCGTGCTGGACGTGTTCAGCCCGGTGCGCGAGGACTATGCCGAATTGACTAACCGCTACATTCCGCCCCGTTAACTGCGGAGATCGACTCAGTTTCCGTAACGTGGACTTTAGTCCACGCGCGACGACTCGTGTGGACCGAAGTCCACACGAGTCGTCGTTGGCGAAATGCCGGTTGTCGCCTG
>DASYAR010000055.1:0-9232 GCA_036501235.1 Planctomycetaceae bacterium
GATTCCCGAGTTGCTGTCCGCAACTCGGGAATCGAAGCCCCCCGCCTTCAGGATCCCGCCATGTATGAATTGCCCGTGCCGCAGGCCACTGCAGACCTGCGTGGCTGTGCTGGGTTTCGCGCGCTGTTGTCTCGTCGTCAGGCAATTCAGGCCGGTGTTGTGGGAGCGCTCGGGTTGTCGCTCGGCGATCTGCTGCGATGGGAAGCGCGGGCCGAAGAGGCCAAATCTCAGGCATTCTCCGCTGCTTCCGGCGCGCAACATAAGTCGCCGGCCAAGGCCCTGAGCGTTATTCAACTCCACCTGGGAGGCGGCATGCCTCAGCAGGAGTCGTTTGATCCGAAGCCTGAAGCGCCGGTCGAATATCGCGGTTCGTTCGGCGTCTCGAAAACGAGTCACGGAGACGTTCTGAGCGACAATTTCCCGAAGACGGCGGCCATCGTCGACAAGGCGACCGTGATTCGCAGCCTCGTGGGGCGAATCCCCGATCACCAGCAAGCCACCTACCACCTCTTTACCGGCTACACGCCGACGGCCGTCATCGATTATCCGCAAATGGGTTCAGTCGTCTCCCACGAGTTGGGGGCCCGCGGCGAGCTGCCTCCCTACATCGCGATCCCGAACAGCAACGGCTACGCGGGGGGAACCGGATTCCTCAGCAGTACGTTCGGTCCGTTCGAGCTCAATGCCGATCCAGGGCAGGCCGGCTTCAAAGTGCGCGATTTCTCGATCCCCGAAAACGTGTCGACGGCGCGGTTCGACCGCCGCCGCACGGCGCGGGAGATCGTCGAGAAACAAATCCGCCGGCTGGAGGCCGATCCGACGACGCTCGATACGATGGACGATTTCTACAAGCGGGCGTACACGCTGCTCACGTCGATCAAGGCGCGCGCGGCGTTCACGTTGGACGGCGAGTCCGAAGAGACATTGCAACTCTACGGCCGCGATGTGACGGGCCTCCGTGGGCCGGACAATCGCTTTCACCCCAAGGGGCTGGCGGAACGCCTCATTCTGGCCCGCCGGCTGGTGGAGGCCGGCACGCGATTCGTCACTGTCACGTATGGCGAGTGGGATTCGCATGTGGATGTTCGCAGGAACTGTCTCGATCAGATGCCGGCGCTTGACCATGCCATCGCAGGACTGATTGCCGACTTGGATCGGCGTGGCATGCTGGACAGCACGTTGTTCTGGGTCACGACCGAGTTTGGACGGACCCCCAAAGTCAATGCGACAAGCGGACGCGACCACTGGGCTCGCTGTTACTCGATGCTGCTGGCTGGGGGCGGGTTCGCTCGCGGGCTGATTTACGGGGCCAGCGATTCGACCGCCGCAGAACCGGCCCGCGACGCGGTGCCCCTCGAAGACCTGCTGTTCACGGTCTATCACCAACTTGGCATCGACGCCGACAAGGAACTGGTCGCCTTCGGCACCCGGCCGATCGAAATCGTCAAGGACGGCAAGGTGGTGAAAGGATTGCTGGCCTGACGTATGGCACGATCTTCCTGCGACATTAGCGCCGGCGCGTTCCGCCGGGTGAATCAGTCATGCGGCGGCCGGGGTCAAATTCTCGCCGACACTGCCAACATCGCCGTTTCGGCCGTTGCATCCCGAAGTGTCCGGTGCACGGTCTTCCGCGTAGGGTTTTACGCATTGGCCGCAGGTTACATTTTCCTATCCGCCAGCGCGGTCGATGCGGCAATGCTCCTGCATATCGAGGCCGTGTCGCCCCGTGTCGGGCAGCGCGGCATGACGGTCGAGGTCACGATCCAGGGAAGCTCCCTCACAGACCCCCGCGAAATCATCTTCTACCGGCCGGGCATCAAGGCCGTCGGCATCGAGGCCCTGCCGAAACTTCCGCACCCCATCGGGTTGGCGCATGGCGGCCGGATCGAAGACCAGGTCCGCTGCAAGTTCGAAATCTCTCCTGATTGCCCGCCCGGCGAATATCCCTTTCGCATGCGTACGGCGACCGAAATCACCTCGCTCGGCACATTCCATGTTTCGCCGTTTCCCGTCATCGACGAGAATGAGCAGGGCCAAAACACGAACGACACACTTCAAACCGCCCTGGCGGTCACTCCCAATGTGACAGTGCGGGGCCGGATGGGGCCGAGCAGTCGCGGAGACTTCGATCTCTACCGTGTGCCGGCGGTCGCCGGGCAATGCCTGGCGGTCGAAGTCGACTCGGTGCGCATCGCCGACGTGCATTACGGCGGTTCGGAATACGATCTGGCGGTTCGCATTCTGGACGAGGCGGGCCGAGAACTGGCCGCCAACGACGATAATCCGCTGCATCTGCAGGATCCGCTTGTAGCCGTAAAACTGCCGCGCGACGGTGTCGCATACGTCGAAGTCCGGCGTTCCGTCTTCGTGCCGGATGATCGGCCGTATTGCATGCACATTGGCACGAATCGCCGGCCGCTGATTGCTTACCCGCCTGGAGGCCAGGCCGACTCGACGGTCGCGTTCAACCTGATCGGTGACCCGCTCGGCGATTTTCACAAGACGATCGCTATCCCCGGCGCCGAGGGGACGTTCGAGTATTTCGGCGACGCTCCCTCGCCGCTGCTGCTGCGTTCGAGTCCCTATCCCAATGTGCTGGAGGATGCACAGGCTCCCGTGACTTGCGTGGCAGAGCTCCCCGCGGCGCTCAACGGGATCATTGACCAGCGCGGCGACACGGACTCATTTCGGATCACGGTGAAGAAAGGGGAGCGGCTGCGCGTTCGCGTATTCGCCGCGGCCCTGGGATCGCCCATTGATCCGAAACTCCGCATCCGGTCGATCGACGCTTCTGGCACTCCTGCCGCAGTTGAAATCGAGATGGACGACGCCCAGCTCTCCGACCGCGATATCTTCGGGACGTCGTTCCGCAGTCAGGGGGGCCTCAAAGACATCCTCGATCCGTCGGTGATCTGGGAACCCAAGACGGACGGCGACTACTTCGTCGAGTTGGAGGATACGAGTGGTTCCGGTGGTCCGACTGCCGTCTATCGCATCGAAATCGAGCCGGTTGGCCGTGCCGTGCATACGCTGCTCACCAGCACGGCGTTCGACTGGATGGAGTGCATGCGCACCAGCGGGCTTGCGGTGCCGCACGGAAATCGCTGGACGGTGAACGTCAGTTTGCCCCCAGGACAGGGGAGCGCCTATCGCGCCGAGCTCGACCTTGTCGCACATGGTCTTCCCCGGGGGGTGCACCTGGTCACGGGTCGGGTGCCCGCAGGTCGAACTCTCTGGCCCGTGCAGTTTGTCGCCGATCCGTCATCCGTTCCGTGCGCGGCGCTCATCACCCTGGAAGTACGGCCAGTTGATCCCTCGCAAAAGATCGTCAGTCGCTCGCAGCAGAACATTCCGTTCATCAATCATCCAGGGGGTGACGCCTGGCGGACAGTCAAGCTCGACCGGTACGTGCTGGCTGTCACCGATCCTGCGCCGTTTTCGGTCGAGATCAAACCGCCCCCCGTCGCGCTCGTGCGGGGAGGTGAGCTGGCCATCCCCGTCAAGATCATGCGGCAAAAAGGGTTCAACGATGCTGTCGAATTCCAATGCGATTGGGTGCCCCCAGGCGTCGCCGTGCAACCAACCGCCACCATTCCGGCCGGCGAAAGCGAAGCCGTGCTGCGGATCACGGGCGAGTCCAATGCGCCGCTCGGTCCCTGCCCATTTGTCGTCACCGCCAGCACCACGCGAGACGACCTCGACGCCTACCTGGGCACCGGCCGAATTCGTGTCTCGTCCGAAATCGTCAAGTTGACGATCGCCGAACCATTCGTCGAACTGGCCAGCCAACCCGAGAGCGTGCGGCGCGGCGAGCGCAAGCCCTACGTGTGGACGGTACAGCATAAGAGCCCGTTCGAAGGGACTGCCACTGTGAAACTGTTGGGACTGCCCAAGGGAGTCTCCGCCGTGGAGCCCTTCCCCGTTCTCACGAAAGACTCGAAAGAAGTCGCATTTGCAATCGAAGCAACCGGCGAGGCGCTACTCGGCAGCGTCCGCGGAGTGACGTGCGAGGTGCTGGTGCAGGCCGGCGGACAAGAGATTCGCCAGCGCACAGGTTCCGGCACGCTCCGCATTGATCCCAAGTGAAACGTCACTGGTGCAGGTACGATATGAGTCACCGAATTTTCCGCCGAATGAATCAGAAGAGCCTCTTGGCCGTCCTGTGCGCGATCGGTGGGATGATCGCTGCCGCGCCAGCTTCAGCGGATTCACCGATTGCCACAAATTCCTCGTCAGGGCCCAGCTTTCGGCGCGACGTCATGCCGGTCTTCTTTCGTGCGGGCTGCAACTCGGGTACGTGTCATGGTTCCGCGCGAGGCAAAGATGGGTTCATGCTCTCATTGTTTGGCTATGATCCGAAAGGGGACTACGAGCGGATCGTCAGTGAGATCGTAGGTCGTCGTGTCAACACCGCCGTCCCGGACCAGAGCCTGCTATTGCTCAAGGCCGTCGGCGCGGTGCCGCACACCGGCGGCAAACTGTTCCCCCGCGACAGCGAGTACTACCAGACGCTGCTCCGCTGGATCGAGGCCGGCGCGCCCGACGACGTGGGCGACGTGCCGACGACGGCGGAAGTCGTGCTGTCGAAAGACCGCCTGCTGTTCGAAGAGCACGCGGCCCAGACGGCCCTGAAAGTCACGGCCCGGGCCAGCGACGGCACGTCACGCGACGTGACAAAGCTCGCGCGCTATTTTTCTAACAACGACAGTGTGGCCAAAATCGACGCCAATGGGATCGTCACGTCGGTCGGACCGGGAGACACGCATGTCTTCGCCCGGTTCAGCCGCTTTACCGTCGGGGCAGAGGTGATCGTGCTGCCCCCCGCAGCGGGCTTCTCGTGGCCTGACCCGCCCGCCGTCAATTTCATCGATCGGCTCGTGTTCGATCGGCTTCATAAACTGCGAATCGCACCGTCGGAACTCTGCGACGACGAAACTTTTTTGCGGCGCGTCACCCTGGACCTCGCCGCACGGCCGCCGACCGTCGATGAATACCAGGCCTTCGTGACCGAATCTCGGCCCAATAAACGTGCCGTCAAGATTGACGAATTGCTCGCGGCCGACGCCTTTGCCGATCTGTGGACGGCCATCTGGGCCGAGCAATTGCGCGTCATGGGGGGCAACTACGCACCGGTCGCCACTCACGTAAAGGCGGCCAATGCGTACTTCCTGTGGATCCGCCAGCAGATGCGGTCGCAGCGGCCGCTCAACGAGTTCGTAGCCGAGATGGTCGATGCGTCCGGCAGCAACCTCACAAACGGCCCCGTGAACTTGTACACGATGCTGGTGCACAAGCCTCAGTTCGAGCCCAAGTCGTTCGCCGCCGACTTCTCGCAGGTTTTTCTGGGGGTGCAAATTCAGTGTGCAGAATGCCACAACCATCCGTTCGATCGCTGGACCCAGGACGATTACTATGGGTTCGTCAGTTTTTTCACGGGTATGAAGCGGAAGCCCGGAGTCGAGCCTCGCGAACGCCGGATCTACTACGATACGTCGGCCCCACCCGCCCGGCATCTCGTCGACGGACGCCCGATGCCCGCCAAAGTGCTGGGCAGTATCGAACCCGTGCCGGCAGGCGGTGATCCTCGTACTGCGCTGGCTAAATGGCTGACCGCTCCCGAGAACGACCTGTTCAGCCGCAATCTGGCGAACCGGATCTGGGCGCAGTTGATGGGGCGCGGGGTCATCGAACCTGTCGACGACGTCCGCGCGACTAACCCGCCGGTTAATGGTCCGTTGCTCGATGCCCTGTCGAAAAAGCTGGTCGAGGCGAAGTTCGACCTGCGCAGCCTGGTGCGCGAGATTTGTAATTCGAGGGTCTACCAGCTCAGCGCCCAGCCGAATGATTCGAACCGCAGAGACGTGCGGCAATTCTCACACGCCCACCTGAGACGGCTGCGGGCCGACGTGCTGCTCGATTCCGTCGTGACGGTGACGGGCGTCCCGCGGCGGTTCAGCGGCTTCCCGGAAGGAACACGGGCCATCGAGTATTATCCGCGCGAGTCGGGCGACACCGAAGGGCCCCATTTCGGCGACATCTTCTTCTCGACGTTCGGCCGGTCGAGCCGGGGGACGATTTGCGTTTGCGAAACAAAACGCGAACCGACTCTGTCACAGACGCTGCACCTGGCCGTGGGAGACACCGTGCGAGAACGCCTGGCGGCGGGGGGCGTCCTGAAACAATTGATCGACGCACAGCTGACGCCGGAGGCCATCATCGATCATCTATTGATCCGCGTGCTCAGCCGCCGGCCAACGAGCGACGAGGCCAAGTCGCTGCGCGAGCTGGTCGGTGACGCCGTGCAGGATCAGTCGGTCTACGAGGACATCTTCTGGAGCCTCCTCAATTCGACCGAGTTCGCGTTTAACCATTGAGGGGTCATCCGCGGCCCATTCTTTGTCGTTTACTCAGACTGAAAACCTTCAGCCGATGCGCCGATTCATTCCCCTCACCTGCGTTGCCGTGGCTCTGCTCCTGAATTGCAACGATGCTGTCGTTCGCGCAGAAGACGCCAAGCCCGTCACGTATGACGATCACGTCGCCGCGATCTTCAAACGTCACTGTCTACAATGCCACGGCGATTCGAAACAGGAAGCGGGCCTCAATCTGGCCAGTTACGCTACGGCGATTAAAGGCAGCAGCGGCGGGGCGGTGGTCATCGCCGGTCGGTCGAGCGCCAGCCGCCTGATCAAGGCCATCACCGCCGAAAATCCCGACGAGCGAATGCCTCCCGACAATGATCCATTGCCGAAAGACCAGATTGCGACGATCAAATCCTGGATCGACGCCGGCTTGCGGCAAAATGCCGGCAGTGCCGCGGCCCCAACTCGCGCTTTGGGATTCACGCCTCAACCGATTGCCAGGTTGGACGGCCCACCGCCGATGCCGGGTCGGCTGCCGGCGATCGACCGGGCTAAAACAGTCCGTCCCTTCCCAGTATTGGCCTTGGCTGCCAGTCCGCGCGCTCCGCTGGTCGTAGTGGCTTCCTACGAGTGCATCGACTTCATCGATCCGGCGACGCATGGAATTATCGGCTCGGTCGCCTTCGCAGAAGGTGAGCCGCACGTGCTGCGATTCAACAGATCGGGTTCGGTGCTCTTGGCAGCCGGCGGCCGGCCCGTGCAGAATGGAGCCGCCGTGCTGTTCGACGTGAAGACCGGCAAGCGCCTGGCGGAAATCGGCAACGAGACCGACGCCGTCATCGCTGCCGATCTCTCGGCCGACGAGCGTCAAATCGCCATAGGCGGATCGGGCCGTGTCGTGAAAGTCTTTTCGACAGCAGACGGCTCGCTGCTCCGGACGCTGGTCAAACACACCGACTGGATCACGGCGATGGCCTTCAGCCCCGATGGAAAGCTGCTGGCGACCGGCGACCGGATCGGCAACATCCATCTCTGGGATGCGGCCAGCGGCGGTGTCGTACTTCCATTGTCCGAACACAAAGGGGCCGTGCGCTCACTCGCCTGGCGATCCGACAGTCAGGTGCTCGCCTCATGCGGCGAGGACGGATTGATCGTGTGGTGGGACGTTTCGAAAGGCTGGCCCACGACGACGAAATCAGACGCCCATCCGCCCCGCCGGCCCGCGGGGGTCTACGGTAAGATTGCCAATGGCGTGCTCGACGCGGCATTCGGATCAAAAGGCGAGCTCATCACCTGCGGCCGCGATCGCACTGTGCGCCTGTGGGCCGCTGATGGCCAGCCGCGACAAACCTTCGCGCTCGACGCCGACGGCCAGGCGAATCCCGCCTCGCCTGCCGGTATTCGAATCCTCCCCACGCGCGTCGCTCTTACGTTCGACGGCGCCACGGCCATCGCCGGCGATTCCGCCGGCCGCGTCCACACGTGGCCGATCGAGCCAGGTAAGTAGTAGACCGGCGATCACAAGGTGTTTCTTTGGGTGGCCGGGGCTCGACCGAAGGAAAACCCCGGCGGATGGCGAGTGTAGGCGACAGGTGTGGCAGGGTCAGAGCGTGAACGACGTTTGACATCGGGAGCCCGAGCATTGTTCAATCAGAGTGTCAAAGTGGATCACAGAGAAAGCCAGCGATGGCCCTGACCGAATGACCCAAACGCACTCGTTTTGCTCATTGTCCAGCTCGCCGGGGCCATCGCCAGCTTTCCAACTCCGACGAGGCCATCCTTTGTGCGACGCATTCCTGCTGCCTGAGACAGAATGTCATTGATTTCTGACTCACGGTAAGTCATGCTGGTGGCGCCAGGCGCCCCTGCTCACTTTCCGCACAAATCGAGAATTCCTATGAAGTCTTCCGCACTCGCCCAATGGCGTGTATGGATTCTCCGTTTCACCCTGCTGCTGGCTGCTGTGGCGTCGGCGAGGCCTTTGCTGAGTGACGATCCGCAAGGCGACAAGGGCGATGGTAAACCGCCGGAGCTCGCCCCTCCCAGCAATGAGGAACTTGCGGACCGGCGAATCGTGTTCATGAAAACGGCGCTGGCCCATTACACCGTGCAGGTGGGTGACGGCAAAGAGCCGGCGAAAGTGGCTGATCCCTGTCTCCGCTTTACCAATGCCCTCAGTGGCGTCACGGACGGCATCATCTCCGTCTATGCCGTGAACGGCGGTCGTCCGGCGGCCGTCGGGCAGTTTTTCAAGAATGCACCTCGGAGTTGGGTGAACGAATTCACGATCATTGCGGAAAGCAATGTCACGATCATGCGCTCGGGCCGTCCCTTCTGGAAGCCGTCGGAATACGTCTGCAAGCTGACCGACTTACCTGGCTCGCCGGTTCCGGCGGCCAAGCCGGCGCTGCGTCTCGCGCAAATGCGTTCAATCGCCGCGGATTTCTCGGTGATCGATCATTTCGGTTCGCAGGAAACCACCAGGCACAATCTGCGATTGCTCTCTCAGCCCGTCTATCGGTATTCGGAAGAAGGCAAGATCGTGGACGGCGCGCTTTTCATTTTCGCCCTGGGGACGAATCCCGAGTGCGGCTTGCTGCTCGAAACATTTCAGGACGACAAGGGAGTTCGGTATCGGTACGCGCTGTCGCCCATGTCGATCTTCGAACTGGAGGCTCGATACAAGGAGACGCCGGTATGGGCCATCGAACGGCGGATTTTCTTCGGCAACAGTTGCCGCTCGTACTACGCCCTGACATACGGCCCGGATCCAGGTGAGACCGTCCCCGAGTAGGGCAGGTTTTCCAACCTGCCGGTCTGGCTTCGTCTTCATTCCTCGACATCACGGGGTCGGTTTGTCGACAGGTGGC
>DASYAR010000056.1:0-4360 GCA_036501235.1 Planctomycetaceae bacterium
TGATCTCGCTCATTCCTTTCTGATGGCACAATCGCCGACGCTTCGGCGGCCGCGTTGCCCCATGCCCGGAACCCTCAGCCAACTACATTTCGCGACCAAAGGCAACCGAGTGCATGAGTGACACGGACAAACACCATCATACCCGTTAGACTGAACGGCTGAAGAAGTTCTATTCAACCAGACAACCGTCGGCTGTTGCGCCTTCATTGACAGGTCGGCGTTTCGTGACAAAACTGCGGTAAAGTTTTGCCGCACTTCGGCGGCGAAATACGTGTCGGGCGCTGCGGTGCGGATATGCACATTCCAATCCCGATTCCCATTGGCGTCAGGCATATCGCCGTCGTCAAAGGAACCGTATGGAAATTTGTTCGATGCGAGCAGTGCAACCAACCTTACGCCTACCAGTTGGAGTTGCAGGCTACGGGAGAGGATCTCGATCTGCTCTTTCTGGACCGGACGGCGTCCACGGAAAGGGCACGAGAACAAGCCGAGCAAAACCTCACGAAAAAGAGTCACAACTGCGTGCTTCCAGTTCCTTGCCCCGACTGCGGGTTTTATCAGGCAGAAATGGCAACCTTGCTAAAGGATGAAGCATCGATGAACGCCTTGCAGATCGCCGGGACGGTTATCTCGGTACTGGCGTTCTTTCCTCTGACTTTCGGCATGCCCTTCGCGGCGATCCTGACAGTCATTCTCGCAACGGCAGGGCTGAGCCTGTTGGGTTACGGCTACGTGGTCGAATTCCGTTTTGACCCAAACGCGGGTGACTCCGAAGCCAGGAAAGAGAATGGTCGAACGCATGCGGTGTGGGGCGAGTCTCTAATCGCGTTGCTTGCGACCACACCGAACGCCGAATCAACTGGTGCGCATGAACCTGCCGTCAGGTTGGAGTCCAATGGCTAGTCACCGACGCCGGTGATGTGATGGCTTGTAATCACAATACACTCCGACATACCCGTGTTGATTTCACGCGCAGGATTTCGTTTCCTCCTGGAGGGCGCATTCGCGGACCGCTGAATGTATTGGTTCCGTGGCGTCATCGCCGATTCATGCCGGATAACAGACGATGAGCTATGCGTTTCCGCCGCCTGTGCCGATTTCCGTCAGTGTCCTGACGCTCGCCCTCTGCTCACTGATCTTGGCGTTTGCAATCGCGGCGATCTTTCGCATTTTCGCATGGCACGAAGAACGCTCGCCAGCGTCGCGATTGCGGCTGTCGTTGATCGCGGTGGTGCTCGGCGTTCTGATTGTTGTCAGCGGCCTATTGCATCCGCAAACGCGCGGACGCCTCGACGAGTACCTGGGTTTCTGGAACGTGCTGCTCTACAGTCTGGCGGTGATGACCCTAGTTCGGCAGCTTCGCAAACGTCCCCATTCCCTTCTCAGAGCGCTCCCGGCCGCCTGCCTGGCGATTCTTCTGGCGATGGGGATTTCGCCGTTGCCTCCACCTTTCCCCAATATCAGCCCCCCCGCGTACTGGAAACCAGACTGCCGATATCGACTCAGGCTGCTTTCCATCGTCCACGCAAATGTTGCGAGCGGGCGCAGCGGCCAACTCACGGATGCAGCGGTCCACTGGCCACCGTCAGCGCCGGCGGCACATCCTTGGACCGCATGACCGCATGGAGCAAGCCATTTTCACTGGCTGCCTTAACGTGCGGCCGTCGCTCGGCGACGTGGGAGGCCGGGAACGATGGCGTCGGTCGGCTGCGGCAATGGCAGGTCCTGTACGAGAATTCCCGTGCGCCCCACAAAATAGTCGTGGAACTCGGCGACGACGAGATTGTAGGTTTCGGCGGTCTGGCCCGTCTCGACCGAATCGACCCGGGCGTTACCCGTCACGGTATGGACGAGCAATTTGGGCTTGAGATCGCGGGCTTTCGTCCAGCCGTCCCCTGACACCCAAAACCGATGGCCGCCGGTGGCAACGATTGATTCGTCGCCAATTTGCAGCCGAATCAGCGGTTTTGCGGGGCGGACTGTCGTACACACCACGGGTTTGTACGCGAGCTCGCCGGTCTCGACATCCTGCGCCAGGACCCTGTCGCCGATCCGAATTGTCTCGATCGGCACTTGGCCGGATTCAGTCCAGACGGAAGTCCCGGCGGCGAAACAGCTTATATGGCGGATTCGTTTTCGTGAACTGGAATCCCCCATCATTTCGGTTTCTTCGGCGACCGTGACGACGCGCTTCCCGCCCTGAAGTTGCGTATCGGTGAAGTTTCTCCACCATTGCCACCATGCGGCCGGATCAGGGCTAGGACTGCGACCGGTGACGTTGGCCAGCACTCTGATGACGCGGCGATTCAATTCGTCAGTGCGCTCGTTGGCGGCATCCACGGTCGCTTCGATGAGCCGCTCTTTGGCAAAGTTTTCCGTCGCGATTTGCCGATCGCGATCCAGAATGGCCCGTTGCTGGATGCCCGAAAGACCCTTGCCAAACTCGGGCACGAATTGAACTCCGCGCCCCTTATATTTGATGAGATTTCCATGCAGCATCTCATTCAAGCGATAATCGAACTGATTCATCACAGCCACCTGAAATTGGTCTTCGGTCTCCTGCGCCAGGATATAACCGCAGGAGATCACAAAACGTCCGGAGACGAGAGAGCTGGTGCTGTCCGGACAATCCTCGTAGTACCACCGTGCCGGAAAGAATTTCCTCGTGACGGGGGTCGCGAGCTGCCTGATCAGGGCGGGCACGAAATCCTCAAAGGGACGTTTTTTGAGCGGCTGCGTTGCCCGATCCCGCACTTCAGGCCACATCGAAAACACAGCCTGCTTCGCCAGAGCCGCTGTCGATTCATATCCGTCCATTTTTGCGAAGACCTCGACGGCCGCGTCGGCGCACGGTTCACTACGGCCACAAAAGGCGCATTCGATCACCGGAATGGCGTCCGAATCGGCCACGTGCATGAGATTCGCAACGGCAGCCTCGTGTTGCCGGCGGGAACCATCGAGTCGTTCGGCCAGTTTTTCAAGACGGGGTCCCATGTGCTCGAGGGCCGCGGCGATGCGCTGGTTGCGGATCTGCCATTGCTGCACCTGTTCCCGACTGAGCCACACATTTCCGAACTGAATGTTGCCCAAACGTTCCAGAATCTCGCTATGGTCGGCCTCCGGGGAAAGGTCCATCGCCGCCCGGAGATGGGCCCGTTCCTGATCGAGAAGTTTGTTGTCGCGGCACCAATCGGCCAATTCTATCTGGCTCGTTGGTGTTTGCTGCGAGGCGGCTCGGCGTGACCGATAATCTGACAGTCGTAAATCAATCGACGCCGACTTGCCGAATTGTTCCACAGGTTCCCAGGCATTCTCCACGCGAGCATATCCCGACTGCCAGCGGAGTTCCGGCGAGTCGGGGTGCTGCTCGAGATCGCCGCTCAATTCAACACGGCGATCGATCTGCGAATTGATTTCGTGGCGCAGAACTCGATCGACGGCCTCGCGTGCCGGATCCTTGCCTGTTGCATCTTTGGCGCGAGCAGCCGAATCGGCGTGGCCGATCGATCCGCACAGTAGAACCGTCATTGCCAGAAGGGTGCGTCGCGACATCATGGCTGATTCCCTTTGTTCGAATATCGCGTGACAAATGCCTGCCACATCGACCGGCCGAACAGCAATCCCGAGGCCAGCGCCATCGCGACCAGCATCATCATCTGGATCGCCTCGGCCAAGCCGCTGGTGGTTTCATTCGTCGGCAGCGACCGCATGCTTTTCACGCCAACCGAGCCGGGAACGAACTCTGCCCAGCCCGAAAATCGTAAACAATTCGGCGCCATGGTCACATCAGAAATTCTGCAATAATTTCGGCAACTACCTATTATACCAACTTTTTAAGTTCGTGAACAAGGGGGCGGTACAGGTTTGAACATTGCGACAGAAAAACCCAGACGGTCACCGCCGGCGTATACAACCAGCCTTGCCAAACCGAGCTTGCCGAACCGAAAGCCTCCAAGATACATTCCTGCTCGAGAAGTGCTGCGAAGCACAGGTCTCCATGTCGGCGAGCTGCCGAAGCAGCCGCGTGAAATGCCTCAAACATTTTGGCCTCCTTGCCATCCTGGGTGACGGTTAACACCACCTTTTTGGCAAGCGAGGCCTTTTGAGTCCAGATCAACCGATCACACGTCCGCACTTGAAGTTACGAAACTTCAAGTGCCATTCGGGACAGGTCCATTATCGACAAAGGACGGTTCGGCTCAGTGCTATATAAATGGACCTGTCCCAATATCGTTCGGCCCGGTATTTGCCGGGTGCTGATCCCGCCGCATCGGGGTTCGGGTTGGGAACTGCCGGAATTGTGTAACGAGCCAAAATGGCACTCGTCGCGTGGCGACCGGAGCGGGACTTGGAGCCGCGG
>DASYAR010000057.1:0-16831 GCA_036501235.1 Planctomycetaceae bacterium
CTCCTTCACCGCTGCCAGTGCCACCTTCGCCTTGAACGCCGCCGTGTGGACCTTCCGTGTCCTTCCCATCCGCAACTCCCCTCCTTTCTGAACCTCGTTTTTCTATCTTAACCAGTGGTCCAGTTTTTGGGGTCCATCGTAATTACCGGCGGCGCCCGAGGCCTCGGATTGCAACTGGCACGGCGCCTCGCCGGCGAAGGAGCCTGTGTGGCGATTTGCTCACGCAGCCAGCGCGAAATCGGTGCAGCGCTTCCCTCTATGGCCAACCGATGGTTGGTCTTCACGAGAGCAGGACGAACGCGGAACATCCACCCCGACCAGGTTCGCAACTCGCAGCAAGGGCTGCAAGTTGCCGAAAATTCTGCGGCAATCGGAAAATTGCCTTTCATAGGGTGGGCTTAATCTGGGAAAGCGAGGGCATGTCATTTGCGACACGCCGGATTCCCACGGACCACATCCCCTTTCCAGGAGCACGGCCATGAAAGTTTCGTCTTGGTTTTCCAAAATGCTCGGCATGTCCCTGACGCTCGACAATCTCCAGAGCGTTCTTTTGCTGCAATTGCAAGATCTGTATAGCGCCGAGGACCAGCTCATCTCGGCACTGCCGAAGATGGCAGAGGCCGCATCGAATTCCGAACTGAAGTCCGCGTTCACGACGCACCTCGACGAGACCCGGCAGCAAAAGGCGCGTCTCGAACAGGCATTCCGCGCTCTAGGGAAGGAAGTGACCAGCGAGACGTGCGAAGCGATGGAGGGGCTGATTGCCGAAGGAGACGAAGTCGCCGGCCTGAACGGCGACCCGGAAGCCAAAGACGCGGCATTGATCGCCGCCGCGCAGCGCGTCGAGCACTACGAAATGGCCGGCTACGGCTGCGCGCGGACTTTCGCCCGGCAAATCGGCCGGGAGGACGTGGCGGCCCTGCTGCAGCGGACCCTCGAAGAAGAGGCGAATGCAGACAAAATCCTGACGCATATCGCTGAAGGCTTCGTGAATGTCGGAGCTTCGGCCCGAGCTTGAGGCAGCCTCCGGTCGATTGGGCAGTTGATTCCGCGGAATGATGTCTCTTGTGGAGGCGCTGCAATGGCGGAACGGCCTCTGGCGATCGTGACCGGTGCTTCGAGCGGCATTGGTTTCGAGTTGGCGAAGCTCTGATATTTTTCCGACCGGCTATATGGCGGCCAAGAATTGCCAGATGGAGCCGGGTGACACGGTCGCGGTCTGGGGCTGCGGGCCGGTTGGACAGTTCGCCATCCAAAGTGCCTGGATGTTCGGAGCAGGCCGCATCATCGCCATAGATCGTCTGGCTGAACGGCTGCAGATGGCCGCGGAGAAAGGGCAGGCGGAAACGATCAACATCGATGAGCACAAAGTTTATGACCGGCTGATGGAATTGACCGGCCGCCGCGGTCCGGATCGCTGCATCGACGCGGTGGGGGCCGAGGCCCACGGCACGGGCAGCTTCGACGCCGTCGTCGACAGGGCAAAAACCGCGCTGCATTTGTCACATGATCGCCCGCACGTGCTGCGCGAGGCGATCTTGTGTTGCCGAAAGGGTGGAACGATCTCCATCCCCGGCGTTTATCTGGGGCTGCTCGACAATATTCCTTTCGGCGCCGCGATGAACAAGGGACTGACGTTCAAGATGGGGCAGACGCACATGCACCGATATTTGCAGCCGCTGTTGAAAAGAATCGAGGCACTCGAAATCGATCCGTCGTTCGTCATTACCCATCGGTTGAAACTCGCAGACGCGCCGACGGCCTACAAGACGTTTCGTGACAAGAAGGATGGCTGCATCAAGGTAATGATGACACCGTAATCTGCCGATCGGATCCGGCTTTCATTCCGGTTTCCGCGGGGCTTGGGCCGTTTTACAGTCGATGGCTATGCAATGGGATCGCCATCCGTGCGATAAGCGGGCGGAACGTACAAATTGATCGTTTTCAGCGATCGCGTGCCCGTGTTCTTGATCTGATGCAACTCGCCCTTTTCGACGACGAGCAGCGAACTCCCGGCCAATTTGACCCGCCGAAGAGAGCCGCGCCGTTTACCGATAATGGCCTCGCCCGTCCCCGAGATTACGAACAGCCACTGCTCCGAATGCCGATGCTCATTGCTCGGTTCATCGTCGCTCATTCCTCCCGCGGGGAGCGTCATCATCGCCGCTTGAGCGCTGCGGGTCGCGACCAATAGATCGAATGCGCCGCGCTTCGTCCCGGTTTGAATGTGTTTCATGATAAGCTGACACAGGGCAGCAAATGATGTGCCTCGAAAACTCCATTGACGCGCTGGTTCTGCGGCAGCCAGCCCACCACGGTCGAGAATTTACGGCTGCCGTGGCACTCGTATTGCTCCTGCTGCGGCTTCCGATCTAGCCAAAGGGCCCACCCGAACCCTCGCAGGTTTGTTTATGAAGACCGCCAAAACTTCCTCGGTTCCGACATCTGCCGCGGACTTTCTTCCGCCACGCGAAACATTGCCGCGACTGCAAGCCGCCGCTCGTGAATGCCGGGGCTGCGAGCTTTATGAGCGGGCGACGCAAACGGTTTTCGGAGAAGGGCCGGCCAAGGCCTCGTTGATGCTGGTCGGCGAAGTGCCGGGCGATCAGGAAGACCGATTGGGACATCCTTTCGTGGGCCCGGCAGGACGCTTGCTGGATGACGCACTGGCGACGGCCAAGATCGCGCGACAAGAGGTCTATCTGACCAATGCGGTCAAGCATTTCGATTGGGAGCCGCGCGGCAAGCGTCGCTTGCATGCCCGTCCCAAGACGCGTCACGTCAATGCCTGCCGCCCCTGGCTGGAGGCCGAGATTCGCGTCGTCAAACCGCGAGTCATCATCTGTCTCGGGGCACTCGCCGCACAAGCTCTGCTGGGTCGAGATTTTCGCATAACCCGCGACCGCGGCGAGTTGATCGCCTCATCGTGGGCCTGGCGCATCATGGCGACATGGCATCCGTCAGCCGTCCTGCGTGCGCCTGAAGTTCGCGACCGCGAGCGCATGCAGCAAGAGCTGACCGATGACCTTCGAAAAGCAGCCCGGATGACGAAGGACCGGCAATAGCCGGTGAAAGGTCTTCGAAAGAAAAAGGTAAGTCCGGCGCTCCAGCGTCATCGCTCGACCGACATTTTCGGCACTGCGGCATTTCTCGACAGATCCAGAAGCACCAGAGCATTGTCGATCGCGGCCCCCAGCGCCGTGTTGTCGAAAATGCACCAGACCTCGTGACCCGAAATGTCCCAAGTTCTCAAAACCTCGGCTAGTTCGGTCAGATAATCTCGATCGTAGGATGAGTAATACATTCGCGGCGACCCGTGCAATCGGTAATAGGGGGAACGGGGTGAAGCACCCGGGAGAGCTGCTGCGGGAATGATTGCCGGGTCGACGGCGGCGCGGGAAATCTCGAATTGTTTCAACAGTTCAACCGCGTCATCATCAAACCACGTGGGATGTCGTGGTTCACAAACGGCCGAACCGGAAAAGCGATCGCGAAGTGACGAAAAACAGGCACCGGCAATCCGCGCGTCAAAGGCCAGGCTGGGGGGAAGCTGGAATAGCAATGGTCCGAGCTTCTCGCCGAGCTGGCTGACCTCCGCCAAAATGCGATCCAATTCGACCTCGACGGAGCACAAGCGCAACTCGTGAGTCACGACCTTGGAAATCTTCACGGCGAACCGAAAGTCCGACGGCGTGCTCAGCGCCCAGCGGGCATATGTCTGTGGCCGATGAGAGCGGTAGAACGAGGAGTTGATTTCGACACAGTTGAAGACCGCCCCAAAACGTCCCAGGTGCGTTCCTTCGACAGGGAAGTGCTCGGCCGCGGAGCGACCGATCGACCAGCCGGCACAACCGATGCGAATGGACATGTCATGTTCGTGTCTAGTGCCGTCCCGCGCCGTTCTGGGGAGACCTTTCCCGGTCGTTCCAATTCGGAACGTAGGCGTCGCTGAACAGCATCTGAATTCGTTCGGCACGGTCGAATCCTCCGCTGCCGAGAATCTCGAGGCCTTGGACGATTTGCGCCAGTCGCGGATCGGATTCGACGGCCGGGGCGCCATCCGAACGCGAGACCCGATCGAGGCTGGCGGCAATATCAAGGAGCTTACAGCGGACCTCGAGATAGATTCGATCCAGGACGGCAGAAGCAGTCGGCGGAGAGGGCATGGCGGGCTTCCTCGGAGGGACACTTTCGAGCATTTCAGGCAGGATTGCACAGACTTAAGTTTCCCCGTTCGGACGGGGGAAATCAAGCGGTGCTCCACGAAGGTCGTGTCTGATTAATAGAGCAGCACGATCGCGGTTATGACTTCGTTGCCGATTATGCCGGACCAATCAATCAATTGTGATGATAAGTTGAGACGCTGCCGCCGGGCTGGAGTCCATCGGCCGCAGAATTCGATAACACAAGATGTGTGTTGCCGGCGGTACTCGTCCGGCCTGTGCCAATCCGGACCGCGTACTGCACTCGCGAATTAGTAATCCGGCGGACCCCCCCGCCGGACGTGATCCCGTATGCCCTTGCCACTCGACAAGACGTTTGAACTTCTGGCCCACACGCCGAACCCCTCGGCGGTCAGTCTGCTGGTGGCGGCGCTCGATTCGTCGGACGAAGAGATCCAGGCACTGGCGGTGCAAGCGATCGTCAAGCGGACGGCCACTCGCGGCATCGTCGAAATCATTCGTCGTTCTCAGGTCCTGGCTCATCCGGCCCGGACGCTGGTCGAAAAGAACGCTCCCGCACTGAGCCGGGGCCTGCGCGAGGCATTGCTCGCCGGGGACGCGGGACTCCGGTCGAACGCGCTGGAAATGGTCCGAATGCTGGAGGCCTTCGGCGAAATGCCGACGCTGACGCGCCTCTTGGAGGACCAGGCGGTTCGCGGCCGCGAAGCGATCGAAGGCACGATCTTCGACCTCGTCAACCGTCTGCACGAACACACTCAATTCGGCAAAGACCACGACGACTCGATTTCCTTTCTGCGCGACGCGCAACGAATTCGCCACCAAATGCTGGCGACGCTGGAGGCGGCATGCCATCGCTTCCATATCCATCGTTCGCGCAAGGTCATCGAGGCGCTCCTGGTGTTGAGCGATCCCGAGAACGTCTATTTCAAGAAGCTGTTTCACGAATCCTCGGACGAAGTGCGCGGGATCGCGACCGAAATGATGTCCTCCAGCCGTCACCCGGGGGTCATGTCGCTGACGGTCGCCTGCATGGGCCAGAATTATCCGTTGCCGGCCGTGTTTCTGGCGTTCGAGAAGCGAATCGATCCCGAATTCATCTGCCTTTTATTGCAGACGTGGCCGCGCCAGTTGACGACCTTTCAGCAGAAAAACTTCAAAGAGTTGCGATCGGTGGCCTGGCTGGACGCAGAAGCGCCGCACTTGAACGTCGTGCCCGCGGCGCTGCAGCGTGCCGCGGTCGCGTTTCTGATGGCGACCGGTTTGGGGCACGCCTCCAAAATGGCGGTGCTGGAGTGGATGGTGCGGTTCGGCAGCCCGGACGGCCGATTGGCAGCGACCGACGTGCTGGTCGAGCTCGAGGACAACAAAGTTCAGGATGTCGTGCTGGAGAGTCTGGATTCCGATGAGCCGGAGGTGCAGGCCTGGGCCACGAGCCAACTGCGCACCTGGTCCATCCCGAACGCGATGGAACTGCTGGTCGAGCGTCTCGACAGTCCGATTCCCGAAGTCCGCCAGGCGGCACGCGCCGAGCTGGCCGGCTTCGGCATCCATCGCGCCCTGGATTTATTCGACCAGCTCGATCCCCGCCTGCAAACGGCCGTCGGCAACCTGGTCCGAAAAATCGACCCCGATGCGGCGCAGAAGCTGAAGGACGAAATGTTGAAGGCCGTCCGCAGCAAACGGATCCGAGCGGCCCGCGCGGCACTGACGTTCAAGATGCAGGATGAAGTGCTCGACGCACTGCTGGTGATGGCCCGCGACCCCGACAATCTGGTGCGACGAACGGCCACGGACGTGCTGGGCCACATTTCTTCTCGCGAGGCGGCGGAAATGCTGATGGAACTGAGGCGCGACCCCAGCCCGCGCGTTCGCGACGCGGCCCTCGCCGCCCTGGCCGGATTGAAGATTGCGCACGACCAGCCGCCCGCGTCGCCTCGCAAAGCGTCGGCCGTGCCCCGTTCTCCCGTGGAGAGCACGCCATGAACTTGATTTCTGGCCGAATGGAGCTGTTGGCAATCGGAGGCGGCGGAATTGACTGGGACGCCTCCACAATCGCGATTCATCTGACGGTGATGGCCGTCGCCGGAGGACTGGTTTGGCTGGCCGTCAGCCAGATTCTGCGCCTGCGGTCGAGCTGGCAGCGGCAGGCGCAATCCCCCGTCGCCTTATTCGGAGAATTGTGCCGGGCCCACGAACTGACGCGGCCCGACCGCCGGCTGCTCGCTGATGTTGCAGAGACGGTGGCCGCCAGTGAATGTTGCCGTGTGTTCATCGACGCACAAATCCTCCAGCAATTCGCCCGCGCCAATCCGGACGATGCCGAGGATTGCCGCACTCTGTCGCAGCGGCTGTTCGGACGAGCCGAGTAACGCGCTCGGAATCTCCAGCTATTTCCTGGTCCCAAGCTCTATTCGGGAACACACGCAGGATAGCTCTGCTTCCCGTCTACGCATCTGGCTACCGCGGCATCTGGCTATCGCGCACATTCTGCGTCGTCCCGCGGAACGCGCCCTCATCCGGGGGGGCATGGGCCTGCGGATCGGAGGACGATCGTCGCCCGCGACGATCGAAGCAGAGCTTCGGCCGCTGCGATCCCAAGCGGAGCTTGGGATCGACTGACGACGGCACACGGAGTGTGCCTGCTACTCTGAGGAAATTTCCTTGCCGCGGGTTGCGATTTACCCGGCCAGGCGAGGGCCGGCGCGAGTCACGTTCCAGGGGGTGGCGGCGACCTGGTCCAGCACGCGGCGGGCGACTTCCATCGCCTCGAGGGCGGCTTCTCCACTCACGACAGGTCGCTGGCGCGTCCGCACACTTTCGGCGAACGACAGCAGCTCTTCGGTCAACTGATCGCAGGCCGCGACGATCGGTTTTTGTACTTCGATATACGTTCCGAAGATTTCCTGCTTTAGTTTTTCGACGTCGGCCCCCGCCTCGCGAGCTCGTTCGAGAGGGCTAGTGCCGAACTTCAGCCGCGCGCTGGGGGCGTAACAAATGACTTCACGGGCGGCCAGGTCGATCTGCACGCAGCCGTCGGAAGTCCACACCTGCATTTTGCGGCTGGCGACCGGATGGACGCGGTTGACCACGAGGTCCGCAATCGTGCCGTTGGAAAACGTGAGCCGCGCCTGGGCGCAGTCTTCGTGGCCTGTCAGAATGCCGACGCCAAAGGCCTGCACGTCGGCGACGGGGACGGCGACCAATTCGAGCACCAGGTCGATGTCGTGAATCATCAGGTCGTGCACGACGCCGATATCGGTCGAACGAAACGAGAATGGGGCCAAACGCTCGATGCGGATGTATTTGGGGTCGGCCAAAAATTGCCGCGCGGCGGCCAGCGCCGGATTGAAACGCTCGACGTGCCCAACCGACAGCAAGACCTCGTGCCGGCTGGCCAGCGTCACCAGCTCGTGCGCCTCGGCGACCGTGCCGGCGATCGGCTTCTCCACGAGCACGTCGACGCCGGCTGCCAGAAAATCTCCGGCGACCGCGCGATGGGCAAACGTCGGTACGGCGACGACGGCCGCGTCGACTTCCGAAAGCAGTTCGCGGTACTCGGTGGTGCCGCGCGTCCGGCAGCGTTCCGCCGTCTCGGCAACGGTGATCGGATTGGCGTCGGCCACAGCCACCAGCTCGACTCCGGCCAATTGCGAGAGAATGCGTGCGTGGTGGCGCCCCAGAGCGCCGGTCCCGATCACGGCCATTCGCAGCTTGGTCATGCGGCCTTCCGATTTTCCTGGGAACTGTCTGCCGCGGGAGATGCGCTACGCCGCGCTTCTCCTCCGCGGCCGCTCCTGCCCTGTTGCTGCCGCTCGAGAAAGTCGAGCAGCCGCATCAGCTCGATGGGCAGACACGCGCCCAGCGCGGCCGTGAATGTGTCGCGGACTTCCGTCAGCTTCAGGTGTTGGCGGTAGATCATCTTGTGCGCCCGGCGAATGACGGCGATCGTTTCTGCCGAGATCCCGCGCCGCTGCATGCCGACGATATTGACCGTGGCGATCGTCGGATCATCGCTTCCCGAGGAAAGCATGTAGGGAGGGATGTCTGTGGGGACGCGGCAACCGCCGCCGACGAAGGCGATCGTGCCCACCGTCGCGAAATGGTGCACGACCGTATTGCCCGAGATGATCGCCCAATCGTGCACGTGCACGTGGCCTCCCAGCAGCACGCCGTTCACCAGCACGACGTGATCGAACAGCCAGCAATTGTGCGCGACGTGGCAGTTGGCCATCAGCAGGTTGTGATTGCCGATCCGCGTCACGTGGTCTTCTTTTTCAGCGCCGCGGTTGACCGTCACCCCTTCGCGAAACGTGTTTTCGTCGCCGATCTCGACGCGCGTCGGCGAGCCCGAGTAACTGTAATCCTGCGGCTCGGCCCCGATGATGCAATTCGGAAAGAAGCGGTTGCCGGCGCCGATCGTCGTGTGGCCCGTGATCACGACGTGGCTGTCGAGTCGCGATCCCGGCCCCAGCTTCACGTGCGGGCCGACGAGACAAAAAGGCCCGATGAAGACGTTCTCCCCCAGATCGGCCTGGGGATCGACGTGGGCCAGAGGTGAGATGATCGTGGCCATTTCGAGAATCCGGTGTGAAGTTCGGAGGGGATGAATCGGAGACGCGGAGGGGGGATCGAAACTCGTCGGATCATGCCGCCTTGAGAGACACGCCGGGCCACACCGATTCGGCATGGGCCAGCTTGACGCGACGGACGAATTCCGCATTCAACTGATGTCCCGATCGCCGCGCGTCGACCTTGCCGGCCAGGTCGCAGCCTGCCAGCGCCAGATCGCCGATGCAATCGAGAATCTTGTGCCGGGCGCATTCGTCGGGACAGCGCAGGGCATTGTCGATCACACCCTGTTCGCCAAAGATCAGCAGGTCCTGGGCCGTCGTCCGCTTGCCGTACCCTTGCGCCCGCAATGCGTAAGCCTCGTGTTCGAGCAGAAACGTGCGTGCAAATGCGATGTGTTCGATGAAGTTCTCGGGGGTGACGGAGACGCTGTAATGTTGCGATTGGATCGGTGAATCGGGGCCGTAATCGAGCGAATAACGGATGTGCAACAGGCCGTCGTCTACGGCGGAGCCGCACACGCTCTGGCCGGCTTCTTCGCCTTGCACGACGACGTTGTGCCGCATGTCGAGCCGGTCGCGCGCGGCGCCCAAATCGACGATGCCGGCCTGCAGCAGCGCCTCGGCGAATTGCAGGCTCGACCCGTCGCAGCCAGGGGGTTCGGGCCCGTCGAGCTCGACCAGGCAGTTATCGATCTGCAGTCCGGCCAGTGCCGCCAGCACGTGCTCGACCATCTCGACGACGATTCCGCAGCGGGCGATGGCCGTGCGGCGCGACCGGGGAATCGTGTACGACACCAGGGCCGGAATGGGAGGAGCGCACAGCTTGTCGGTCCGCAGGAAGGCGACGCCGTGCCCTGCCGCCGCGGGGAGGAAGCGGAGGTTGATGTCGGCCCCGGTGAGAAAACCCACTCCCGAGACGACTGCCCCCTTCGCGATTGTTCGTTGTGACCTGTGTTTCATGGCGGCTCCGCACCAGAGGAAAGGACGCGGCGGGCGGCGCCCAGACGCCGCCCGCGACGAAGCGGCGTCATTCGGCGGCCTTCGTGCCGTTCGCCGTTTTGACCTTGCTCGGCTTCCTTTTGGCCGCCGGCTCTTCATTTCCGGCCGGAGTGACGGCGTTGGCGGCTTCGGGGTTTTCGCGGAGGTATTTCTTATTGAGCAGGTTCAGGACCGTCTCGGTCATGTCGTCCTGCTTACGGTGAAAGATGCAGGCCTGATTCATCATGACCTGCGTTCGCATCGGGTCGCTGGCACTGCCGGTTTCATTCCGCGAAGCCTTGACGACCAGCGTGATGTTGTTGTGATTGGCGACGACTTTGACGGCGTCCTGAATCTCCTGGTAGATCGTGAGCTGCATCTTGGCCTGCTCGCGCTTGATTTCGTTCTGAAACGATTTCTTCTTGGCTTCGAATAGGGCCTGGAGCTGCGTCAGCCTTTCTTCCATCGCCTTCTTTTCAGACGATCCATCTTTCAATGTTTTGTATTCCTCGTATTTGTCCTGCCCCTGCCGTTGCATGACCTTGAGCTTTTCGTCGGTCTTGCGGGCCTCATCCTTCAGCTCCTCCACCTCGGCATTCACCTTCTTGTAATTCTCGAAGATGTAGTCGACGTCGACGACGCCGATGCGATGCGGGATGTCTTTGTCTTCCGCGGCCGGGGCTTCTTTGCGGGTCTTGCCGTTGTCCTGTCCCTGGGCGGGCGTCAGGAAATAGGCTCCCCCGGCCAGACAGACGAACCCGGTGGCTGTCAGAATCAGTTTTCTCACGGGAGCTGCACTCCTTTGCATGCCGGTGATGAATCGTTTCCGCCTGAGGTGAAAACTCCGTTCGTCACCTCGCCCTCGCGCGTCGGGAACGCGCCGCAGAGCTCAATCGGAAACGGAAGGCGGTTTGAGGTGGCGGAATTTTGCATACCGCGAGATTCTCGTCAAGACGGGAATCGTGCATTTCCGCGTGTAAAAATTGCAATTCCGGCAATTGAGATTGCCGAACGATCGAGAGGCAGAAATAGGGGGATGAGGGGATGCAGAAATACCTATTCAACGGATCGCGTGTTGCAAACGCAGCACGACGAATCGGAGGCGTCGCAGGTCATCATTCCTGACACCGCAGCAAATCAAGCGATCGCTCCTCCAATGGCACCGCCGGAACGCATTCGTGTATCCCCCATCCCCTTATTTCCCATTCGCCCGTAATCGGCTCGATCCCGAGCAGCCGCGATCCGTGGCCAAAATCCGAGGTGGCGCGCTCCGACAGAAACAAGAGCTCACGCTTCCGGTCAATGAGGCCGGAGGTGAATACGACCTACTGCGAGCGATTTCGGCGATAGGCCTGCGGGCCGGGCGATTTGGGTTCTGCCGCGTCTACGGTGGTCGCCTCGTTCCTGTCGGGCGTCGTCGGCCGTTTGACCTTCTGCGTCGACGGGGTCTTGCGCGCACGGGGCTGCTCGTCCTGTGCCTTGAGCGTCGTTTCGAGGATCTCGGGGCGGTCGTCCAACTCATCGGCCAGGTATTCGACGAATCGCCGGCTGGCGCGATTCAAAATCACCACGCGGCTCGCAGCGCCCGGCTGATTGACCGGGCGGATGATGCACACGATCTCGGCTTCTCCAGCCTCTGCCAGCGCCGCGTCAATCGCGCCGGTATCCTCGGCCGCCGTACGTTCGAGCGAACGCCGCCCGGGTTGGGCCTTCGCGATCCCTGATTTTACGTTGCGTTTCTGCGGTGCGGGAGCGGCAACTTGTTGGCTGTCGCCCAGGTCGTCTGCTTCCTCGTCGACCCCGCCCAACGCGACCTGCTCAATGGCTGAGCCGCCCAGCGGCGCGGCGTTTTCATCCGCACTTCCCGCGCGATAGAGCCGGCTCAAATGACAATGATCCAGCAGATCGTGCAACGTCTTCAGGCCGATGTAGTAGCCTTCCTTGTACTTCTCGTCGGCGCCCGAACAGACGCCGATCAACTCTCCGTCTTTGGTGAACAGGCCCCCGCCCGAACGTCCCACGACCGGCATGCCGCCGACTTCGATATTGTCGGGGCCCTCGAAGCGGTTGAGCGCCGTAATTTTCAGATGTTGCACGGTCGGCCTCTCGCCGCCACTGCAGCCGACCGTCGTCACCGGAGAACCTTTGACGATTTTCGTTCCCACGGGCGCCACGCGGCAGCTCGGCACGCAATCGGAATTGATCGTGATCAGCCCGACGTCGGCCTTCAGGTCGTGATACAGACGTTTGCCGACCATCGTCTTTTCGCGGCCTTTGTCGAACCAGTCGATCTCGATGACCGCTTGTTTGTCCCAATTGCGAAAGATGTGACCGCAGGTCACGATGATGGTCTGGCCGACGCCGCTGTCGATGATCGTTCCCGAACCGAACGAATCCCCGTTCGCGTCCCGCACGCGAATGCGAACGCTGGCTGCCAGCGGATTTCCCAGCACGGGGACCGCGATCTTCTGACGATCGTCGGCTTTGCCCCGCGGAATGGCGTTGGCCGGCGGATTACGAGTCGGCTCTTCTTTTTTGCGTGAACCAAAAGGCCAATTGATGCCCGATTTGTCGGGCGCGGCCTGTTTCGGGGGGGCCGTTGCCGTGGGCGCCGGGAACTCGGTATCGCGGCGATCTGCCGGCTGGCTGGGCAATCCCGCGGGAGCGCCCAACGAATCCGACGCCTCCTGGGGCCGCGGGACGCGGTTACAGAACTGAATCAAAGCGTCCTGTGAAACCTCGCCGTTGAGCCTGGCTTTTTCCTGACCGTTAATGATCAGAAGGAACGCGGGAATCGTGGCGATATTATAGCGCTTGACGAGTTCGAAATTCGATTCGCATTCAATCGTTCGAATGGGATAGTTGTTCCGTTGGAGACGCCGGACGATAGGATCCATCTTGCGGCAGTAGTGGCAATTCTGGCCGCTGAAGTCGTAAACTCCGTCCTCCAGATCGCCACCCATGCCCAAGACCGCAGCCACCGCGAGCGTCATCGGAACCATGCCGGCCTCCATGCCAGTGCATTTGTAATTTCGTCTCGGATTGCATGCAGGAATTACAATCCGGCCGCTCCCAAGGGCATTCATTGCGCTTGTTTGCGGCAGCGGACTGTATAGAGCATTTCGTATGCCGCTCCAAGTCCAATCCGGCCGGTTCAGAGTGGCAGGCGCTCTCCGTCTGCCGTCGTCCGTTTTGAGTGCGGCCGATTCATCTCGTTCCCAAGCTCCGCTTGGGAATGCAGCGGCCGAAGCTCTGCTTCGCGAATTCGGGGGTGCTATGGCGGGGTTGGGAGATAAGGCTTATCAGTGAGGTTCAGCCGCAAGATCGACCGGAACAGCCGCAAATCAATTTGCTTCTGATCGGAGTCCGCCGAATACTCGACGAACAGCAACTGTTCGTCGAATTCGCGATTGTCGACGACCAGCCGGCCGTTGCGCTTGTCCAGGCACGTCAAACCGAAGAAGCTGCGGAGGCCGGGCTGATTGCTCTTCGGCAACGAGTAATGGCACAGAAACGTCAAGACGGGCAACTCGGCGGGTTGATTCAAATCAATTCCCTGCCGGTACACCTCGGTCGCCCATAGGCGACTCCCCGTTTTCCGATCGAATCCGTAAACCCGGCCATTCACGGCAATCACCTGCGGAACGTGCTGCCAGCCGGTCAGGTCGGCCGGCTGATTCGCGATCACGACGTACTGGTCCCGCGAGCGAATCGCGTGCAATTGGCGGAGGTCCGGTTCCGGCTCGGTAGCCGCCGTGAATCGCA
The DNA here is from genome assembly GCA_036501235.1 of Planctomycetaceae bacterium. Taxonomy (GTDB): domain Bacteria; phylum Planctomycetota; class Planctomycetia; order Planctomycetales; family Planctomycetaceae; genus JACQFH01. Next base: position 13,499 of record DASYAR010000057.1, read on the forward strand.
CCGTGCCGTCGGCAAGCGAAACCACAGTGAGACTTCCCGAAATCTCGAGAACGGCCGCCTCGTCGAAGTCGATCAGGGCGAGTTGCGCCGTGTCTTCGAAATTGCGAGTCCACAAATCCTTGCCCGACCACGGATCGAATCGCGCCAGCACTTGTCGGCCGGCTTTCACCCTCCAGGTGACGACGTGGGCGCCCACCGCGTCAACGCGTTTGGTGGCCGGGGGCAAGGCGCGTTCGCCGAGCAGCCTGCCGTCGACCGCGTCGTACACCGCAGCAACGGCCGCATCGGGAGCGACGGCATAAATCACGCGTTCGTCGCCGAACAGTTCGGTCCCCGGCAAGATTCCTTCACGAGCCCACATCGCCTTGCCGGTGAACGGATCGAGCGCCATCAGTTTGCGTCCGGCCAGCACGGTGACGTGATCGCCCGTGACGGGACCGATCGTTCCGGCCAGTTCTCCCATCTCATTGTAGACGAACCGCTTTCGCAAATTGAGGGGGACACGGCGCTGGGGGATGCCTTCCCTGCCGCCGGACGAGCGCATGCTGTGGCTCCACAAGAGCCGCGGACCTGGCGCGTCGGCCGTCCCCAGCACGTCGATCGCCAGCAATTCCGAGCCGATCGACAGCAGCACGAAGTGGCCGCTCGCATAGGCCCGATTGAGCTGCGGCTGCCGCTGCGCGACGGGAACATCGAGCGCGAATTTCCATAATTGACGTCCGAACGAATCGCGGGCGGAAACGTCTCTCCAGTTGAAGCTGATTTGCACCAGCGTGTCTTGAAAGTACTGACCGCGCTCACCGACGAGGGGGATTTCGTAATGCCGATCCGCGGCGGCGCCGATGGCGCCGAGCCGCTCGACTTCGATCATCCCGGCGGGCCACGGGGCTTCGAGAGCGGCCTCGCGACGGATTTCCTTTCGCTCCAGCCAATCGGCAGCCAGAGCGTGTCCCGTCTTGCCGTCGATCGCGATCACGTCGGGCCAGCGCTCCGCCAGACGCCGGGCCGCTGCCAGAGCATCGCGCGGGCGTTCAGCCGTGAGAAAAAGTTGCACCAGCCGAGCGGCTGCCGTCGCGGCCACCTGCGGATCCGTGGACTTGGTCAGCGATTCCAGTCGAATCTCGTCGGCAAGCCAGTCGGCATCGAGCGGCATGTCGACATTGAGCCGGTCCAGGCCCGCCCACACCATCGAACCGCCGAAGTATCGGAACAAACGTCTCAGGCCGGCGCCGTCGTTCTGGCTGCGCAGCGCCTGAGCATCCGCCGCGACGAGGTTGGCGGACCGATCGCGCAATTTCGGAGTCGCGTTGGCAAGCAGCTCGGCCGCTCGGGCGCGCACCAGCCGATCGCGCCGCACCACCAGCGCTCCGTCGATCCGTTCGAGCTGCTGGTCGGCAATGCGGGGATCGCCGAATTTCAGCAGTGCCGCGAGCGCGGCCGGAGCCTCACCAGCACGATTCAGCCCCATCGCCTTGAGCCACAGATAGGTCGAACGCTCGTCAGGGGCTGTGATCAACGATTCGATTTCTCCGTCCAACCCGCGATACGCGTCGAAATCGACCCTCAGCCCTTCCAACAGACTTCCCACGAGCAGCGACCGGATGGCCGTGTCGTCGGATTTCAATTCGAGTGCGCGCTTCAAATCGGCGTATGCCTCGGCCGTCTTGCCGCGCTGCAATTGAATTTCACCCCGCAGCGCCAATGCCTGGGAATCATTGGGATTCTGCGCCAGCGCACCGGCGATCTCGGCTTCGAGCGCGTCGAGCTGCCGATAAACTTCGACAAAGTCGCCCCCTTGCGAGACGACCGTCCCACGAACGGCGGCCAGATTGCCGGGCACATTGCCCTCCAGGGACCGCGCCCTGGCCACCACGCGCCCGTCATGCAGGCTGATCGTCGCCACTTCGGCAGTCGACAGGGGCAATTGCAGATAATCTCCGGCGACGAAACCGCGTCCACTGGGAACCGGGAGACTGGCCGGGTTGGGCCACGCCGGCTCGCCGTCGACCAGCTTCAACGCCGTGACGAAGCTCCGTCCCACGACCAGCACCTTGCCGCGATGAATTCCAGCGACGAACAGTCCTTCGCCGCGCGGCTTCTTCCAGGCCAGCGAACCGTCGAGCAGATTGAGGCAGTACAGGTCGTCGGAATCGCGGGGCGTGACGATGACGCGCAGGTCGGCAATCGTCACGTGGGAGTCGAGCCAGCCGTTCTGGTCCAGATTGGCGAGGCCCGGCGGGCGGGCCAGGTTAGGGCGCAGGCCGGGCCGACGCCTGATGGCCGGCTCGTAGAGCTCGTCCGGTTGCAGCAGTCGATATCGCCATGATAAGGTGCGTTGGGCCAGGCTCAATGCCACGACCTGCTCGGATCCGATCGGACAAACAAGAATATCCCCTGAAAACGAGGGAGACAGGCCCGATTGTCGGCGCGTAAACACGGCCGGCACGTCGGTGGGAGTCGGCGTCGTGAGGGTTTGTTGCCAGTCGAGGCGTCCGGTGCGCGGGTCGAGCACCACCAGCCGCACGTCGCCCCCCGTCTCAACCAGGCAATACAGCCTGCGGTCGAGCACCAGCGGCGCTCCGAGAAAGAATGACGCCGCCAACGTGTCTTCAGCGGCGCCGCGCGGTCCGCCGGCTTCCCACATGGCGCGCCCCGTCTTCACGTCGTAGGCGACGAGCCGATTGTAATTGTGCCACTTCCCGGTCAGGTGCTGCTCCATGAGGCCCGGATTCATCTGCAGGTCTTCGATGGCGAAGACGAATTCGCCGTCGCTGCTGAGAGTGCCGAACGTCGTGTCGTCCCAGGCGCGGCTGGCGACGAAGAACGAGACCAGCGCGTTTCCGGAAACCTGCGCCTGGGGCCCCGCGTTGGCTTCCAGCACTTTGTGCAGGAACTCGTCTTTTTCACCGGTGGCCCAGACCAGGCGGCCCGTCAGCACGTCGTAGGCGCGTACATCGCCGATGCTGCGGATGATCACCAGATCGTCCACGATCAAAGGTTGCATGGACGGCACCGACGGGGCCGTCGTCTCGTCGTCCGTGGTGGAAACCGTGGAACGGCGCGCTTCGAACGTGCGGAAGAGAAGCAAATCGTATTCGTGGAAACTCGTCGCCTCGTCGAGCGTGCTGACGCGCCAACCGCGGTTCAAGTAAGGGCTGCCGCCGGCGCTGGGAGCGTTACGGGAGGCGTCGCCTCCAACAGTCGTCCATTCCTGCGGACCGGCCGTCGACGTGGAAGGAGGCGGACCGGCCGTCGTCGCCAGCCAGCTCAGAGCGTGCGCAGGATCTTCGAACAATTCGACGTTTCGGCCTGCCAGTGTGATCGTCTTTTTGG